>JAGQUR010000007.1 GCA_020438395.1 Solirubrobacterales bacterium | reverse complement strand
ACGGCCACCGCGAGGTCAGCGATGGTGGTGTCCTCGGTCTCGCCGCTGCGGTGGGTCATCATCGTGCGGTAGCCGCTGTTGTGGGTTAGCTCCATCGCGTGCCAGGTCTCGGTCAGGGTGCCGATCTGGTTCACCTTGACCAGGATCGAATTGGCGACGCCGAGGTCGATGCCCCGTTTCAGGCGGACCGGATTGGTAACGAAGAGATCGTCGCCGACCAGCTGGAGCGAATCGCCGAGCTTCTCGGTGAGCAGCTTCCAACCGTCCCAGTCCTCCTCGTCCATGCCGTCCTCGATTGAGACGATCGGGTAACGCTCCGCCGCCGACTGCCAGTAATCGGCCATCTCGGACGCGCTGAGGTCCCGGTCCTCGTGCTCGAGGCGGTAGACACCGTCCGAGTAGATCTCGGAGGTGGCCGGGTCGAGAGCGATGAAGACTTCCTCTCCCGGCTTGTAACCGGCTGCCTCGATGCCTTCGATCAGCATCTCGAGGGCGGCCTCGTTGGAGGAAAGGTCGGGGGCGAATCCGCCCTCGTCACCGACCGCGGTGGCCAGACCGTGACCGGCGAGAATCTTCTTCAGCGAATGGAAGACCTCGGTCCCGACCCGCAGGCATTCGGAGAAGGACGGAGTTCCCGCGGGCATGATCATGAACTCCTGGAAGTCGACCGAATTGTCCGCGTGGGCGCCGCCGTTCAGGACGTTCATCATCGGGACCGGCAGCAGCGACGGATCGGACTCCCCGTAGAGGTCGCCCAGGTAGCTGTAGAGCGGGCGCTTTTCCATCGCGGCCGAGGCATGGGCGGCGGCGAGCGAAACGCCGAGGATCGCGTTGGCGCCGAGCCGGCCCTTGTTCTCCGTGCCATCAAGTTCGATCATCAGCCGGTCGAGACCGGCCTGGTCGGTGACGTCGAACCCGATCAGTTCGGGCCTGATGACCTCGTTGACGTTGGCGACCGCCTGGGTTACTCCCTTGCCGAGATAGGGATCTCCCCCGTCACGAAGTTCGACTGCCTCGAACTCGCCGGTGGAAGCACCGGAGGGGACTGCGGCGCGACCGGTGAATTCGTTTTCGAGGGAGACCTCGACCTCGATCGTGGGGTTGCCCCGGGAGTCGAGGATCTGGCGTGCGTGGACGGCTTCGATGGTGCTCATTTGGCCGTCCAGTCTACTTTCGCCCGGCCTCCGCGTGACGCTCGGCCTCGGCCCGGAGGGCCAGTTCGGGGTCGACCCCGCGGCGACGGGCCTCCGCTACCGCTTCCCACAACAGCCGGCCGACTTCCGCTTCAGCCTCGTCGCGGTCCGGATTGGCCGCCCCGGCGTTGGCCGGACGCTCTTCCGGGTCGAGCTTCCACTGGACCTTGTTCGCGTAGATCAGGGCCGGCAGGGCGGGCTTGCGCCAGTCCTTCTCCGACTTGCGTCCTTCCACGTCCCGCTTGATCTCGTCCCATTGGCGCCGCACGTCGTCAGCGGTCTCGATGCCTCCGGTCGCCTCGCTTTCCCCGGGCGGATAGACATGCGGGTGACGACGAATCAGCTTGTCGGTGAGTTGACCGGCAATCTCCGCCAGGTCGCCCTCGCCCCTCTCCTCCAGAAGCAGGGAAAGAAACACCACCTGGAAGAGGACGTCGCCGAGTTCGTCGCGCATCGCGGCGTCGTCCTCCTCACGGGCCGCCTCGGCCAGTTCATAGGCCTCCTCGACCGTGTGAGGCACTATCGAGCGGGCATCCTGCTCTTTGTCCCACGGGCATTTCTCGCGGAGTTCCCGCGCGACCCGGTCGAGTCGCTCCAGGGCGCCGGCGAGTTCGCCGGGTTCCACGGCTACCCGCCAGTCCGTTGCCCTGTGCTTACTGTCCTGCCGCCGCGCCGAGCTGGCTCAGGTCCACCGACCCCCCGGCACCAGTGCCGGTGTCCGCGGCCTTGGTGTCCGCGGGCTGGATCGGGCGCTGCGGCAGATTCTGGGTCTGGCCGAGCAGAGCACCCGCCGAAGCGTTGCCGCCCGGAGCCATCGGCTTCGGCAGCTCGATCGGGGCCGGGCAGGCCAGATCCGGATTCTTGCCGGCGCCGGCCTTGTAGCACTTGGGGTCGGCCGAGTCGAGACGGCCGTCGCTCTCGTAGTTGTCGCAACGCGAAACGGTGTACTCGGACTTGCAGAAGGTCCGGGAAGTCCACTTCGAGTTGTAGTTCGAGACGAAGTCGGTCATCGCCTGCTGCTGCAGGGTGGGCAGCAACTGCTGCTTGATCTGATCGCGCACGTCATCGAGGGACTTGGTTTCCTCCGGCGTGATCTTGGTGACCCGGAAGACGTAGAACTGCTTGCCGGCCTCGATCGGGCCCTCGATGGTCCCGGCATCGGCGCTCATGATGGCGGCGCCGGCCGGATCGGGGAAGGCACCCTCGGTGGCTACGGTCTTGCCACCCTCGGTCTTGCTCGAGTGGACCGAAAGCTGCTTGGCCACCTTCGCGAACTCCGCGTCGGAAGGATCGTCGCCAAGTTCGTTCAAAGCCTTCTCCGCGTTGGCCTTCTTGTCGGTGACGATCAGGCGGATGTCGCGGGTCTCGGGCGTGGTGAAGCTGGACTTCGACGCCTCGTAGAAATTCTCAATCTCCGAATCGGGCACGTCGGTGACCGACTTCGTGATCTGCTCCTGGATCTTGCGGCTCAGCACCTGCAGCTTGACCCTGAACTCGACTTCTTCCGTCGTGAAGCCGCTCTGCTTGAGGAAGTCGTTGAAGGCCTTCTGGGTGGGGAACTGGTCCTTCTTGATCGTCGCAAGTTCGTTCTGGACCTCGCGGTCAGTGGCCGTGACGCCGAGCTCGTCTGCCTCGCCGGTCAGCCAGGCCTGGTCGAGGAGGTCGTTGATCGCCGCTTCCTTGACCTGGTCGTACTGGGCGTCACCCTTCTTCGGGGCGGACTGTAGACCGCCACGCTTCCAGGTCTGCTGGAAAGAACGGTTGTAGTCATCCTCGGTGATGTTGCCCCGGCCGTCGGGGACGTCCTGCACGTAGATGATGTCGCCACTGGGGATCGACGGCTTGCCGATGCCCTGTGCGATTGCGATACCCGCAAAGAGAACCACCAGAATGGCTCCGAAAAGAATCAAACCGAATTTGCGTGCGCCGCTCATGCAGTGGCTCCTCCTGGAAATGTGATGTGGCTGGTCGCTGAAACTACGACTGGCGGAGCATACCCACATCAGCCAGTGCGCGGCCCAGTTCGGACACAGTTGCGAGCCGTTTGACCGGATCGTTGTCCACCCGGACCGAGAGTTCGTGGGAGCGCCATTCGTAAACGGTTCCGGGTACCGACTCCCGGACCGAGGCCGAACCTTCGGAATCCAGCTCTACCCCGGTGACGGTCAGCTTGCCGCCCCGGAACTGGACCTGCTCCGCCCCGGCCGCCCCGAGGTCGATTCGCGCCTGCTGGAGGGTGACCAGGTTCTCCACTTCGTCCGGCAGCGGGCCGAACCGGTCGTTCATCTCATCCGTGATCTGGCGCAGCTCCCCGGGTCGACGGGCCGCCGCAATTCGGCGGTGAAGGTCGATCTTGGCCGCCTCGAACGGAACGTAGCTCGCCGGCAGGTAGGCGTCGATGCCGATGTCGAACCGGACCGGCTCCCGCTCGGCGGTCGACTCGTCCCGTCCGGCCAGTTCGGCGACCGCCTCGTCAATCAGCTGGCAGTAGAGCTCGAAGCCGACCGCGGCCACGTGGCCCGACTGTTCGTCGCCGAGCAGGTTGCCCGCTCCGCGGATGTCGAGGTCACGCATCGCGATGCGGAAGCCGGAGCCGAGTTCGGTGTGATCGGCGAGAGTGGCCAGCCGGGTCGAAGCCTCAGTGGTCAGCGACTCCTCCGAGGGGTAGAGCAGGTAGGCAAAAGCCCGCTCCCGGGACCGGCCGACGCGACCCCTGATCTGGTACGCCTGGGCCAGGCCGAGATGGTCGGCCCGGTCGACGATCAGGGTGTTGGCTGCGGGGATGTCGATCCCCGACTCGATGATCGTTGTGGCGACCAGGCAGTCGGCATCACCGCGAAGGAAGTTCAGCATCGCCGCTTCCAGTTCCTCGTCCTCCATCTGGCCGTGCGCCACCTGGACCCGGAGCCCCGGAACCAGGGCCCGCAGGCTCTCCGCGGCTTCGTCCAGGGACTCGACCCGGTTGTGGAGGAAGAAGACCTGGCCCTTGCGGTCCTTCTCCCGACGGATCGCCCGTTCCACCAGTTGCTCGTCCCACGGACCGACATAGGTCCGTACCGGGCGCCTGCCCTCGGGCGGGGTTTCGATCACCGAGATGTCCCTGAGACCGGACATCGACATCTGGAGGGTGCGCGGGATCGGCGTGGCCGACATCGAGAGCACATCGACCTTCAGCTTCATCTGGCGCAGCAGCTCCTTCTGCTTGACCCCGAAGCGTTGCTCCTCGTCGACCACGATCAGGCCAAGGTCCTTTGCCCGCACATCCCGGGAGAGCAGCCGGTGGGTGCCGATCAGGACGTCCACCTTGCCCTCCGCCCAGTCGGCCACAACCTGTTTCACCTCGGCCGGCTTGCGCAGGCGGCTGACCCCGTCGACCCGGAAGGGCAGGTCGGCGAGGCGCTCGCGGAAGGTGCCGAGATGCTGCTGGGCGAGGATCGTGGTCGGAGCGAGGATCATCACCTGCTTGCCATCGGAGGCGGCCTTGACCGCAGCCCGGATCGCGACCTCGGTCTTGCCGTAGCCGACGTCTCCACAGACCAGGCGGTCCATCGGCTGCTCCGACTCCATGTCGGCCTTGACCGCTTCGATCGCCTCGATCTGATCGGCGGTCTCGCGCCAGGGGAAGTTGGCCTCAAGCTCCATCTGCCATTCCGAGTCGGGACTGAAGGCGTGACCCTTGCGGGTCTTTCGTTCGGCGTAGAGGTTGACCAGCTCGCCGGCGATCTCCGAGGCGGCACCTCGGGCGCGGGCCTTCATGTTCAGCCACTTCTTGCCGCCCAGCGCCGAAAGGGTCGGGGCGCCGGCGCCCCCGGAATAGCGGGAGAGCTTGGCGAACTGGTCGGTCGGCACGTAGACCCGGTCCTCGCCCTTGTACTCGAGGTACAGGTAGTCACGGGTGATCCCGCCGACCTCGCGGGTCTCGAAACCGGCAAAACGGGCGACGCCGTGATCCTCATGGACCACGTGGTCGCCGACCCGCAGTTCGGAGAAGGTCAGCCGGCCACGGACCGCTTCCGGGGCCCGCTCGTCGGCCCGGCGGCGGCGATTGAGCAGACGCCGGAAGGGCAGCACGGCAATTCGGGTCCGGGGCGAGACGAAACCTTCGGCCAGCCGGGCTTCGACCAGGCTGACCCCGGGTTCGGCCGATATCGCCCCGGAATCGACGATCTTCGTGTCAAGTCGATCGAATCCGTAGCGGGCCCGCTCTGCTTCGCCGCGGGAATCGAAGGCGACCACGGTGCGGTATCCGGCATCGGCCAGCTTTCGAAGCTCGGCCTCGGCCTCCTTCAGGTTGCGGGCCGGCGTCTCGGCGCTCATCGCCCGGAGCGATTCCTCCCCTTCCCCCGGCCTGGCCAGGATCAGGGCGGCACGTTCGTTCAGCGGTCCCGCCACGTCCTCGTAAAGGTGTTTGGCGTCATCGGCATGCATCGCCGTGGTGACGTCCTCCCAGTGATCCTTCAGAGCCGGTTCGATCTCCTCATCGGCGGTGAGGATCACCGCTGCCCCCGCCGGGATCAGGTCGAGTGGCGCCCGGAAGCTGTCGAGCGGCAGGGCCTCGGTCAGGTCCATGTCGGTTTCGTTCTCCCGGGCCTCCGCGATCGCCAGCTCTGCCAGTTCCCGGTGGTCGGCGTCCAGTTCGGCAGCCGGGGCCAGTTCGATCGACTCGGCCTGACCGAGCGAGCGCTGGGTGAAAGTGGAGAACCAGCGCATCGATTCGATCTCGTCACCGAAGAAATCGATCCGGGTGGCGCGGTCTTCGGTTGCGGAGAATACGTCGAGGATGCCGCCGCGGACCGCAAACTGGCCTCTCTCCTGAACCTGGTCGACCCGCTCGTAGCCCGCCGCGACCAGGTCGGCGGCAATCTGCGAGGGCTCGTGTTCCTCGCCGACCGCGAGCCGGAAGCCGGCCGGCCTGAGCGAAGAGTCCGGAACCGACTCGGCCAGGGCGATTGCGCTGGCTACCACGATCGGCGGCTTTTCCTCCTCACGGCCGAAGGAATCGAGTGCGTCGATGCGCAGGCCGGTGAGATGTGGCGGCGGGGTGACCTGGGAGCCGTATCCGGTGCCTCGCGAGGGATAGGAGCGAACCACGCGGTCGCCGAGGAAGGCGCCCATCGCCGCGGACATCTCTCGGGCCGAACGGTCATCCGGGGTGACGATCAGGGCCGGGCGATCCTCGAGTCCCAGGTCGTCCTCCAGCAGGGCCGCAATCAGGGCCGGGCGCAGGGACGCCGAGACCTCTGCCCGCACGCTCCCCCCGACCACCCCGCTTCCGGATCCCGCCTCCCTGGCGGCCACGGCGTCGCGGACCTCTGCCGAAAGGCGGGAGATCTGCTCGTCCTCGAGCAGGAGGTCGATTGTCGGGCGCAGTGACACGGCTGACGATCAAAGCATGAAGCGACAAAGCGAAAGCGCCCGGTGGTCAGGGAGAGACCACCGGGCACCGGGTGTAATGCGTTGTGGTTGCCCCGCCGGGCTGCTGTCAGCCGGGGAGTTTTGCGAGGGCCGGGCCCTCGGCAGCTTCGTCGACGACGCTGGCGGTGCGGGAAATCGGGTGGGGATGGTCGAGCAGGCCTTCGGGATCCATCGCTTCGTAGAGATCGGCGAGACGGTGGATCGCCTCCTGCCGGTAGGCGGTCTGGCGACCGGTCCTTCTCGGCATGAAGTTGAAGTAGGTCCGGCCCCGGCCATAGTCGGAAAGGACGTCAACGGCATGGGCCATCCCTTCCGCGGCTTCGAGCTGCCCGACGACGAAGAAGCAGTACTCGCCGTCAACCATGTCGGTCGCCCCGCCCGAAGCGGCCGGAGTGGCCAGGGCACCACCGAGATGGCGGATCTCGATCATCATCGCGCCGCAACCGTCGGCCGGTCGGGCGAACTCCGCGACCATCTGGCAGGCGTCACCAGGCAGCCGGTCGAACAGCACGTGCTCGAAGGCATGGGGCGGCTCTTCCGGGTCGATCTCCGGGTCCGTGTACTCGTTGATGAAGGCCTCGGGGTCGGTGTTGCGGACCGTGTTCAGGACCGGTTGAAGATCGGTCAGAGGGCTCAGAACCTCGCTCAGGTCGGCCTCGTCACGGGGAGCCGTGACCACGACGACGGTCAGGGAAGGACCCTCCGGCGGATGCATGAAGCGGACGGCCGAGGTCACGTCGTCCGGCAGCCTTTCGGTCCAGGTCGACCAGGTGCGCAGCACACGTTCGGCATCCTCGATGCCCCAGCCGAGCACGCCGCCCGACATGGCTGTAACCGGGGTGAGTTCGACTTCCAGGCTGGTGATCACACCGAAGCCGCCGCCACCGCCGCGCAGGGCCCAGAAAAGGTCGGGATCGGACTTGGCGTTGATGTGGAGGATGCGGCCGTCCGGCGCGACCAGTTCGGCCGACCTGATCGCGGAACTGCCCAGACCGAGATGGCGGGACATGAAGCCGATGCCGCCACCCATCATGTATCCGGTCACGCCGACCGAAGCGGCCGAGCCGAACGGGGCGGTGAGTCCGTGGCGGTTGGCCGCCGAAACGAGGTCGCTCCACTGGACGGCGCCGCCGATCCGGGCAACCCGGGCCGACGGATCGATCTCGACCTGGTCGAAGGCACCCATGTCCAGCAGGATGCGATCCGAGGTGTCACCGATCGGCGGAATTCCGTGACCGGTCGAGAAGACCACCAGCTTCCTGCCGGTACGGCGGGCTTCTGCGAATGCGAACGCCACATCCTCGGGGGTTTCCGGCGCAATACGGGCCGCCGCGGGCAGGAGGTTGATGAGAGAAGTCGTTGACATGGCTGGCAGAATCCCCGGCACAGGTTGCGTCCGGATTGCGGCGAAATGACAGGCACCTTGCGATGACTTCCCCTAACCCCCGAATCACACTCTGCGGCAGGCTTTCCGTCTCCTGGGACGGGGAGGAAATCGGGGAATCCCTGCCCGGACGCCAGGGAAGGCTCCTGTTCGCATTTCTGGCGCTGAACCGGCGCCGGCCGGTGAGAAGAGACGAACTGGTCGAGGCACTCTGGGCGGACGAGGGCCTGCCGAGCGGAGGCGAGGCGCTGCTGGCGCCGCCGCTGTCGCGGCTGAGGAAAGCTCTCGGCCCGGGCAAGCTGGAGGGACGCTCGGAGCTCGGCCTCAGCCTGGGTGACGAAGCCTGGATCGACTGGGAAGCCGCCGAGGAGGGGATCGAGAAGGCCCGGAACCTCGAGGACGAAGGCCGGCACCGAGAGGCTTTCGACGAAGCGGTTGCGGCCGAGAAGATCCTTGCGGGCGGGCTGCTTCCCGGCCTCGAAGCCGGCTGGATCGACGATTACCGGAACGAACTGGAGGACCTGCGGCTGCAGGCTCTGGAGCTGACCGCGCGCGCGGGCGGGCCACTCGGTGACGCCGAAAGGGCCCGGGGCGAGCGAGCCGCGCGCCAGGCCGTCGACGCCGCCCCGTTCAGGGAGTCGGCCCGAACCGCGCTGATCGAAGTGATGGAAGCCCAGGGCAATATCGCCGAAGCCCTGCGTGCCTACGAGGATTTCCGGGTCCTGCTCCGGGACGAACTCGGAACCTTCCCGGCGCCCGAACTGTCAGCCGTTCACGAACGCCTGCTGAACGCCCACGAGAACGCGGTCACCGCCGACGACAAGGAATCGCCCCCGGCTAAGGCCGCCGCGCCGGAGAGCGAAGCCACTCGGGAAGAAGGGGCGACCCTGTCCGAAACGGCAGCAGGCCCGGTTCCGATTGAGCGTCAGGCCACCCCGGAACAGATCGGCCGGCTGATCGATCCCAGGATCACCGAAATCGACCTGGTCGGCCGAGAGGAAATCCTCCGGCAGCTGAACGGGGAACTCGACCTTGCGGTAAACGGGGACCTGAGAATTGCCCTGCTGGCCGGCGAGGGCGGAATCGGCAAGACGCGGATCGCGGCCGAACTGGCCGCCGGCCGGGATGACGTGACAGTCCTCTACGGACGATCCGAGCCGGACGAGATCAGGCCCTTCCGGATCTGGTCGGGACTGCTTCGCTCCGCGATGCGGCAGGTGCGGGACATTCCGCCGTCCGAGATCGTCGGCGCCGACGGTCCCACCCTGGCCCGGATCCTGCCGGAACTCGTCCGAAGCATGGAGCTTCCCGCGCCGGGACCGGCCGGTGACCTCGAATCGGAACGCCGGGCCCTGTTCGGTGCGGTAATGCGGATGATCGGGCGCCTGACCGCCAGGCAGCCGATGCTTGTCGTGCTGGACGACCTCCACTGGGCGGACCGTTCGACCCTGATGCTGCTGGCCAGCCTGGCCGGGGACAACCCGCCAGGCGGAGTCCTGGCCCTCGGCATCTACCGGGACACGGAGTTGCCGGAGGACAGCCTGCTGCCGGAAACGCTGACCAACCTCCAGCGCCGTCTGCCCACCCTGAAACTGGAGGTCGAGGCTCTCGACACGGAACAGGTCGGGCAGCTTGTGGGAAACCGCCTCGATGCGACGCTCGCCACCTCGCTGCGTGACCAGACCGGCGGCAACCCTTTCCTTGTCGAACAGCTCGTCCGTCACCTTGAAGAGACCGGAATCGAAGACCCGGAGGCCGCGCCGGCCGAGGTCCGCCAGATCGTCTCCCAGCGGGTCAATCACCTGCCCGACGGTGGCCCCGACCTGCTCAGGCGCGCATCCCTGATCGGCCGGGACTTTGACCTTCCGGTCCTGATGGCCACCACCAGCTGGGACGAGGACGCAGTCATCGACCTGCTCGACGCCGCCGTGAGCGCCGGCCTGCTGGACGAATCACCGACCGTTCCGGGGCGGTATTCGTTCGTTCACGCCCTGCTCCGCAGCACCCTTGAAGACGAGCTCGGGCTGACCCGCAGGGCGATGATCCACCGGGACATCGGCGAAGCGATCGAAAGGCAGACCGCGAGCCGTCCCGAGCGCCGGGTCGGCGAGAAGGCCTGGCATTTCATCCAGGCGGGCCCGGCGGAGACCGACCGAGCCGTTCACTGGGCCACCCAGGCCGCCGAACAGGCCGAAGCGAGGCTTGCCTACGACGAGGCGGTCGACTTCTATGAAGGCGCCATCGCCGCCGCCAGGGCCGACGAACCCGTCGACCAGGGCCTGCTGGCGAGGCTGCTGCTGAGTCAGGCCAACGCGCGGTGGAAGAACGGCTCGCTTCAGGCGGCGGGCGACACCTTCCTCGAGGCAGCCAAGGCGGCACGCGAATCCGGCCTGCCGGAGCTGGCCGCAGAAGCGGCGATCGGCAGCCGGTGGGGCGGCTGGGACGCCTTCGACGCCGATATGGCCGAACAGCTCAATCTGATGCGCGAAGCGCTTGACGGCCTGCCCGAGACCGACTCTCCCCTTCGCGCGGAGTTGACGGCGATGCTCGGGAACATGCTCTATTACGGCAGTGGCAAGGCCGCCGAAGCGCGCGAACTGGCCGATCAGGCGGTAGAGATGATCGAGCGTCTCGACGCCCCCGAAGCCGAATTCGGAGTGATCCAGGCGACCGCCTACCGGCGCTGGGAGCCGGGCAGGCTGGATGAACGGCTCCCCGCCTCGGAGCGGATGCTGGAACTGGCGGAACAACTCGATGACCCGGAGCTGACCGGTCAGGGACTCGTCTCGCGCCAGCTTTCGCTGATCAACCTGGGTCGCGGCGCCGAGGCCGAGGCGGACCGCAGCCGCCACTATGCGATGAGCGAGACCCTCCCCCAGATCAGGGTGATTTCGAAGGCGATGCGTGCTTCCGCCTGGTTCATGACCGGCGACTGGCAGGACGGCGAGGAGCTGGTCCGGGAACTGGAGACCGAGGGCATGCCACGCGGGGCCGCCCTGCTGATTGAGGACGCCCTGCGCTTCATGGTGCGGGCCCAGCAGGGTGCCCTCGCGGAACACCTGGGTCGGCTCGAACTGTTCGAGGCCGGGGCAAAGGGCTGGGAGATGTGGCCGACCTGGCGCCTGGGCCTGATGCTCGCCAAGGCCCAGGCGGGCCAGCTGGACGAGGTGCGGGAAATGGTCGCCGAGCTGGGCTACGACAGCCTCGATGAGACCAGGGACTTCAACAACACCCTGCTGCCGTTCTGTGCGGTCGGAAACCTGCTTGCCGGAGAGCTCGACGACCAGGAAGGCGCCGCGAAACTGATCGAGCTGCTCACCCCGTACAGCGGCGAGTGGATCATCATCGCCCGGATCGGCTCGACCCTCGGGCCGGTCGACATGCACCTCGGGGAACTTCAGCTGCTGGCAGGCAACCATCGCGAGGCCGCGACCGCACTCGAGCGTTCCCTGATCACCTGCGAAGTAATGGAAGCGGTCCCCTACCTGGCCCGCACCCGGCTCGCCCTCGCCTCGGCCTTCGAAGCGATGGGTGACCCCGACGGCGCCGAACGCAGATTGCGGCTCCGGCATGAAGGCGAGGAAGTCGCGAGAAGGCTCGACATGCAGGCCATTCTCAAGCGGCATCTTCCCGCCTGATCCCGTTCGCGTCGGACGGTCCGTTCGGATAAGTTGCCGCGGTGGGAAATCCCGGGATAACGGTCTGTGGCAGGCTCACCGTCACGTGGGACGGCGAGCAGCTGGAGGCTGACCTTCCGGGCCGCCAGGGAAGACTGATCTTCGCCTACCTGGTGCTGAACCGGGCCCGTCCGGTGAGACGGGACGAACTGGTCGAGGCCCTCTGGGCGGACGAGGGCCTGCCCAGCGGCGGGGAAGCGCTGCTCGCTCCTCCCCTGTCGAGGCTGAGAAAGGCCCTCGGGCAGGGCCGGCTGGAAGGCCGCGCCGAGCTGTCGCTCAACCTCGGCGAGGAAGCCGACATCGACTATGAGACCGCGCAGCGGAAACTCGACTTCGCCCATGAGGTGGCGGGCGACCGTTCGGTCACCGGCGACCGGCTTGCGGCCGGCTGGGAAGACGCCCAGGAGGCGGCCCGTATCTTCGAGGGCGGGTTGCTCCCCGGCCTGGAGGCCCGCTGGATCGAGGAACAAAGGGTCTATTTCGAGGAACTTCGCCTGAAATCCCTCGAGACGGTCGCCAGAATCGGAGCCAGGCTCGGCCCGGCCGAACAGGCCAAGGCCGAAAAGGCAGCCCGAAATGCCGTCGAAGCCTCGCCCTTCCGCGAGTCGGCCCGCGCGGCGCTGATCGAACTGCTCGAAGCGGAGGGCAATATCGCCGAAGCGCTCCGCGCCTATGAGGAGCTTCGGGTTCTGCTTCGGGAGGAACTCGGAACTTTCCCCGCTCCGGAACTGGGGGCGATACACGAACGGCTTCTCAGGGCACACGAAAGCTCTGGCGAGAAGGCCGAACCGGCTCCCTCCCCGCGGCGGCCGGCCCGGGAGACGCCTGCACCCACCCCCCGGGGCATCGGTCTGGAGATCGACCCGAGAATCGAGGGTGGCTATCTGGTCGGGCGCAAGCGGATTCTCGAGCAGCTGGGGAGCGAACTGGACCTTGCCGCGGCCGGCGAACTCAGGATTTCCCTGCTCGCGGGAGAAGGCGGGGTCGGCAAGACCCGCCTCGCGGCCGAACTCGCCGCCAGCCGGGATGACATCACCGTCCTCTACGGCCGCTCGGAGCCGGATGAGGTCCGGCCATTCAGGATCTGGTCGGGCCTGCTCCAGTCCGCGGTCCGGCAGCTCGGTGACGTAGACCCGGCCGACATCGTCGGTGGTGACGGCCCGACCCTTTCGCGCCTCCTGCCGGAGCTGGCCCGCAGGATGGACCTGCCCGATCCGGGGCCGACCTCGGACCTCGAGTCGGAGCGCCAGGCGCTGTTCGGTGCCGTGATGCGGATGATCGGCCGCTTCTCGGCGAGGCGGCCGATGCTGATCATCCTCGACGACCTGCATTGGGCCGACCGCTCGACCCTTCGGCTGCTGGCCAGCATGGCCGGGGACAACCCCCTGCGGAGCATCCTCGCGCTCGGCATCTACCGCGACACCGAGCTGCCCGCCAGCAGCCACCTGCCCGACACCCTCAGCCAGCTTCAACGGCGACTGCCGACCACCCGCATCCAGGTCGAAGCCCTCGACGAGGAAGAGGTCAAGAGCCTGATCTCGGGCCGGCTCGACGAGAGCCTCGCCGCGGTCGTCCGCGACCAGACCGGCGGCAACCCCTTCTTCATCGAACAGCTCGTGCGCAACCTCGAGGAATCCGGGGAGGACCATCCCGGGGCGGTGCCGCCGGAGATCCGGGAGATCATCACCCAGCGGGTATCCCGCCTGCCCGAGGGCGGACCCGAACTGCTCGGCCGGGCCGCCCTCATTGGTCGCGATTTCGACCTCGAGATCCTGCGCCGGACCACAACCGACGATGACGACCGGATCATCGAATTGCTCGACGCGTCGGTCGGGGCCGGCCTGCTCGATGAATCCGGTTCCGTTCCCGGCCGTTACTCGTTCGTTCACGCCCTGGTCAGGAGTTCACTCGAGGACAGCTTCGGGCTCACGCGAAGATCCGCAGTTCACCGTCGGATCGGTGAGGCGATCGAGTCCCGCAACCAGAACCGGTTCGGAGACCAGCGAGACGAGGATCTTCCGACCCTGGCCTGGCATTTCACCCACGCCGGGCCGGCCGAGGCTGACCGGGCCATTCACTACGCCACCCTTTCGGCCCGCCAGGCCGAGGAACGCCTGGCCTACGACGAGGCGGTCGATTTCCTGGGTGGCGCCATAGCCGCCTGCCGGGCCGACGAACCCGTCGACCAGGGTCTTCTGGCCGAGTTGTTGCTCAGCCGAGCGGAGGCAGAGTGGCGGATGGCGCTCCTCCAGCGGTCCGGCCGGACCTTCGGTGAGGCGGCGGAAGCGGCCAGGGAATCCGGGATTCCCGAGCTGATCGCCCGGGCGGCGATGGGCACCACCTGGGGCAGCTGGGACTCCTTCGAAAGCGACCGCGACGTCCAGGGCAGGCTGCTACGCGAGGCCCTCGAAGCGATCGGGCCAGGTGACAGTCCTTTCCGGGCACAGCTACTTGCCAGCCTGGCCCAGATCCTCTATTTCAGCGGGGGATTGTCGGCCGATGCCCGGGCGATGGCGATCGAAGCGACCGAGATGGCGGAACGCGTGAACGACCCCTATACCTTCTTCGTCTCGAACATCGCCGCATCGTTCCTGAGGTGGGAGCCGGAGGGCCGCGCCAGCCGTCTGCCGATGGCCGACCGGCTGGTCGAGGTAGCTGAATCGTCGGAGGATCCCGAGGACCTGGCCGAGGCCCTGAGTTGGCGTGCGGTGGTGCAGTTGAACCTGGGTCACCGGGCGGAAGCCGACGCGGACATCGCCCGGTTCGATGTCCTGGCCAGAACCCTGCCGCAGATCCGGGTCAACCAGGCCGGCCTTCATTCGAGCCAGATGGTCCTCGAAGGAAGGTGGGATGAAGCTGAGCAGCTGATCACCGAGACCATTCAGCAGGACATCCCGACCGCCGCCCGGGTCGCCCTGACGGACTCGCTCCTGTTCGAGATCAGGGCAGAGCAGGGCAGGCTCGACGAGCACCTCGACCATGTGAAGGCGATGGCCGCCCAGTCTTCCGGCTGGGAGCACTGGCCGACCTGGCGCATGGCCTACTACCTGGCGATGACCCAGGCCGGAAGGGGCGATGAGGTGCTGGAACGGGTCGACCGCTACACCGATGCCGACGTGCTGGAAATCGAGAGCCGCAACATCACCTACCTGTCGTTCTGCGCCCTGGCCTCAATGGTCGCCTGCGAGATCGGTTTCGAGCGGGGCGCGGCCACACTCGTCGGGCTGATGGAGCCCTATGCGGGCGAATGGGTTATCACCGGACCGGCCGGTTCCACCCTCGGCCCGGTCGAGATGCATCTGGGCGAGATCTGCCTGCTGCTGGGCCGCGACCGCGACGCGGCGACCTGGCTCGAGCGATCGGTGGATACCTGTGAAGAGATGGGCGCCCGGCCCTACCTGGCCCACTCCCGAATGCACCTCGCCCTCGCCCTCCGGAGAATCGGAAATCCCGAACCCGGCCGGGCCGAGGAGTTGATGGAGTCAGGGCGGGAAATCGCCGAAGAACTCGGGATGGCGATGCTCCTCGACAGAATCGCCAATTGGACATGAGGGTCCTCTGACCCGGGACCGGCCGCCATCAGGACCAGGTCCGGTCCCGTCCCTCACCCGAACTACCGCCGTCAGGACCAGGTCCGGTCCCGTCCCTCACCCGAACTAATAGAGGCCGGGACCGGACCTTTGCCACTCGACCTGGCCGCGGCCTTCGGCTTCGGAGCGGCCTTCGATGTCGTCCCATTCGTGAAGCATCCGCTTGAGGCGGGCCACGCCTTCGGGGTCCAGGGCGGCGATCCGGCCGGCCAGCTCCAGGGCGGTGTTCTCGGTCGCCGCACCGGGGGCGGCCTGGTTGACCAGACCCATGCGTAGCGCCTCGTCAATCTTCACCGTGTTCGAGGAGAGCAGCAGGTACTTGGCGTGGCTCAGCCCGCAGAGGGTGACCAGCCGGGCCGGGCCGACCGGAACTCCGAGGGCCGCGCCGGGGAAGCGCATCTGGAGGTTCGAGCCGCCGATCCGGATGTCGCAGGCAACCGCGATCTCGGCCCCGCCCCCGACCACGTATCCGTGGCAGGCGGCGATGGTCGGCTTGGGGAACTGGACCACGGCGTCATAGAGGTCGGCGAAGAGCTGCATCTTGTTCACCTTGGCGTCGTCGTCGATGTCCTCCTTGATGTCGGCGCCGGCCGAGAGGGCCATGTAATCGGTCGAGGAGATGACCAGCACCCTCACGTTCTCGTCCCCCCTCGCGACGGCCACGTGCTCGATCAGTTCGACCAGCATCCCGGTGTTGATCGCATTCATCGCCTTGGGGCGGTCAAGCTGGATCAGGGCGACCCCGCGGTCATCGACTTCATAGGTGGTCAGGCTCATGGCTCCTCGTATTCCTTCAGTTCTCGCCGGTTTCCCCGGCGGCGATTCTCTCGACAAGTCTTTCCGTTTCCCGGGCCGCGTCGTCGATCAGGCCCTCGACCTGTTCGCGACTTTCCGAGAACTTCCCCAGCACGTAGCCGGCGACCCGGTCCGGGTCGGTCGAATCGGGCCGGTCAACGCCTATCCGTACCCGCCAGAAGTCGGCCGATCCGAAACCCTGCTTGAGGCTCTTCACCCCGTTGTGGCCGGCCGCTCCGCCTCCCAGGCGACTGCGAATCTCGCCGAAGGGCAGGTCGATCTCGTCGTAGACGGCGATCACCTTCTCCAGCGGAATCTTCTTCGAGCCACGGGCCGGTCCGGCCGACTTGCCGGACTCGTTCATGTAGGTGAGCGGGGTCATCAGGACCACTCGTGGCCCGCCGGGCCTGATCCGGCCTTCGGTGATCCGGGCGTTGTACTTCTCCTTCGCCCTGGGCATGTCCCAGCGCTCGGCGAGCAGCGCCGCGACCATGAAGCCGGCGTTGTGCCGGCTCCGCTCGTATTCCCGGCCCGGGTTGCCGAGACCGACGATGAGGATCGGGCCATCGGACCCGTCCTCCGGGTCTGAGCGACGCAGGAAAGCCAGGACCTACTCCTCGTCTGAGGACTCTTCGCCCGAGTCGCCTTCGCCCTCGGCTGCCTCTTCGCCCTCTTCGCCTTCGCCGACCACTTCGGGTTCGGCTTCGAGGTCCTCTTCCGGCTCCTCCTCGACGCGGGGCGGCGAGAGCGTGACCAGGGTCACTTCGGCGGGATCGTCGGCGATCAGGGTGACGCCTTCCGGAGCGACGAGTTGCTCGAGGGTGAGCGTGTCGTTGATTTCCATCTCGGACACGTCGAGCGAGATCGAGTCGGGAATGTCAGTCGGCAGCGCCTCGACGGTGACTTCGCGGGTGACATGCTCGAGCACGCCGCCCTGCTTGACGCCGGGGCTGACGTCATCACCGGTCAGTTCGATCAGGACTTCCGCCTGGATCGCCTGGTTGAGGTCGACCTGCTGCAGGTCGAGATGCTGGAGGTCGCCGCGCACCGGGTGGTGCTGCTGTTCCTTGACCACGACCGGAACCGTGTCGGAACCCTCGATGTGGAGATCGAACAGCGCATGGCCCTCGCCGAGGATGACCCGGGCGTCCCGGCTTTCGACCTGGAAGGAAATCGCGTCCTTCCCGTCCGAGTAGACGACCCCCGGGACCTTGCCGTCGCGACGGAGGCGTTTGGAGATTCTGGTGCCGAATTCGGTGCGGGTTGTGGCGTTAAGAGTTGCGCGTTCAGAAGACATTGGACAGAACAGGATAGGGAAAGTTCTACGCTTGAGGCATGGCGGACGATTCGAAGATTCCCAAGGGCCGACTCCGCCGCTCGGCCAAACTCGGTACGGCGATCGGCTCGCAGGGCGCCAAGTACGCGGGAACCAAGGCCTCAAGCCTTTTTCGCGGCGGTGATTCCAGTCAGGAGAAGCTGGACGAAAGGCATGCCGAAACCGCCGCGAGGATGGTCGCGACCCTGGGCCAGATGAAGGGGGCGGCGATGAAGATCGGTCAGTTCGCCTCTTTCATCGACATCGACTTCATTCCCGAGGAGTACCGGGAGATCTACCAGGAGCAGTTGGGGAAACTCCGCTCGGAGGCGCCGGCGATGCCGTGGGAGGAAGTGGTCAAGGTCCTGCGGGAGGAATACGACGGGGAACCGATCGAGCAGCTATTCGACTCGATCGAACACGAAGCCTTCGCCGCGGCCTCGATTGGCCAGGTCCACCGCGGGCGGTTGATCGACGGCCGGGAGGTAGCGGTCAAGATCCAGTACCCGGGCATCGCAGAGGCGCTTGAATCCGACCTGAAGAACGCGGGCATGCTGGTCCGCATGGCCCGTGCCCTCGCCCCCGGGCTCGACGCCCGGGAGGTGACCCGCGAGCTGCGCGAGAGGGTGCTGGAGGAACTCGACTACGAGTACGAGGCCCAGAACCAGCGTTCTTTCGCCCGCGCCTACCGGGGCCACCCGTTCATCTACGTTCCGGACGTGGTCACCCGGCTTTCCCGTCGGCGGGTGCTGGTCACCGAGTTCGTCGAAGGGATCGGATTCGAGGAGATCCTCGAACTCGACCACGAACAGCGAAGCCGTTTCGGGGAAATCCTGTTTCGCGGCAGTTTCGGATCGATCTACCACCTCCAGCATTTTAACGCCGATCCCCACCCCGGCAACTACCTGCTGATGGAGGACGGCCGGGTCGCCTTCCTCGACTTCGGGATGACCAAGAAGCTGGACAAGGAGCAGATCGAACTGGAGCAGCTCGCGGTGGACGCAGCCGTGAGGAACGACCCGGAGGGGCTGCGGGATGCCCTGCACAACCTGGGATTCGTGAAGAAGCCGTCGAAGCTTGACGCCGAGCATCTGATGAACCATGTGATGTCGATCGGCGGCTGGTACATGGAGGACCGGGAGATCGAGATCAACGGGGACCGGGTCATGAAGGTGATCGAGTCGACCCACGATCCCCGCTCCGAGTACTTCGACCTGATGCGCCGCGAGTCGATCCCGGCCGACGAACTGATGGGCCGTCGCATGGAGATCGGCGTGCTGGCGGTTCTGGGGCGCCTCGGGGCGAAGCGCAACTGGCACCGGATAATGCGCGAATGGGTCTATGCCGACCCGCCCGCGACCGACCTCGGCAAGGAGGAATGGGCCTATTTCAAAGAGCGGGGGATCCTTCAGGTCCCTGGAATTGCCGCCCCGACGGAGTAATCTGGGTCAATGCGACGGATCAAGGCTGGCTGGCAGTTGACCAAGAAAAGCTGGCGGGTTCTCTCGGACTCGCCGGGACTGGTGCGTTTTCCGCTGATCGGCGGATTGATCGCCTTCCTGATCGCGATCGTGCTGATCGGCCCCGGCCTTTATTTCTTCGAAGACGGCACGCCGGTGCCCGGTGCAATTCTGATCGCCGTCGGCACCTACCTCTGCGCCTTCGTGACCTACTATTTCGCGGTCGCCCTGGCCCACAATGCCGACCGTCAGATGCATGGTGAAACCCCCGAGTTCGGCGACGGCATCGCTCTCGCCTCGAGCCGGATGGGCGAAATCGCAGGCTGGGCCTTCGTCGCCACCGTCGTGATGAGCATCATCCGGGCAATCCAGGAGCGGTTCGGAATCGCCGGCGCAATAGTCGGCGGTCTTGCCGGCGCGGCCTGGGGCATCCTCACCTTCCTGGCGGTCCCGGTCATCGCCCTCGAAGGCACCGGCCCGATCGGGACGATCAAGCGCTGCGCCCACCTGGTCAAGAGCCGCTGGGGCGAGCAGATCGCAGGCACGATCGCGATCGGCGGCATCGTCTTCCTGGTCGGTTTCCTGCCCGCCATACTCTTCATCGTTGCCGGGGTGGCCCTCTGGACCACGACCGGCTTCGGAGGTGCGATCCTGATCGGGGTCGGGGTCCTGATCCTGGTCGCCGCTGCTCTCATCCAGCAGTCGCTGGCCACCATCTTCGGCGTCGCTCTCTACCGCTATGTGGCCGGCAAGGAAGCGGTCGGCGGCTTCACCGAAGAAGAGCTGCAGAGCGCGGTCCGCCTCAAGCGGGGCGCCGAGCCGGCCGCAATCTAGACGCCGAGCATCCGGGTGTAGAGCAGACGGGGATCGTTCGAACAGATCCCGTCCACGCCCATCGCCGTCAGCGAGTCGATGCGGTCAGGGTCATCGACCGTCCAGACGTTGAGTTTCTTGCCGGCGTCATGGATCGTCTCGACGAGGCGCGGCGTCACAACGCCGAAGAAGGCCCATATCGAGTCGACCTCGAGTTCCTGGAGCCCGCGGCGAACCTGACCGGGCATCCGGACCCTGACCGACACCAGTCCCATCGCCAGGGCAGGCCTGATCACCTTCGGCATCGAGAGCCAGTCCCTGGTCACCTTCGGCACGGTCCAGCCGAGGCTCATCCCGGACTCGATCAGATCCTCCCGTTTCAGCTCTCCCAGGCGCCTGAGAGTCGAAACCTCCATGGTCGAGACCGAGGTGCGCTCGACCAGGCGGTGCCTGACCACCGCGTCGAAGACTTCGTCGTCCCGGCCCGGCAGCTTGATGTCAAGGTTGATCCGGACCCGGTCAAGCGGCGGCTGTTTGAAGGCCTCGAGGGCTGTCTCGAGGGTCAGCTTCCCGCCCTTCCTTTCCGCTGCCGCCGCGGCGTGCCAGTCGTGGGCAACGACCAGTTCGGAGCGCTTCCCCGGATCGATCGACGGATGACCGTCCTCGGTCCAGAGCACGTCGAATTCGATCGCGTCCACCCCGACCTCGACCGCCTTCACGAAGGAGGCGATCGTGTTTCCGGGAACCAGCGCGTCGGCGCCCTTGTGACCTATACGGAGCATCCACCAAACCCTACGAAAACCACGTGAACTCCCGGTGAAAATCCGAGGAGCGGACGAAGCTGACGGGTCAGGAGCCGATCTGTTCGGAGTCGAGCAGCCGCGCGGCGTTGACCAGCCGCTCGACGCCCTCGACGTCCCGCACCGCACCGGTGTCGGCCGAGGTGGCCATCATCGCGTAGGCACGAAGAGCAGGCGAGACCTCCCGGTCGCGATCGACCGGCTGGTATCCGCCCGACGCCTCCAGAGCTTCCCGGCGGGCGGCCAGCGCCTCGTCGTCAACCGCGAGAGTGATTGAACGGTCGGGGATGTCGATCACGATTTCGTCCCCGGTCTCGACCAGGGCGATCGCCCCGCCGGCCGCAGCTTCGGGGGACACGTGGCCGATTGAGAGGCCGGAGGTGCCGCCGGAGAAGCGGCCGTCGGTCAGGAGCGCGCATTCCTTGCCGAGGCCGAGGCCCTTCAGATAAGAGGTCGGGTAAAGCATCTCCTGCATGCCCGGTCCGCCCCGCGGGCCTTCGTAGCGAATCACGACGACGTCGCCCGACTTGACCCGGCCGCTGAGGATCGAGTCAACCGCGTCATCCTGGGATTCGACGACGAAGGCTGGTCCGCTGAAGGTGAGGATCGACTCGTCGACCCCGGCCGTCTTGACTACGCAGCCGCGCTCGGCGATGTTGCCGTAGAGGATCGCCAGGCCGCCGTCCTTCGAGTAGGCGTGCTCGACGTCGTGAATGCAGCCCTCGACCGGGTCGACGTCCAGCGACTCCCACCGCTCCGACTGCGAAAAGGCCTGTGGGGAACGCTTGCAGCCGGGTGCGGCGTGGAAGAGATCGAGCGCGACTTCGGATGGCTTCGGGCCGCGCACGTCCCAGCTCCCGAGCCAGGTGTCGATGTCCGGCGAATGCACCGTGTGAACGTTCTCGTTGAGCAATCCGCCACGGCGCAGTTCGCCGAGGATCGCCGGAATCCCGCCGGCCCGGTGGACGTCCTCCATCAGGAAGTGGCCGTTCGGGGCGACCTTGCAGATGCAGGGCACCCGCTTGGAGAGCTCGTCGATGTCGGACATCTCGAAGTCCACGTCGGCCTCACGGGCGGCGGCCAGCAGGTGAAGCACCGTGTTGGTCGAGCCGCCCA
>JAGQUR010000050.1 GCA_020438395.1 Solirubrobacterales bacterium | reverse complement strand
ATCTCGACGGCGGGGCGATGTGCACCGCGTCCCACAATCCGAAGGCCTACACCGGGGTCAAGCTGGTTCAGAAGGGTGCCCTTGCGCTTTCCGGTGACGCGGGCATCGGCGACATCCGTGGGCTGGTCGAGGCCGGGATGGGCGTGGCGCCAGGTGGCGGCAGCCGCGAGGAAATCGACCTCTGGGACGAGTACCACCAGGCCGCGCTCGCCTTCGTCGACCCGGCGAAGGTCAAGCGGATGCGGATCGTTGTTGATGGCGGCAACGGCATGGCTGGGCCGATGATCGGACCGATCCTGAAGAAGCTGGGCATGGATCTCGTCGAGCTGTATTTCGAGCCGAATGGCGAGTTCCCCGACCATGAACCGAATCCGCTGCTGGAGGAGAACCGGAAGCTGATCATCGAGACGGTGAAGAAGGAAGGAGCCGACCTCGGGATCGCCTGGGATGGCGACTCCGACCGGTGCTTCTTCATCGACGGCGACGGCCGATTCTGCGACGGCGACTTCATCTGCGCGCTGCTTGCCCGCTCGGCGCTCACCACCGAACCCGGCGGCACAATCCTCTACGACCCCCGCTCCAGCCGGGCCGTGCCGGACGTCGTCGCCGCGGCCGGCGGCAGAACCGACCTCTCGCGGGTCGGGCACGCATTCTTCAAGCGCCGCATGCGCGAGGAGAACGCGGTCTTCGGCGGAGAAGTTTCGGGCCACTACTACTTCCGGGATTTCTACTGCGCCGACTCCGGATCGATTCCCGCCCTGCGGCTGCTCGAGTTCATCTCGACCGATGGCCGGTCGCTGTCCGGGCTGATGGAGGAATTCCATTCGAAGTACTTCATCTCCGGCGAGATCAACTCCGAGGTCGGGGATCCCCAGGGCAAGATGGACGAGATTGAGGCAATGCACCCCGACGCCGAGATCACCCATCTCGACGGCGTCTCGATCGATTACGAAGACTGGCATTTCAATGTCCGTCCCTCGAACACGGAGCCGCTGCTGCGCCTGAACCTGGAGTCGCTCGTCTCGCGCGAGGACATGGAACAGAAGCGGGACGAAGTTCTCTCGGTGATACGTGGCTGAGCCCGAACCGACACCCGAATCCGAGGCGGCACTCGCCCGGGCCAGCGAATGGGGCATCCACACCATCCCGGCACCTACCCCCTTCGCGGTAGGACGGGTCAACTGCTATCTGATCGAAGGCGACCCGCTCACCCTGATCGACGCCGGACCGCGCTCGGAGAAATCGTGGGAAGGCCTGAAGTCGGGAGTCGAGGCCGCCGGCTACGGAATCGAGGACATAGACCTCGTCGTCGCCACGCATCAGCACATCGATCACATCGGCGGGATCAGCTCGGTGGTCGAGGTTTCCGGCGCCGACGTCGCCGCGATCGACATTTCCGTCGACCGCCTGGCCAAGTTCAGCTGGGGCTCCGAGAAGGAAGACCAGATGGCGGTGGACCTGATGGTTCGCTACGGCGTGAAGGAAGACGTCGCCAACGTGCTCAAGGAGGTGACCGCCAGCTTCCGCGAACTCGGTGCTCCGGTGGAGGTCACCCGGCCATTCAGCGCCGGGTCGAAGATCACCATGGGCTCCAGGGAATACGAGATCTTCCATCGGCCCGGACACAGCCCCTCCGACACGGTTTTCTGGGACAGAGACCGGCAGCTGATGTTCGGAGGCGATCACCTTCTCTCCCACATCTCCTCGAACCCCCTGATCTCGCAGTCCCTGGACGGCAGCGGAGAGCGCACGAAGTCCCTGATCAACTACCGGGATTCGTTAAAGGCAACCGCTGCGATGCCGGTGGAGATCATGCTTTCCGGCCACGGACTCGCGATCACGGATCACGCAGACCTGATCAGGAGAAGACTGGCCGGACAGGACCGCCGTACCGAGAAGATCTACGACCTGGTCGCCGAAGGCCACAGCTCGCCGCACGGGGTTGCCAGCGCAATCTGGGGTGACATCGCCCTGACCCAGGCCTACCTGACGCTTTCCGAAGTGATCGGACATCTCGACATCCTGATCAGTGATGGACGGGTGGTCGAGCATGAGGGCGAGAGGTATTCGACCTTCGAGGCGGTCGGATGAATACGGAACCGGCGGCACCGAAGATGAACGGCAAGCGGCGCATGCTGATCATTGTCAACCCCTACGCGACCACGGTTTCCGACCGTCTCAAGAACCTCGTCGTCTACGCCCTGCAGGGTCGCTACGAGGTCGAGGTCGAGGCCACCGAAAGCCAGGACCATGCAACGGAGATCGGCCGCGACGCCCGTGACGGCGGTTACGACATCGTGGTCGCCTTCGGCGGCGACGGCACCGTGAACGAGGTCGCCAACGGGCTTGCCGGTACCGATATTCCCGTCACCTTCCTGCCGGGCGGCAATACGAACGTGGTCTGCCGCACGCTCGGAATCCCCAATGACGTGGTCGACGCCACCGAGCACCTGCTGTCCCTGGCCGATGACTTCCAGCCCCGCAAGATCGACCTTGGCAAGATCAACGACCGCCATTTCGTCTTCTCCTGCGGCGCCGGCATCGACGCCACGGTGGTCGAACAGGTCGACGCCAACCCCAAGTGGAAGCGGCGGGCCGGTCCCTGGTTTTACTCCTGGGTTGCGACCAAGGGGTATTTCCGCAGGTACATGCGCAACCCGGTCCAGCTCGAACTGGAGATCGATGGCGAGACGCATACCGGCGTGACCGCACTGGCCCAGAACTCGGATCCGTTCACCTACTTCAGCAAGCAGCCTGTCCGGGTTTGCGAAAACGTCTCGATCGACGACGGGACGCTCGGGATGATCCTGCTCAAGAGAGCGAATCTGCTCGACATGGGGATGGTCGTCCCCCGCCTGCTGACACAGAAACTGCGCGCAGCAAAGCACGGCCAGGTCGAGGCATTCGAACATTTCACCGAAGCCCGGATCCGGTCCGGTTCCAGGGACGAGTCCGGCGATGTCGTGGAATTCCCCGTGCAGGTCGATGGCGACTACATCGGCACTTTCGAGGAAATCACCCTCAAGGCCGACCCCGGCGCCCTGACCATCGTCGCCTGAGCTGTCGGCTGAGGTTGCGCAGCACCTCGTTCCCGCCTCGAGACGTCGCCGGCACCACCGCTCGACCCCCATCTGGCGAGCTGGCCACTCACGCCCCCTAACATGAAGGAATGGCTACTGCTGACATCACCGTCCTGCCGATCGGCCGCGAAGGCGCCTCGGTTTCGGACCTGCTCGCCGTGATCGCCCGTCACCTCCAGGCCCAGGACAAGGTCCACTTCGAAATGCACGCGATGGGCACCGCCCTTGAGGGTGAACCAGAAGACATCTTTGCCCTCGCCGCCGAGATCCACGCCCTCCCCTTCGAATCGGGAATCCCCCGGGTTTACACCGTCCTGAAGATCGACCAGCGAACCGACAAGGAACAGACCCTGGATTCCAAGGTCAAGTCGGTCCAGAACCACCTCTGAAACTTCGCCAGGTGCGAATCACCCCCGATATTCAGGGGCGATATGAACCGACCTCCTTGTTGGGGCCCCTCAGGAGCGGGTGGCGGCGGCCTGCTCGATCAGGCCGGCTGCCTCGGTGACTCCGCCGCGGCCCTGGAGGCGGGCCGATACCCTGGCGAGGCGTTCGCGGAGAGCCTGGTCGCCGATCAGGGTGTCGATTGCGCCGGTCAACTCGTCCGGCTCGTGCCGGTAGGTATCCAGGCGGACGCCGAAGCCGGTTTCATCGATGCGCTGGGCGTTGTCGTGCTGATCCCAGAACAGGGGCAGGACGATCATCGGCTTTCCGAAGTGGAGGGATTCGACCACCGTGTTGTTGCCGCCGTGGGTGATCACCAGGTCCACATGGGGAAGCACCGAGGGCTGGGGCAGGAACTCGGCCCCGACCATGCGCTCACCGAGCTCCAGCTGGTCGTGCAGCGGACCCATCGAGACGATCACCCTGTGCGGGGAGGCGTCGAGAGTGTCGATCAGCCCCTGCATGAGCGCCGTGTCGGCGGACCCGAGGGAACCCAGGCTGAGGTAAACGAGTGACCCTTCACCCTCGGCGATTTCGGGAGGCGAGGCCCAATCTTCATCGCCGGACCGGATCGTCGAGTCCAGGTTGTGCCACAACGGGCCGAGGCCGGCCGAGCGCCGGTAGTCAGCTTCGGACGGGTAGGCGTAGAAGTTCAGATGGGGCGACTCGTGGATGAATGCGCGTGCCGGAAGCGGTGACGCGCCCCGGGACTGGCAGAACTCGCTGAACTCACCGTGGAGCGGGGTCAGCACCCGGTCGTACTCGGCCCAGAACTCCGGCCAGCCAGATCGGTCCGCCTGCGGCAGGCCGGAGAAGACCGGTGGCAGGTCCGGGTCAACCATCTCGGTCGGGTTGCAGGACACGATCCGCACCCACGGCCGGCCGCTCGCCGGCAAGGCCGGAAAGGCGATCACGTTGTCCTCCACGATGGCGTCGGCGTCGATCTCCTCGATGATCTCGGTCAGCCGGTCATCCACGTAAACGGCCCCGTCGTAGAGGGCCCGGAAGGTCGGCTCGATGAAGCCGGTCAGCTGCTCGATGGTGGGTGTCTGGAAGACCGGGGCATTCTCGGCCACGAAGTCCTTCCAGAACTGACCGGGCGCCTCCTCTTCCTCCGGTGGCGGCCCCAGTCGCATCAGCCGCTCCTCGAATCCCTGCGCTTCCAGCGTGCCGGCGAAGGACTCTTCGATTATGAAGACGACGCGGTGTCCCCGCTCACGCAGGACATTGCCGATTCCCACGCAGTTGTTGGTCGGACCGTAGGCACCCTCGGGGAAAAAGGCGATCGTCCGTCCCATCTGATCAGTCCGTCGCGTTCACCCGGTGAGCATCGAAGACGCTCTCGACATGGCGAATGCGGTTGATGCATTGCTTGAGCTGGCCGGTGTCTCCGACTTCGACCACGAAACGGTTTTTCACCATCGGCGGGTTGGTGGTGAGGTTGGCCGAAATGATGTTGACCCCGGCCTCCGAGAAGGTGCGGGAAAGATCCTCGAGCAGGCGGGTGCGGTCGTAGGCGTCGATCTGGATCTCGACCCGGAAGGTCGCCTCGTTCTCGCCTTCCCAGGTGACGTCGATCATCCGCTCGGGTGATTTCTCCAGATCCGAGACGTTCTGACAACTGGCCTGATGGATCGTGATGCCCCGGCCGAGCGACACGTAGCCGACGATCTCGTCGCCGGGCACCGGACGGCAGCACTTCGCCAGCCGCAGCGCCACGTTCTCCAGGCCCTCCACCTTGATCCCGAACTCCGAGGCCTCGCGGAGCGCCCGGCTGCGTTTCGGGGTGCCGGACTCGATGTTCTCGACCGGCGCCGGCTCGATGATCTCGCCCTGGCGGAGGCGCTGGATCAGCTTGTTGGCGGTGGTCTTGGCGGACACCTTGCCCTGGCCGAGCGCGATGTAGAAATCCTCCGCCTTGCGGAAGCCCATCTCCCGCATCACGTCGGCCAGCATCGGCGAACCCGAGAACTTTTGCGGCGGCAGGTCGCGTTTGCGGAGCGCCTCCGCCAGGGCTTCGCGACCGTCCCGTTCGGCATCCTCGCGTCGCTCCTCGCGGAACCAGGCGCGGATCTTGTTGCGGGCCCGGCTGGTGCCGACCAGCTTCAGCCAGTCCCGGGATGGACCACGGTCCTTGTTTGCGGTCAGCACCTCGACGATGTCACCCGACTTCAGCTGGTAGTGGAGCGGGACGATCTTGCCGTTCACCTTGGCCCCGACACAGCGGTGGCCGACGTCGGTGTGGATCGAGTAGGCGAAGTCGACCGGGGTCGATCCGGCCGAGAGGTTCATCACTTCGCCCTTGGGCGTGAAGACGAAGACTTCGTCCTCGAAGAGGTCCTCCTTCAGCGACTGCAGGAACTCGGTCGGATCCTGCTCCGATTCCGATTCGACCAGTTGCCGGAGCCAGGTCATCTTTTCCCTGGAGGCGTCGGTGCCGCTTCCGCCTTCCTTGTAGGCGACGTGAGCGGCGATGCCGTATTCGGCCAGCCGGTGCATTTCGGCGGTCCGGATCTGGATCTCGAGCGGCTTGCCTTCAAGGCCGATCACGGTCGTGTGAAGGGCCTGGTACATGTTCGCCTTCGGCATGGCGACGTAATCCTTGAACCGGCCCGGCAGCGGCTTCCACAGCGAGTGGATAACCCCGATCGCCCCGTAGCAGTCCTTGACCGAATTGACGATCACCCGCATCGCGGTCAGGTCGAAGATCTCGTTGAACTCGCGACCCTTCTTGGTCATCTTGGTGTAGATCGAATAGAAGTGCTTGGCACGGCCGGCGATCTCGGCGTCGATGCCGACCTTCTCGAGCTCCTCCGACAGATAGTTGCCGGCGTCCTCGACGAAGTTTTCGCGCTCCGCCCGCTGCTGGGCGACCAGATGCTTGATCTCCGAGTACTTGCGCGGATGCAGGGTCGCGAAGGCGAGGTCCTCAAGTTCCCACTTGATTGCGTGGATGCCGAGGCGGTGAGCCAGCGGCGCGTAGATTTCGAGGGTCTCGCGCGATTTCAGGATCTGCTTCTGCTTCGGCAGCGAACTCAGGGTCCGCATGTTGTGCAGCCGGTCGGCGAGCTT
>JAGQUR010000049.1 GCA_020438395.1 Solirubrobacterales bacterium | reverse complement strand
ACAACGTCATGCATGGCCAGTGGGACTGGATGCGGGACCCGAAGATCCATTCGACCACCTGGGAATGGGACAACGCTTCCCCCGCCGACCTGTGGAAGCACTCCCACAATGAGATCCACCACACCTACACCAACGTGATCGGCAAGGATCACGACCTGGGTTACGGGATCATGCGGGTGGACGAGGACCAGCGCTGGGTGCCGTTCTATCTCGGTCAGCCCGCCTGGAACCTGATCAACGCGTTCCTCTTCGAGTACAGCATCGCGGCCTACGACCTTCAACTGAAGAAGAACTGGAAAGACCGGAAGGACAATCCGGAATTCCAGGCCAAGGCAAAGCAGGTCATCAAGAAGATCCGGGCCCAGATGACCAAGGATTATGTGGTTCACCCGGTCCTTTCGGGCCCGTCGGCGCCGGCGACTCTCGCAGCCAACCTGACCGCGAACCTCGTCCGGAACCTCTGGACCCACTCGGTGATCATGTGCGGCCATTTCCCCGAAGGCGTTGCCACTTTCGAGAAAACGTCGATTGACGGCGAGACCCGCGACGACTGGTATGTGAGGCAGATGCTCGGAGCGGCCAACATCAAGGGCTCGCCGGCAATGCATGTGATGACCGGAAACCTTTCGTTCCAGATCGAGCACCACCTGTTCCCGGACCTGCCGAGCAACCGGTATCAGGAGATCTCGCCAAAGGTGAAGGAGATATTCGACCGCTACGACCTCCCCTACGCGGAGGGCAGCCTGCCCAGGCAGGTGGCGTCAGCCTGGAAGAAGGTCATTCGTCTTTCACTCCCCGACGACACGATCTGAAAGGCGAAATCGCTGTTCGGGTTCGGCAGGAGAAAGAAGGATGCGGACGTTCACGAGATTCGCCCGGCACGGTTGGAAGCCCACGCGGCCTGACCGGTTCCGCCATCACTGCGGCTCTCCGCCGCTCCAGCTCTCGCGAGCAATCAGTTTTCGCGGGCCCGGAGCTCGGCCCGGCGGATCTTCCCGGAGGTCGTTTTCGGCAGTTCGTCGATGAACTCGACCACCCGGGGGTACTTGTACGGAGCGGTTTCGCGGCGGCAATGCTCCTGAAGTTCCGACACGAGACTTTCGGTTTCCCCGCCGTCATGCGTCTCGTGGCCTTCCCGGAGCACGACCACGGCCTTGACGATGGAACCTCTCTCCGGGTCGGGTGCCGCGATCGCCGCCGCCTCGGCCACGGCCGGATGGCTGAGCAGGGCCGACTCGACTTCGACCGGGCCGATCCGGTAGCCGGATGAAGAGATCATGTCGTCGTTGCGGCCTTCGTGGAAGAGGTAACCGTCTTCGTCCTCGGTGACCAGATCCCCGGTCGGCCACCATTCACCCTCGAATCGCCGCCCGTCGACATAGCTGTGGAAGAAAGTGGGGGAGGTATCGACCTTCAACTGCAGCTCACCCGCGACCACCCTGGTCTCGATACCGGGAAGCGGTCGGCCCATTGAGCCTTCCCGGCGCAGGACCGATTCGCCGGGGCGGAAGCCCGTCACCGCTCCGGTCTCGGTCTGGCCGTAGCCGTCAGCTATTTCCAGCCCGGTCGCGAGGCGGAAGTCGTCGATCACTTCGGGGTTCAGGGCCTCGCCGGCGGAGACCATCCGGCGCAGCGAAGGGGTAGGACCGAGTTCGGTCCGCCTGGCGAGGATCCGGTATTCGGTCGGCGCCTGGCAGAGCACGTTGACTTCCTGCTGCCGGACGATGTCCAGCCTCGTCGCGGGGTCGAACCTGCCCTGCACGAGCAGTGCCTTCGCCCCCCGGAGCCAGGGCGCGATGAACGAATTGCGAGACGATTTCGACCAGCCGGGGGCCGCGGTGCACCAGCAGAGGTCGCCGGGCTCGGCACCCAGCCAGTGCTGGGCCTGGATCGCCTGTCCGAGCAGGTAGCGCTGCGAATGGACGATGCCTTTCGGCTTGCCGGTCGTGCCGGAGGTGAAGACGATCAGGGCCGGATCCTCCGGATCGAGATCCGCCACCTTTGCCGGGGTCGCCTGTGCGATGTCTTCGTCGAAGATCTGCTCGAGGTCGGCCATGTCGAATGTGGGAATGCCATCCGGCAGGTTGCCCAGGTAGTCCGACTCGCCGATCGCCAGGGACGGATTCGCCGCCGTGACGCGGTAAGCGAGATCCTCTTTACTGAGTTGCGGATTGAGCGGCAGGGCGATCGCGCCCATCCGGAAACAGGCCAGCATCGAGACCACCCATTCGATCCTGCCGCTGACCATGATCATGACCACGTCGCCGCGGCGAACGCCCCGATCCAGCATCGCCCCGGAGAGGCCGAGACTGCGGGCGAAGAGGTGCGAGAAGCAGAAGACTTCCCGTTTCCCTTCGCCGTCGATGGCAATGACGGCCTCCTGCGAGAAGGGGAACTTCTGGATTACGTCATCGACGAAATTCAAGGCGAGCCGAGTCTAGCCGCCGGACCCAAGTGAAGGTGGTGAAAAAGCGGTGAAAAGCCCCAAACCAGAGAGGAGCCCGGGCGAACGGGGTCGGCAGTGCGCCCCGACGACGTTTCGGGCCGAGGAGGGGTGTCCTGCCCGACCCCGTTCTAACCCAGAGCTACGACTCGTACTTCTTGACGATCCGGAGCGAACCCTCGGGAGCGGCGTCCACGCAGAGATTGCAGAGGACACATTCGTCGAGCTGTCCCGCCACGATCTCCGTCCCGCTTTCGGTCGCCTTGAAGATGCCTACCGGGCAGACTTCTTCCAGCTTCTTTGCCAGTTCCGGATCCGAGGCGGCGCTTTCGTCCAGTTCGACGTCGATGAAGACGCTGTCCATCGTTTCGGCGCTCATGCTGAGATCCTTTCCTTGACCACGTCCGGGATCTCGTCGATCCGCTCGACCACCCTGATGCCGGCGGCCTCGAGACGCTTGATTTTTTCTGCCGCCGAGTCTTCCTTGCCCTCGACGATCGTTCCGGCGTGCCCGAAATTCATGCCCTTCATCGACTCGTCGTCCATGAACTTGCCGGCCATGAAGGCGACGATCGGCAGACGGGAGTCATGCTCCTTCTGCCAGTCGGCCAGCTGCGCCTCCATCCGGCCTCCCGGCTCGGAGTAGATGACGATCGCCTTGGTCTGCTCGTCCGCCTCGAAGTAAGGCATGAGTTCGGCGTAACTCGAGCCGATGATCGGATCGCCGCCGATCGAGATCGCGGTCGAGACTCCCAGGCCCGCGGCCGAAAGCGAGGACGAGATCTCGGTGGTCATGCCGCCCGAGCGGGACATCACGCCGACGACTCCCGGCTTGTACGACTTCGCGGCGTCTTTCGCGGGTCCGCCGATTCCGCCCATCTTGCACACCTCGGGAACGATCAGGCCCAGGCAGTTCGGCCCGATGATGCGGGCGTCGTTCATTTCCGCGAATTCGACCATCTCGGCGACGTCGCCACGCGGGATGCGCTCGGTGACGACGACCAGCAGCTTGATGCCGTTGTCGATCGCTTCGATGACCGCGTCCTTGGTGAATCCGGGGGGGACGGTGACGATCGAGCCGTCAATCTCTCCGCCGTGGTTCTCGACCGCCTGCGCGACTGTGTCGAAAACCGGCACGCCGTGAACCTTCCGGCCCTTGCGGCCCGGGGTCACGCCTCCGACGACCCTGGAGCCGTAGTCGAGGCATTCCTTGGTCAGGTTGATTGCTTCACGCCCGGTGATGCCCTGGACGATGAAAGTTGTGTCTTTGTCTAGGAAAACGCTCATGAGGCCCCCTGGATCTTGGCGACTGCGCGTCCGGCGGCTTCCCAGAGGGAAACGGTCCGGTCGCAGTACTCGACGCCGTAGTGGTCGAGGATCTTGTTGCCCTCGTCTTCCCAGGCGCCCGGGATACGGAAGATGGCGATCGTCTCGCCCGGGTCTTTGCCCAATTCGAGGCAGGCCTTGATCACACCGCGGGCGACGATGTCTACCCGGGTGTTGGAGACGATCGACATCATCACGGCGATCTTCTCGACTCCGTCCTTCTTCAGGACTTCCTTGGCCAGGCCGCAGGCCTTGGCGACCGACGGGTTGCCGCCGATCTCCGAATAGTTGGCCGGCTTGCCGCCCTGGCTGCGGACCGCGTCGGTCAGGGTCAGCGAACCTCCGCCGGCCCCGATCACCAGCCCGAGGTTGCCCTCGAAGCCGTGATCCTTGCCCTGGATGACTCCGCGGTGGTCGGCGGCATCGAGGTGCTTGACGTTCTTCTCGAACTCTGACGGAACGTAATGGTCGCGAATTTCGCCGGCGGGAATACCCAGTTCCTGCTGCAGCAGTTTCTTCTGACGCCCCTCGGCTTCGGCTTCGAGTTCCAGGTGGGCATCGAGAGCGACGAAGGAACCGTCGGTGAGCTCGGCCAGCGGGTTGATCTCGGCGAGGATCATGTCGTTCTCGCGGAACAGCCGGGCCAGCTTCGCGAGGATCGGCGTAGCGCGAGTCAACTGGCTTCCGGTCACTCCGGTCGCCGCGATCACCTGTTTGGCCTCGTAGTCACCGACCGGCATCAGGTTCGAGACATGCCCCCGGCCGACGTGGTCCGGATGCTCCTCGGCAACCTGCTCGATGTCGATCCCGCCCATGTCGCTGAAAAGCATCAGCGGCTTCTTGGCGTTGCCGTCCCAGACCACCGAGGCGTAGTACTCCTGCTTGACCTCGGCCTTGGGGTCGACCAGTACGCCGACCGGCATGAGGCCGTTGATCTCGAGTTCGAGGATCTCGGCGGCGAGCTCGGCGGCCTCTTCCGGGGTGTCGGCGAACTTGACGCCGCCCGCCTTCATGCGGCCACCGGTGAGTACCTGGGACTTGATCACGGTCGGACCGCCGATTTCTTCGGCGATCTTGCGTGCCTCTTCAGGGGTTTGGCAGAAGCCGTACTTGGTGACCGGTATGCCGGCCAGCTCGACGATCCTTCTTGCCTCGTATTCATAGAAGATCATTGCGCCGAAAATCTATTCCAGAACCGTGGGACCGGTTATTCCGATTGAGTCGCTAGGAATCGCTGCCGCTATGTAGGGTGGCCCTCGTGTCTGCCCGCGGCAAGAAATGGCCCCCGCTGATGGCGCTTGTCGTCCTGCTCGGCGTGGTTTGCCTCACGGGCTGCGGGTCAGGCGATGTGATCGACGACCAGAAGACCGAGATCGCGGTCCGGTTCGACGTCCAGGAAGCGACCGGGACCAAGGTCAGGTCGGTTACCTGTCCCGACGAGGTCCCGGTTTCGGTGGGGACGCGGTTCACCTGTCATGTGGTGGCCAGGTCCGGGGACGATGCGGTCGCGGAGCTCGAGGTCACCTCCGATAACGGCGACCTTCGCGTGCTGAGCCTCAAAGCGGCCGATTAGCGGGTCTCAGTAGTAACCCGCAGAGGAATGCGGGGCAGACAGCAATCCGGCCAGATCTCCGTCACAATCTTCTGACCGGCTTACAACCGCGCCGATTTCCCTATGCCGGCGCGTAGACCAAGGAGTTGAAAAACACCAGTGAGTGAGACGACGCAGGTGACCGCCCCGACCAAGAACGCCAGGCTGCTCGCCTGGGTGGACGAGATCGCCGAGTTGACCCAGCCCGATCAGATTCACTGGTGCGACGGATCCGCCGAGGAGTACAACGCCCTCGCCGAGGGCCTGGTGGAAGCAGGAACCTTCGAGAAGCTTTCCGACGCCAAGCGTCCGAACTCATATCTGGCCCTTTCCGACCCCGGCGACGTCGCCCGGGTTGAAGACCGCACTTTCATCTGCTCCGAAAAGGAAGAGGACGCCGGCCCGACCAACAACTGGCGGGCGCCGGACGAGATGAGGGCGACCCTGAAGCCCTTCTTCGAGGGCAGCATGAAAGGACGCACCATGTACGTGGTGCCCTTCTCGATGGGCCCGCTCGGCTCGAACATCGCCCACATCGGCGTCCAGCTGACCGACTCGGCCTACGTCGCGACCTCGATGCGGATCATGACCCGCATGGGCCAGGGCGCGCTCGACGTGCTCGGTGACGAAGGGGAATTCGTCCCCTGCGTCCACTCGGTCGGCATGCCTCTGGAGGAGGGTCAGGAAGACGTTGCCTGGCCCTGCAACGCCGAGAACAAGTACATCGTCCACTACCCCGAAACCCGCGAAATCTGGTCCTATGGCTCCGGCTACGGTGGCAACGCCCTGCTCGGCAAGAAGTG
>JAGQUR010000048.1 GCA_020438395.1 Solirubrobacterales bacterium | reverse complement strand
GTGTCGAACATCTCGAAGAGGTTGAACTCGATGTCCCGCACGTTGCTCTTGTAGTGACCCACCTGTTTCTCCGTTCAAAGCCTTGGACAGTGCCTGCGACCGGGAAGCATTCCACTATTTGGTGTCGAATGCATAAAGGCAGCGGCCCGAAGGGAGGCGGGAGGCTGTGTGTGACCGACTCACACTTGACAGGGATTCTTTAGGACCCTAATATTAGGTTCCTAATGAATCAGGATTCCTCAACCCGCATCGAGCCCTACGTCTGGAAGATCGCCGGGGTCGTGATCCTCGGCATGATGATGTCGATCCTCGACACGACGATCGTCAACGTCGCGCTCGACACCCTGGCCAGGGATCTCCACACGAGCCTGAGCGACATCCAGTGGGTGGCCACCGGCTACCTGCTCTCGCTGGCGGCAGTGATTCCGCTGACCGGGTGGGCGGCAAGGAAGTACGGCGCCAAGCAGGTGTACATCGGCTCGGTGATCCTCTTCACGATCGGCTCGGCCCTCTGCGGCGTTGCGGAGTCGAGCACCTCGCTGATCGCCTTCCGCGTGCTGCAGGGGATCGGCGGCGGCATGATCATGCCGATCTCGCAGATGATCATGGCCGAGGTCGCCGGGCCGCAGCGGATGGGGAGGGTGATGAGCGTCGTGGTCATGCCGGCCATGCTCGCCCCGATCCTCGGCCCGGTGGTCGGTGGCCTGATCCTCCAGAACTTTCATTGGTCCTGGATCTTCCTGGTCAACATCCCGGTCGGGATCGTGGCCGTGATCCTCGGACTGAAAATGCTTCCGCACTCGAAACTGGGGGAGGCCAGCCGTCTCGACATTCCCGGCCTGATCCTCATGATCCTCGGGATTCCCGCCCTGGTCTTCGGTATCTCGGAAGTCGGCTCCACCGGCTCGTTCACGGCTCCCGAAGTGGTCTGGCCAATAGTCGCCGGCCTCGTCCTGGTGACCGCGTTCATCCGTCACGCGCTGAGAGCCGAGCGGCCGCTGCTCGACGTGAGGCTGTACACCAACCGGATCTTCAGCGCCGCCTCTCTGACCACCTTCGGGCTCGGCGCCGCCCTCTTCGGGGCGATGATCCTGCTGCCGCTCTACTACCAGCAGGTCAGGGGCGAGAGCGTCGTTATCACCGGCCTGCTGGTCGGCCCCCAGGGTCTCGGCATGCTGATGGTGGCTTCTTTTGCGCCTCGCCTTGCCGCGCGGTACGGCGGCGGCAAGGTCGCCTTTTTCGGGGTGAGCATCCTCAGCCTGACCTCGGTTCCCTTCGTCTTCATCGGCCCGGACACTTCGATCCTCTTCCTCTCCGTGATGCTCCTGCTCCGCGGCGTCGGGATCGGACTCTCGTTCCTGCCGACCAGCACCGTCGCCTTCGCCTCGCTGCGCAAGGACCAACTCTCCGACGCGACCCCGCAGATGAACGTGATCCAGCGAATCGGGGGAGCGATCGGTACGGCCGTCCTGGCCGTCGTCCTTCAGCAGGCGAGCGAAGGCGTGACCACGACCGCCGGCGCCGCCGACGCGTTCGGCACCGCCTACCTGTGGGCGCTGGCGATTGCGGTCCTGTCGCTGATCCCCTGCGTCGTGCTCTGGCGGGCGGAGAAGCCGGGCCGGGATGCAATTTCCGAAGAAGAGAAGATCGCGGAGGCCGAACTTGAGCCGCTCGGAACCTGAAACCGGCAGTGAACTGACCGGCAGCCGCCTGGAGGTCGTCCGGTCGTTCAAGAATGCCTACCGGACCCTGAGCCGGCGCAAGGGCCGGGAAACCCACAGGCTCGGCGCCAGCGAGGTCAGCCAGGCCCAGTTCGAGTTGCTGGTCGAATTGCGCAAGGCCGGTCCGATGGCGGTCGGGGAACTGGCCCATGTCACCGGGCTGAGCCCGGCCAGTGTCTCCCAGATGGTCGATCGGCTCTCCGAACAGGGTCACGTCGAGCGGGTCCGCTCGGAAGAGGACCGTCGCATAGTCAAGGTCGGACTTTCGAAGCAGGGGCGGGCAACGCTCGACCCGATCGTCGAGCGCTGGCACCGGAAGTGGCAGCAAGCGCTCGAAGGCGTGCCGGACCGCGACCTGGAGGCGGCCAGCCGGGTACTGGACCGGATCGCCGCGATTTACGAAGAGTCCGACGGCAAGTAGCGTCCGTCCCCGAGATCGCGCGGAATAGACTGGCCGCGGTGGCCGCATGACGGAGATTCTCGAGACTTCAATCGCCGATTTGAGGGCAGGACTCGAATCGGGGCAGATCACCGCAGTCGAGATCGTCGAGGCCTGTATCGCCCGGATCGAAGACTTCGACGGTCCGGACACCCGGACAAGTCTGAACTCGGTCGTCGTCCGCAACTACGACGCCCTGGCCGAGGCGGTGGCATCGGATGTCCGCCGGGCCAACGGCCAGGTGATGGGTCCGCTGGACGGGATTCCGTACACGGCCAAGGACAGTTATCTCGTGCGAGGCATGACCGCGGCTTCCGGCAGTCCGGCCTTCCTCAACCTCCTGGCGCAGAGGGACGCCTTCACCGTGAAGCGGCTGAGGGAGGGGGGAGCGATCTGCCTGGGCAAGACCAACATGCCGCCGATGGCAAACGGGGGCATGCAGCGCGGTGTCTATGGCCGGGCCGAGAGCCCCTACAACGCCGATTTCCTGACCGCACCATTCGCCTCCGGTTCCTCAAACGGCGCCGGTACGTCGACGGCGGCCAGCTTCGCCGCCTTCGGGCTGGCCGAGGAGACCTGGTCGAGCGGCCGTGGCCCCGCCTCGAATAACGGCCTTTGTGCCTACACGCCATCGCGGGGAGTCATTTCGGTGCGCGGCAACTGGCCGCTCACGCCGACCATGGACGTGGTCGTTCCCTACGCGAGGACGATGGCGGATCTGCTGGAGGTCCTCGACGTGATCGTGGCCGACGACCCGGAAACCCGCGGCGATCTCTGGCGCATGCAGGAATGGATCGGGATTCCCGCGGCCTCCGAGGTCCGGCCGGATTCCTACCCGGCCCTTGCGGCAGGACCGGGGGCTCTGGACGGAAAGCGCTTCGGAGTGCCCCGCATGTACATCAACCGCGACCCCGATGCCGGGACCGGTGAAAAGACCGGGGTCTGGGGCCCGACCGGGGATCGGATCCAGACCAGGCCCTCGGTGATCGACCTGTGGCAAGCGGCCCGCCGGGATCTCGAGGCGGTCGGTGCCGAGGTGGTGGAGGTCGACTTTCCGGCCGTCTCCAACTACGAAGGGGACCGGGCCGGCTGCCCGAACATCTTCACCAGGGGACTGGTCAGCCCGGCGTTCCTGGACGAGGAGCTGCGCGGGCTCTCCGCCTGGGCCTTCGACGATTTCCTGCGGGCAAACGACGATCCCGCCCTGAACCGTCTCGCCGATGTCGACGGCGAGCTGATCTTCCCCGACGACCCGGGCACGTTGCCCAGCCGGGAGGGCGATCTCGCCTTCGGCATGGAGGTCTATGTGGAGATGGCGAAAGCCGGCCTGACGCGCTGGGACGAGCTGCCGGAACTGGAGGCGGGCATGCGTGGCCTGGAGCAGACCCGGCGTATCGACCTTGAGGAATGGATGGACGATCTCGGGCTTGACGCCGTGGTCTTTCCCGCCGTGGCCGATGTGGGCCCGGCCGACGCCGACGTGAACCCGGAATCGGCGGACCGTGCCTGGGCGAACGGGGTCTGGGTCGCAAACGGAAACCTCGTACCCCGGCATCTGGGAATACCCACGGTCACCGTGCCGATGGGCCTGATGGAAGACATCGGCATGCCGGTCGGACTGACCTTCGCCGGTCGTGCCTGGGACGACAACGCCCTGCTAGGGCTTGCTTCGGCCTTCGAAGCGATCGCGCCCCGCCGGGTACCGCCTCCGCGCACAACCTGAGCCGGAACTTCCGGGCGCGGGAGAGGTTAAGGTGGACAATCGCGGTCCAGAAAAGGGAGATGAATGTGGGTCGACCTGTCCTGATCTTCAGCATGAGCCTGATTGCCTCGCTCGTACTTGGCCTATCGGCGGCCGAGGCGTCTCGTGATTCCCGTGGCAGCACCGACAGCTTCTGGGCAACCTGTGAATACGTGAAGGCGGCCCCGGCTGGTCCGGCCGGTAATTTCGTCCTGGTCAGGGCAGGAGGAGAGAGCATCATCCTGGCTCGTTCCGGACGCGATCTGAAGGTTCGCGCCTACGACTCATACATAGGCGACGATGATCTCTGGATGACCGATGCCGGAAACCTGGATTGCGGCATCCAGCCGACTGTTTTCAACATTGACCGGATAGAGATCAGAACGCCCCGGGACTGGAACATGGGTCTTGTGCTCGATCAGCGTCGAGGGGCCTTCGAGCCGGGCGCCACCGGCGAAGGGAAGCGTTCGGCCATCGAGATCCGCATGACCGGTAACCCGGGTGGGCGAAAGAACGCTTCGAATCTCTATTACCTGGGGTCGCCCGGACCCGACGTGGTCAGGGCGGTGGGTGATGACGGCCGGCTGGGACTGGACATGAACGGCAACGGAAATGGCGGTCCGCGCGACCTCGAGTTCGCCCCGACGATGCGGGTTCGCAGCCTGCTGGTGAAGATGGGGAGGGGTGACGACTACTTCTCGGCGGCCGGAATCGGCATTCCCCGCAACCGGCGCCCGGTCAAGGCGATTATTTACGGCAACGCCGGCAACGACACGCTGGTCGGGGGACCCGGGCAGGATCATTTCGACGGTGGATACGGACGGGACCGGATCCGCGGCATGGGAGGCGGCGACGGTGGCGGCGGCCTCGACATGAACGTTTCCGGGGGCCCCGGTCACGACCTGATCTACGGAGGGCCCGGAAACGACGTGATCGGTAACAGCAGCGGCGATCCGGAACCCCGCGGCGGAGATGTGATCTTCGGCGGCCCGGGCCGCGACTCGATACTCAAGCGAAACGGCATCCGCGACCGGATCAACTGTGGACCGGACTTCGAACTGGGAGTGCAATACGACGCCGGACTCGACTTCGTGAAGAGCTGCGCCGGTCGCTACTGACCGGCGCCGCTATTTCAGCTCGGCCGAGGTCTTGCCCAGTAGCTGACGGGCGACGATCAGCAGTTGGATCTGCTGGGTGCCCTCGAAGA
>JAGQUR010000006.1 GCA_020438395.1 Solirubrobacterales bacterium | reverse complement strand
TCACCGCCCTTGATCGTGTCGTAGAAGAGCCGGTGGGCCGAGTCACCTTCGTTGGCGTAATCCTTGGCCGCGTTGATGCCGCCCTGGGCGGCGATCGAGTGGGCGCGGCGCGGCGAGTCCTGGAAGCAGAAGCTCTTGACCTTGAAGCCCTGGGCACCAAGGCTGGCGGCGCAGGAGGAGCCGGCGAGGCCGGTGCCGATCACGATCACGTTCTTGCCGGCCCGGTTGCGGGGGCCGACCAGGGTGTGGGCGTCCAGCCAGTTTTGCCACTTGTCGGCGAGCGGCCCGGCGGGGATGTTCGAATCGAAGACGGTCATGCGGCGACTCCTGAAAGCGCGGTGAGCATCGCCGTCGTCTTCGGCGGGTCGAGGACATCGGTGAAGAACAGGACCGGGATCGAGCCGAAGCCGATGATCAGGATCAGGACGAAGACGGTGGCGCCGTGACGCAGCATCGGGTTCCGGTTCGGATTGTCGAAACCGAGGGTCTGGAAGAGGCTCCAGACGCCGTGGCGGAGATGCATCCCGATCAGGAGCAGCGCCGCCAGGTAGATCACTACGAAGTACCACTTCTGGAAGGCGTAGTAGAGGTTGGCGTAGACGTCGCCTTCCTTCAGCGGCGTGACATCGATGGTCAGCGTCGTGAACTGGAGGATGTGGAAGATGATGAAGGCGAGGATCAGGGAGCCGGTGGCGAGCATCAGGGTCGACTCGAAGCTGCGGCCGATCCGCTTGGCCGGGAAGTTCACCGGCCGGGCCTCGCGGTTGCGCTTGGTCAGCTGGACGATTCCGGTGATGTGGATGAGCAGGGCACTGAGCAGGACGACCCTGACCACCCAGACGATGAAGGCGTAGGGCAGCAGCGGTTCGCCGAAGTCCCGGAGCCAGTGGGCGTACTCGTCGACCCGGGGTTCGTTCGCTCCCGGCCCGAAAGCCGAGTTGAGGTTGCCGAGCATGTGGAGGATCAGATAGCCGATCAGGATCGCCCCGGTGACGGCGACGATGTTCTTCTTGCCGACGCTGGATCGCCAGAAGTCGATCATCGGCTGATTTCAGGCTGGACGGACTTGATCACGGAAGCCGATTCTATTGCCCGGCGGCGACCGAGGGCTTGCCGCATCTGGCTTTGGGAAGCCTAATTCGCACCCCACAGGGCGGGATAAGGCCTACTTCCGTGCGGTGATGCGATCGAGCTCCACTTCGGTGCCCTCTTTGCTGTCTTCCAGCACCACGTATGCGAGCGGGGGGCCGCCGAAGAAGGTTGCGTTCTCGCCGTCGCCGACGTATATCGCGGGAACCTGGCCGCCTCCCCGGGTGTGGACCCAGACCTTCTCGCCCTTCTTGAAACCGACGAAATCGGGGACGTCCGGCTCCTGCCATTCGCCTTCGGGCTTCGGCTTTCCGTGCTTGTGCTTGCTCATGGCAGGGAGCCTACTTGCTCTCCGAACCAGTCGGTGAGAGTCGCTGCATAGGTGGCGCTGAGGTGAGTCATGTCGCGGTAGACGACCATGTCATTGTGGGCGGAGCTGCATATCCCTCCGGGGCAGACGATGTCCGAGAGGTCGACCAGCCTGACGCCGCCGACCTGACGGGCGGCGGCAAGGTCGAAGCCCGGGGCGTTCTTGCGGAAGCCCCGGAAGTCACAGGCGGCGAGATCGTCCGGGTTCTCGAGCAGGCAGTCCGGCGGACGGAAGGAGGCCCGGGGCAGGTCGCGTATGACCATCACCCCTCCCGGTCGGTCACCGGTCATCCCCTCCAGCCGTTCAAGGGTGCGGGCATAGGCGGCCCGGAGCAGCGGTTCGCTCGCGTCCCTGGTCAGCCTTTCCCCGTCCTGCCAGAGCGCATAGCCATTCCCGGTGTCGGTAGACGTGACGACCAGGTCGGGCTGCTCTTCCTCGATCCGTTCGAAGGCATTGGCCCGCCAGGCGTCGCAATTCGGTTTGTAGGGAGTGTCGGCGGTCAGGCAGTTGCCCCGGAACATGGTCACGAGGCGCCAGCCCCGCTGCTGGGCCAGGCGGACGAAGGGTGGCAAGTACTGCATCGCATGCGAATCTCCCCAGAGGACCACGGTCTGTTCCGACCCCGGATCCCCGTACACGCAGCTCCAGGCTTCGGTGTGAGTGGTACCCGAACGGCATCCGTCGAGGATCGCCGGACCCTTGTCCTCCTTGGCCGCACCGGGGGCCGGAATCAGGTCCGCGATGGTCGCGGGACGAGTGCCCGCTTCGCAGCTTCCGAGCAGGAAGGCGGCAACGACCGTCCCTGTCAGGGCGGCAGCCAGACGCCCTTTGGGGGACCGGAACATCCGGGAACCGTACTTCAGAACCCGATTCTTCTTCCCAGCCAGTCGGTGAGTGTACGCGCGAATGTCGCGGTCAGATGGTCGGAATCGCGATAGATCACGACGTTTCCGCGGGCCGAGTAACACCAGCGGGGAGCACAAAGCGCCTGCAGCGGATCGATCGCCGGCAGAAGACCCAGCTTCGTAGCTCCGGCCACGTCGAACCCGGGACCAAACTTGCGGTGGCGGGCGAAACGGCAGAACCCGGGGTCATCCGGGTGGTTCGCCAGGCATTTCGGCGGCAGGAAGGGCGCAGTGATCTGGTCCCGGATCAGCTTGACCTTCTGCCCGCGCCGGACCAGGCTGGGCATGCCGGCCAGGCGACGCAGCGTCCGGGTCATCCCGCGGCGCAGCATCTTTTCGCTGCCCCGACGGGAGAGGCTCCGGCCACGGACCGAGAGCGTGTAGCGGCGGGCGATCGAGGTCGAGACGATGATGTGCCCGGGTCGCTGGTCCGCCAGTTGCGTCAGGGCCAGATCGCGCCAGCGGTCACAGTTCGGTTCGAACTTGACGTCGGCGATCGGGCAGCCCATTCGCAGGAAGGTGACCAGGCGCCATCCCCTTCTCTCCGCGAGGCGGATCAATGGCGGGCCCCATTGCATCGCGTGGGAATCGCCGATCAGGGCGACGGTCTTGTCCGCGTGGGGATCGCCATAGACGCACATGACGGGTTGGATCTGATCCGGCTTCGTCCGGCAATCGTCCATCGCCATCTCCCCGCGATCGCGAGAGGCCTTCTCGAGCGGCGGTATCCACTCCGGTCCCTCCTCCGCCCACGCGACCCCCGACAGGACGAAAAGTGCGACGAGCGACGCGGCCAATACTCCCTTGATCATCTTGATCCCCCTTTGGACTGGTTGGTGACGCTGACCCATGAACACGGAGGCGGAGAATTTGTTGCTGCCAGATCGGATTCTGCTTCCCCTAGAGTGGAGCCATGTCCGAAGGCTTCATCCACGTCTTCGAACCCGGCGACCCGTCCCGGACCCTTCTGCTGCTCCACGGCACCGGCGGGGACGAGAACGACCTGGTCTCGCTCGGCCGCCAGCTGGCACCCGGAGCCGGGATCCTCAGTCCGCGTGGCAAGGTGCTGGAGAACGGGATGCCCCGGTTCTTCCGTCGTCTGGAGGTCGGCAAGCTCGACATCCCGGACCTGCTTGCCCGCACCGACGAACTGGCCGACTGGCTGGGAAGGGCTGCCGGCGACTACGGCTTCGATCCGGCCGGGGTGATCGGCCTCGGGATTTCCAACGGCGCCAACATCGCCGCCAGCCTGCTCTTCCGTCGACCCGAAACCCTGGGGGGCGCGGCGCTGCTCAGGCCGATGCTCCCCTACCCGCCGCCGGGGGACCTGGACCTCGACGGCGCTCCCGTCCTGGTCGCCTCGGGCGGGCAGGACCATTTCGTGCCCGCGGCCGAAAGTGAAGAGCTTGCTCAGCAGCTGGAGGCTCACGGAGCGGAGGTCGAGTATGTCTTCGACCCCGCCTCGGGCCACGGGATCACCCAGGACGACCTGCTCGCGGTGCGAGCCTGGCTGGCAACTGCTTTCGGTTGAAGGACCGATCACATAAGATCCGGCGCATGAAAAGAGTCGGAGGCCGGATTGCCTCGATCCTGGGAGTTGTTGTCATCGCTTGTGCATGTGCAAGCGCGTCTACTGCTGCTGCCTTGCCACTGAAGAAGTCAACTTTCAGGGGAAAGGTGATCCGACTCGACAAGTCCGAATGGAAATCACTGACCGGCAAGAACCGGAAAGTGACCTGCGATATCCGATCCGGTGCTGGTCACCCGGCACGCATACAACGGCCGGGAACGAGACTTTCGGGTCCGCGGCTCCCCAGTGGTTCGATCTGGTTCGTTTCCCTCAAGAACCAGGCGGCGACCTACCGGAAACGAGCGACATCGGGCAAGGCCCGCGAGTCGACCCGGAAGAAACTGCGAAAACAGGCCAATCGTCTGAATTCGCTCGCCAACAAATTGAAACTCACTTGTCCGGTCAAGTCAGACCCGGGGTCTGATCCGGACCCGAAGCCGGACCCGGACCCGGACCCGAAGCCGGACCCGGACCCTCTCACGTTTGACTTTCGCAATGCCTCGGCGCTGGCCTTGCTATCAGGGTCGGCCCGAAAGCAGAAGGTGTCCCTTCGTGGCGCTTCCCCCAGCGAATCAGGATTGATCGCCTGGGGACAGAACCAGAGCGCATTCGATCCGGTCGCATCGGGTGAGCTGGACGGTTCGATCATGCTCATGGCTTTGGCGCCGGACAACGACCTGATCTTCGTTACATCGGCCGCCTTGACATCGAACACGTCCTGCAAGCTGTACCGGGCAGATTTTGAGACCGGCGATGTCGTTTGCATATCGGCTCAATGGCTGACCTATCCGGACCAGGTCAGGTTCGACGACGCGGGCAACGCGTATTTCTGGGGCACCGGATTCGGTGGCTCGGACTACGGCACCTACCTCAAGAAATCGACTCCTGAAGGTGACACCTCCGATGTGATCGACCCTGCCGTCGTTGCGAACATCGCCAAGACTTTGCCCTCCACTTCAATTGGCGAAGCCCTCGTGCCGTTTGAAGTTTCACCGAACGGAGACGTGCTGATCGTCGTGGGCGAAAAGCTACGTCGAATCAAGTCCGATGGAACTCCGGAAGTGGTCTGGCCGAACGACACCGAACTTTGTGGATTTCATGACGGGAAACTCTTCGTGGTGTCGCAAGGGCAGATATTCACTTACACACCCGGAGCGGCATCTCTGGATGAGCCTGCCTGGATCGGTCCGCCAGGGTCTGGAGCCACCCACAGCACCACGGAAATATCGGACGGGTGGATTTTCTCCTGGACCCCGACCTGTCCGTCGGCCGCACTCGGGGATGGCGCGTTGATCGGCACGCAAACCGTTTCAGGAAGCGACCCTCTGCTGGGCCCCACCAGCACACTTGGGCTAGTCGAGATCTACCCCGCCGTGAAGCGGCTCAACTTCGAAGAGAACTACTCGCAGATCACATCCCGACCCAGCTTGACCGTGGTCGGATCAAGGCTGGTCATCAACCACAGGGATCCTGACGACAAACTGACCATCGACATCTATGACCACACTTCAGATTCGGCAGTTCATCTCATACCGCCGACCGGTGATCTTGAGGTGATTCACATGGTCTATTCACCGGGTGATGACCTGATCTACTTCGATGGCATCAACTACGAGACTTTCCAGAACTTTCTCGGAACGATCGATCCGGACACCGGTGAACAGCAGTACCTGGATTCCTATTCGGGAGATCTGGGTCAGATTTTCGCTTTCAACTGATTGCCGACACCGGGCGTCTGAACCCCGGCTCCCCGGGTGCTGTGTTTCTCATCTGAGCTACTAGGCTTTCCGGTCGCGATAGCGTCAGAGGACCACGCCACCCAATCAGGAGAGAAATGAGCGACGAAGAGAAGCAGTACGGCCCGGAGACGAACGCCCTGCATGCGGGCCAGGTGGCCGACCCGACCACCAACGCCCGGGCGGTGCCGATCTACCAGACGGTCTCTTACGAATTCAACGACGCCCAGCATGCCCAGGACCTGTTCGCCCTGGCCGAGCCGGGCAACATCTACTCGCGGATCATGAATCCGACCTGGAACGTGCTCGAGGAGCGGATGGCTGCCCTCGAGGGCGGGATCGCCGCCCTGGCCACCGCCTCGGGGCAGGCCGCGGTCACCTATTCGGTGCTGAACGTCTGCCGGACCGGCGACAACATCGTCGCCCTCTCGACCCTGTACGGCGGCACCTACAACCTGTTCGCCCACACGCTCCCGCAATACGGGATCGAGGTGAAGTTCGTCGATCCGGACAAGCCGGAAGAGCTCGAGCGCCACGTCGACGAGAAGACCCGCCTGGTCTTCGCGGAGACGATCGGCAACCCGCGCCTGAACGTTGTCGACATCGAAGCCTGGGCCAATGCCGCGCACGCCCATGGCCTGCCGCTGGTGGTCGACAACACGGTCGCGACCCCGGTGCTGGCCAATATCTTCGAGCTCGGCGCCGACATCGCGGTCCATTCCGCGACCAAGTTCATCGGTGGTCACGGCACCACCCTCGGCGGCGTGATCGTTGACTCGGGCAACTTCGACTGGGTGGCCAACGCCGAGCGTTTCCCGGGACTGACCAAGCCCGACCCCTCCTACCACGGAGTGGTCTGGGCGGATGCGATGGGCCCCGCCGCCTACATCGGCCGGGTCCGGACGGTGCTGCTCCGCAATACCGGCGCGGCGCTTTCGCCGTTCAATGCATTCCTTCTGCTGCAGGGCCTCGAAACCCTGCCGCTCCGGATGGAGCGCCACAGCGAGAACGCGATGGCGGTCGCCCGGCACCTGAGCGACAGCCAGGATGTGCTCTGGGTCAACTACCCGGGCCTGCCCGGCTTCAGCCACCACGGAACGGCGAGCAAGGTCCTGACCGGCGGCTTCGGTGCCCTGGTCACCTTCGGGATCAAGGGCGGCCGCGACGCGGGCCGCACGTTCATCGACTCACTGGAGCTGTTCTCGCACCTCGCCAACATCGGCGACGCGAAGTCGCTGGCAATCCACCCGGCGACCACCACCCACTCGCAGCTCAACGACGAGGAGCTCGAGGATTCCGGGGTCACCGCCGACACGGTGCGCCTCTCGGTTGGCATCGAGTCGATCGCCGACATCCTCGGCGACATCGACCAGGCGCTGGCAAAGGCCCAGTCGTAGCTAGTTGAACGGGGTCGGCACTGTCGGGACGCAGAGGGCGGTCGTCTTCACCGGCGACCGCCCGCTGACCCTTGCCTCCGGGGCGAGGCTCCCCGAAGTCGAGGTCGCCTACGAGACCTACGGCGAGCTCAACGAGGACCGCTCCAACGCGGTCTTCATCTGCCACGCACTTTCCGGTGATGCCCACGCGGCCGGAGTCCACGAAGGCGACGATCCTGACCGCCCCGGCTGGTGGGACAACATCATCGGTCCGGGACGGCCGCTGGACACCGACCGCTTCTTCGTGGTCTGCGCGAACGTGCTCGGCGGCTGCAAGGGCACCACCGGCCCCTCATCGGTCGACCCGGAGACGGGCAAGCCGTACGGCCTCCGCTTCCCGCTGGTCCAGGTCCGTGACCTGGTCGAGGTGCACCGGGCCCTGCTCCGCGAACTCGGGGTCCAGCGGCTGCTGGCCGCGGTAGGAGGCTCGCTCGGCGGCATGCAGGCGCTCCAGTGGGCGATCGACCATCCGACCGAAATCGACGGCGCCGCGGTGATCGCCGCCTCGGCGCGGCTGTCGGCCCAGAACATCGCTTTCTCCGCGGTCGCCCGCGAGGCGATCATGCGTGATCCGGACTTCGCCGAAGGCGACTACTACGAAAACGACCGCCGCCCGGACGCGGGCCTTGCGCTCGCCCGCATGATCGGCCACATCACCTACCTCTCGGAAGAGTCGATGCGCGAGAAGTTCGGTCGCCGGATCCAGGACGCCGAGGTGCCCCGATTCGGCTTCGACGTGGACTTCCAGGTCGAGAGCTATCTCCATTACCAGGGCCAGTCCTTCGTCGAGCGCTTCGACGCGAACACCTACCTGTACATGGGCCGGACCATGGATTACTTCGATCCTTTCGAGGACCGGGTCGCGGTCCAGAAGCAGATCAGCCAGGGGAAAACCAGCTTCCTGGTGCTCTCCTTCGACTCCGACTGGCGCTTCTCCACCGAACATGCCCGACTGATGGCCAGCGAGCTGCGGGGGGCGGGGGCGCCGGTCACCTTCCAGGAGATCTCCTCCCCGCATGGACATGACTCCTTCCTCTTCCCCGACCCGCCCGAGTACCACCGGACGGTCGCCGGCTACATGGACCGGCTCGCCGTCCAGCGCGGCATCCCCGCGAGGAGAGCAGGTTGAGACCGGACCTCGACATCGTCGCTTCGCTGGTCGGCGAAGGCCAGCGGGTGCTGGACCTCGGCTGCGGTGACGGGGCGCTGCTCGAGAATTTGATCGATGACCGGGGCTGCCGCGGCCTCGGGGTCGAACGGGAACTCGACGACTTCCACGCCTGCGTTTCCCGGGGCGTGCCGGTCACCCAGGGTGACCTCGAGAAGGAACTGCCCCTGTTCGAGGCCGGGGACTTCGACGTGGCGGTCCTTTCCCTGACCCTGCAGGCGGTCCGCCGTCCCGACCACGTGCTTACCGAGATGAAGCGGGTCGCCGCCCGGCTGGTCGTCTCCCTGCCGAATTTCGCCCATTGGCGGCTCCGGGCCTTCCTGGCCCTGCGCGGCCGGATGCCGGTCACCGACGCGCTCCCCTACCAGTGGTACGACACTCCGAACATCCACCTCTGCACGATCGTCGACTTTGAGAACCTGACCCGCGAACTCGGCCTGGAAATCGACCGTCGCATCCTTATCGACGCCACCGGCCGAAAGACCGGAGGCTTCGCCCGCCGCGCCCCGAACCTCCTCGCAGAAAGAGCCGTCTACTCCCTCACGGCCTGAATTCGCAACGAGCCCTCAACTTCCTTACAGAACTGCAAGAAGTCTGCGACGGAAGTGCAAAATCTCCGGATTCGAATGCGACAGCTGAGCTAACTTCGAGTCAGCGGAGGGTGAAGCCGCCAGGCGGCAATCGCCTGAGAAGCGAGAGTTCGGCCTAACCAGCCGGATGGGGTTCGAGTCCCCCTTCCTCCGCCAGAAATTTGCTGGTTCGGGGGCGAGGCCGGGCAGACAAGACTCAGGTCGCTTCGGGTGGTTCCCCTTCGACGGCAACCCCCGAATCCAGCAAGTCCGGTGCTAAGGTCTTACTACGTTTCTCAGGCGGTTGGGAGTGGTTCTCCCGTCACCTCGGAAAGGCTCGCTTCGGCGGGCCTTTTCTTTTGATCAGCCCACCGGTTTGCCGCTGGCACGGGCGGCCAGCCAGAGGCCGTTGAACTGGAAGACGTCGTGGCAGAAGACGACGTTGCGAGGTTCATGCGCGTAGTAGTAGAGAGGGTGTCCGGCGTAGGTGACCTGCCGGCCGCCGCCCTTGCGGCGGGTTACGCCGAGCAACTTCTGCCGCACCTTGCCCAGGGCCTTCGGGCGGCCCTTGGTCAAGACCGGTGGCCAGGCGGCGGCGCAGGATCCGTAACAGCGCGGACGCTTTGACTTCTCCCGGTCGAAGTAATAGATCGCCTGGCCGCGGCCGGAGTAGAGAACCTTCCCGAACTGGGAGTCGTCCACCTTGATCCTCGTTCCGGGCTTGGCCCGGGCGCGTTCGCCTTCGAAAGGCCAATAGCCGAAGGCTGTGAGGGAAAGGGTGGCTGTGAGCATGATTGACGCAATCTGGACTCGTCTGATCAGGCCTGTTCGGTTGTCGGTTGCCGGAAGCATGGACCAAGCCTCACCGACCCCGATTACAAAACGATGAACTGGCCCGCGACCCCCGGCCCGCCCGGCCATGGGCCGGTCGCCGGGATCACAGGGCGGGTGAATTCGCGGGAGTCAGGTATCCGGCCATGTCGCCGAGGATCGCGTCGGTTACGTTCGTCCCGTCCGGAGCCGTGGTTGACTGGCCCTTGGTACCGACCAGCGAGATCGCGATCCGCCGGGAGGGAAACCAGGCCACGTTGCCCATGTAGCCGTTGAAAAACGGATTCTGGCGACGCCATCCGTTGACCATGATGATTCCCTGCGCGAAGTAGACGCGGTCCGGTGTGGGCTCCAGGCCGGGCGCGTAACGCTTCACCAGATCCTTCCTCGCCCAGCTTGAAAGAGTGCTTCCGGTGAGTACGCCGGTGGCGATCCGGCTGACGTTGTCGATCGATGTGGTGGCCAGCATCCCGTTGCCGAGTCCCCAGGAAGGAGACCAGCCGGTTGATTCCTCGAAGATCCCCCGGTCGGTGGCAAAGGCGCTCAGGGCGGGGGGCGGGATCGGAGCCAGCCTGGAGAAATTCATCGAGATCCCGGACGGTCTGAGGACCCGCCTGTTGAGCAGGGTCACCAGGTTCTTCTGGGGGAGTATCCGCCGGACGATCCTGGCAAGGATGAGGAAATTGGTGTGGGCGTAGCTGAAGCAGGCACCCGGATCGCAGGCACTGCCTCTGGCAAGAGCGGTGTCCAGAAGTTCCTTTCCGCTCCAGATCCGGAAGGGATCGGCCAGCACCTCGTCCTGGAACGCAGGATTGTTCTGAATCCAGTCGTAGTAACCGGAACTGTTGTTCATCAGGTTGCGGACCGTGACCTCTGAGGCCCGGAAGAGGTTCGGCAGCCACCGGGATACCGGATCCGAAAGCTTGAGCCGTCCCCTCTGCCGCAACTGGTAGACGAGGGTCGTCAGCGCAGGAATCGTCATCGAGCCGATCCGGAAATTCATGGCCGGGGTCGCCGGGACCCCTTCCTGGGATTCGCCGAAGCCCCGCCTGAGGATCCGGTGACCGGCGATGTCAACCCTGGCGATAACAGCCTGCAGTCGAACCTGGTTCAGATTCTGCTTGATGATGCCGGTCAGTTCCGAAGCCACCGCGGACCGGGTCGCACAACCGTCGACCGTGCTGATCCGGTTGGCGGGACATGTGCCGGCGGCCGCCTTGCCGGGACCGGCGACCGCGATCACCGATGCGAGGAGAAGCGCCCCTGCCGCGAAATGTTTCCTGCTCCCCTGCCTGAACAACCTTTTCACCGCCCCTGATCGCTTCTGACGAGACTCTCAGTCGTCAATGTACTCGTCGGGGTCAATGTTCTCCGTGGGGAGGGTCTCCTCGAGTTCGACTCCGGTCGTCTCGATGATCCGGCCCATCGCCGAGTAGTAGGCACAGGCGATCACCAGTTCCGTGGCCTGCCGGCGGCCCAGCTTTTCCAGCACCTTCGCAGTGAGGTCCTCGTCGGCCCGCACGTTTCTCGCGATCTGGTCGGCGAAGGTCCAGACCATCCGGGCCTCTTCGTCGAGGGCTTCGGGGTTCCGGTCGGCCGCGGCGCGGATCTCTTCCTCAGGCATGCCGATCGCCCGGCAGATGTTCTCGTGCTGGAGGCGTTCGTAGTCGGAGTCACAGGCCCGGGCGACGGCGAGAATCGCGATCTCGCGGAGGCGCATGTCGAGCTCGGAGCGAAGCAGGATCGCCTGGCCGAGGTCGGTGACCGGCCCCAGGGCGGCGGGTGCGTTGGCGAACATGCGGATCAGGTTGAGCGGAGGCAGGTTGGCCATCAGCTCGCGAGCTTCGGGTTCCAGCTGGTCTTCGGTCGGATAGGGAATGCGGGGCATGGTTTCCTCTCAGGGGTCGGGGATCAGTTCGCGGATCGGGTCCGAGCCGTCCCAGTTATCCGCCTCGGAGCGGACATGCTCGAAGAACATGCCCTTCGGTCCGCTCACGTCGGAGATCTCGATCACGGTGCCGGGCGTGGTCTCGGTGTCCAGGTAGGCGAACCGGCCCCTTTCACCGCCGATGCAGCCTTCCTGCCCGACCTTGAACCCCAGTTCGAGAACCCGGTCGTAGAGGGCCTGGTAGTCGTCGCTCCAGTAGGACATGTGCTGGAGGCCTTCGTGACCGGCGTCGATGAATTCCTTGTACATCGAGGGCGCATCGTTTCGTTGCTGGATCAGCTCGATCTGGAGGTCACCGGAGTTGGCGAGGGCGATGCTGAGCTCCGGCTTCTCCTCGGAGCCGCGATGACGGAACCAGTCCATCTCCACCCGGCCCATGTAGAACCAGGGCCCGATTCCGAGCTCAACCCAGTGGTCCATCGCCGACCTGATGTCCCGGACGACGTACCCGTTCTGGGCGACCTTCCCGAAAATCCGACTCACGCTGCTCCTCTCCTCGAACGCAACCGACCCGGGGAGCTTATGCCCGGCAGTTCGGTCGGCGCGAGATCGCAACCTTGGACAGGCGATCAGGACGGACGGTGCGATGGAGCCAGCCGGGATCGAACCGGCGACCTCCTGCTTGCAAAGCAGGCGCTCTGCCAACTGAGCTATGGCCCCAGAGTGGACGGTGATTGTACGGGTTGAGTGCCCGGCCGGACCGTTCCCGCAGATAGCCTGAGCCGGTGTCGATCGACGAGCTCGCATCAACTCTTGCCAGAAAGGACGGTCAACCGGACCCGGGAACCGTGATCCTGGCGCGGGAGGTGAACGTGTTCCGCTGGTCGACGGCCCTGAAGCAGCGGGTCATGCTGCTTGAGCAGATCGACTGGCAGGTCGAACGCGGCGAGCACTGGGTGATGCTCGGACCGAACGGGGCCGGCAAGACCACCCTGCTTCATCTGGCCGCCGCCGACTCACACCCCTCCGGGGGCACGGTCGAGGTGCTTGGCCGCAGGCTCGGTGCAACCGACATGCGGGCCCTTCGCGAGGACATCGGCCTGGTCGACGCCCGCACCTCGCGGGCGATCCCGGCCCGGCGTCCGGTCCTCGAGACGGTCGAGTCCGGAGCCTTCAACAGCATCGCCCTGCAGCACCAACGGCTCAATGAGGAGCACCTGAAACGGGCCGGCGAGCTGCTGGAAGTGGTGGGGCTGGCCGAACTGGCAACCAGGGCCTTCGGCGAATGCTCCCAGGGCGAAAGGCAGCGGGTTCTTCTCGCCCGGGCGCTGATGCCGAACCCGGACCTGCTGCTGCTCGACGAGCCCGCCTCGGGACTCGACCTGCCGTCCCGCGAGCAGCTGGTTTCCGCTCTCTCCTCGATGGCCGGGGACGACCCCTCCCTGACCACGGTCACGGTCACCCATCACCTGGAGGAGATTCCGCCGACGAGCACCCACGCGCTTCTGATCGACGGGGGCCGGATCGTCTCCCGGGGACCGATCGCCGAGGCCCTCACCTCAGAATCGGTTTCGGCCTGTTTCGGCCTGCCGATCGAGGTGCGCGAGTCATCAGGCCGCTGGTCGGCCGCGATTCACTGATCGATTGAACGGGGGCGCCGGGCGTCCCGGTCAGTCGCCGAAATCGAAGTCCTTCGGTTCCTTCTGCTCGAACCAGAGTTGGTCGTGCTCCGGCGTCTCCTCAAGGAATTCCGGGGTCGCTTCGAGTACGTCGTCCTGGTCGTAGAAGTCGGGATCGCCTTCCTGCGCTTCGCTTTCGGCTGGTTCTTCCTCGCCGGCCGGCTGGTCCTCGGTTGCGGCGTCCTCATAGAGCAACTCTGCGGAGTCTTCCTCGACCGCCTCATGCTCGGCCGAATCGTCCTCGACCTCGAGTTCGGCCGAGTCCATTTCTCCCGAATCCGCTTCCTCGAAATCGATCTCGCCCGAGTCAGGCTCCGCGGGGGTGTCGTACTCGACGTGCTGGCCGGCCGAGGCCACTTCGCCGCTGTCGAGGGCCCGGTCAAGTTCGTCGGAGAGCGAGCTTTCGCTGAGGACGTCGATCTCGTCTTCTTCGGCGATCGCAGCGTCAACGTCGTAGTGCTCTGTCGGATGGCTGGCCAGATGATGGCGCTCGGCCTCGAGCATCTCGCTCGCGTCGCCCTCTTCCCCGGCGGGCGCTCCCGCTTCGGGCTCGGCCGGTTTCGCCTCGGGTGATTCGACGGTGGCGGCTTCGGTCACGGCCGGATCGACCTTCGATTCCGGCTCGGCGGGCGCCGGCGGCTCGGGAATCGGGTGCTCGGCGAAAGTTGCCTCGGTGTCGGCGGGCACTTCGGCGCTGGTGTCAGCTTCCTTTGCCTTTGCGGCTTCCCTGGCGGCAGCTTCCCGCGCGGAGGCTTCCTGCTCGGCCGCTTCCCGCTGGCGGGTGGCCTCGAAAACCTTGTCGAGCTGGTCGCCCTCGCCGGCCGGGGCGGTGAGGCTGGAGCCGGGGCTGATGATCTGGGTCTCGTCTTCCGAACCCGGGGTTGGACCGACGGCGTCGGGGCGTTCGGCCTCGCCGAATGCCTCGTCCTCGAGTCCTTTGAGTTCGGATTCGTCGGCCCCGTGCTGACGCTTCAGCTCGAGGTGTTCCCGGATTGCCTCGTCGAGAATTCCCATTGATCTCTCAGTAGCTAACGGTAGTAGTAAAGACTATGCGGTTTTCGCGGACGTCGTGCATGAGCTTTCCCTACTTTGCACGCCGACCTTCCGTATCCTTTGTCCCTCGCGGGGCTATAGCTCAGTTGGCAGAGCGCTTGGATCGCACCCAAGAGGTCGCCGGTTCGACTCCGGCTAGCTCCATTCGAGGCGTTAGGGATTTCATTCTGAAAAGTCAGGATTGACGAAATTCGGCTTCAGAAGCGGCATTCCGGCCTCAGGGAGATTCAACTTGGAAACTCCCGCCATTTTTGTCGCACTGTTGCCCAAAAAAGTTTCGCGGTGAACCTCAGTCTGGGAGCCAAATCGCAGCCCCGGGTGGGCGAACTGGTCTGAGCAAAGAGACGTCCCCGCAGGCCGCTGCGACCTACGGGGACGTGTGTTCCTTGGTGGGGTTCGATGAGAACCCCGCAGGGGCTCTACTCCCGGTCGATCTTGGTGCTGAATTCCTCGAGCGATGGGAGGATGTACTCACGGTCGATCGGGAGGTCGGCATCGATTCCCCAGGTCTCGGGGGGCTCAATGACCGCGCCCTCCACTGGCTCCGAGGCGAGTGGCTCCCGACCATCGACCAGGGCGTAGAACGTACGCTCGTCCGAAGGATTCAGCAGACCTTCATCACGCGTTCGATCCAGCGCTTTCTTGTAGCTGCCATCGAGGTGGATCAGGCGACGGGCAGTGATTTGGACCATGGCCATCGAGGTCAGCCACCGCATGCCGTCGTCGGTCGCCCATCGGGCGCGGTTGGGCCACCTAGCGCCGGCCCCGGAGTGTTTCATTTGGGAGAAGACCGACTCGCTGCGGTTGCGACGAGCCTGAAGGACAGACCTCAGGGCTGCCTTCTTGCTTCCGCCCATGTGTGGAAGGAAGGTGTAGAGGTGTCGGTCCCACTTGAAGTAGGTCCTGACCTCGGGGCACTTGTGGCCATACTTGGCCTTACAGGTCCATCTGATGTGGCCTTGTTCCCATTTCCGCAGTGGTGGGAGTGCGCCGGGCCGGACCCCTCGCTTGATCCTGGTTCGCCATCTCCATGCCTGCTGAGTTCCACGGTTCTTCATGAGGCCGTGCTTGCACCAGGGAACCCCATCCGTTTTCGACCACTTCTTGCTCGTGGACTGGTTTTTAACTCGAGGAAACACGGTGGTGATTCCGTATTTGGGTTCGATGAAGTCGAATATCTCCTTCGACATGGAGTAGAGACCGTCTCCCACGATGTACTCCATCGGGAAGTCCGGTCGGAGGAGGTAGAGAGATCTGATGAGTTCGCGGAGTGCGATCCGTTCGTCTCCGCTTGCCGGGATCAGGGTCCAAGTGATCGGTGTACCGGTGTCGAGGCAGCAGATCACCACGAGCTTCCAACCGAAGCATTTCTTGGAGACCTCTGCCGGCCTGACAGGTCCGTCTTCCGGAACGGATCCGCTGGTGTGCGAGTACCACACGAACTGAACCATTCGGGTTTCCGGACCAGTGATGGATCTCTCCATCACCTTGCGCTCCCGCTGGCTCCTTCCTCTCGGAGCTCCTTGCGGCACGTCAGCCTCTATGAGGGTTCCGTCGACAGTGCAGTACTTGAAGGCGTTCGGGAACAGCAACTTCCCGGTCCTCCTGTCTTTGAGGTTGGCGATTCGATCGACGAGGGCGAGGTTGGCGTGGATCACCATGCCGGCAGGCATCCGTCTCGAGAACGACTTGAGCTGGTCGTAGAGCTTCGAGAGCGAACTCGGAATCTCCGGGTCGCCATGAGCCCAGGCAAGAGCCGGGTTCGAGGCGAACTCGCGATAGGTATTAAGGAGGTCGGGCCTTCCGAAGAACGACATCTTTCGGAAGGCCGCGACGACCATCTCGCGATTGGCGGGCCTACCGGTCTTCGCCGCTGTCATCTCACCGAACAGCCATCTCATTTCGGGCAGATCGTCGATTCCTTTCATCTCAGCGATCGGACAGGTCCTCGACCTGGCTGGCAACCGAAACGGCGGTTCGGTAGCGAGAAAGACTCCGTCAAAGTGAGGGTTCTTTTCTCCTTCCTCTTTCGCGAACTCTTCAGCTCTGGTGGTCGCCTTGCTCAGGCTGAGATCGGGGTCGAGTTCCATGTAGTGACTGGCAAGAGCCTCCACAACCTTTTCTCGACGCCTCTCGGCAAGAAGTCGCTGGCGCCTGTTGACAATTCCATCCGGTGTGTTGTTTTTCGTCATCACGTTTCCTGTCTGAGCCAGAACCGCGGTGCTGGCTCATCGACATACAAGAGGGGTCCGGCCCTCGGGCCGGGTCAATCGAAGTGGCGTAGTGGATCTACGTCATTGCTCCCCCTCTCACTCAGGCATTCCTGGACAAGACCTGAGGCGAAACTAGATCGGAAACCGATGTAATGTCGCAAGATCCGTTGCAAGATCAAGGCGGGTTCTTCTCGGCCCAGGAGGCCAGAGAGTTCGCCGGGATGACGAGGAGCCTTCGCAAGACCCGGCGTGACTTTCCTCGAGGCGGGTTCGGAGACTTCGATGCCCTTGAACTCCAGGTCCTCGTCTCGGTAGCTGAACTGGAGCCGACCTCGCCGACCAAGGTGGCCGACAACATCTTGGTAGAGCAGAATTCGGTCAGCGAACCGATCGCGGCGTTGACGAAGAGAGGGCTGCTGAGCGTGGAACCCGACCTCGGCGATAAGCGGCGCAAGCTCATCACTGTTACCCAACAAGGAGCGGATCTCCTGAGGGAGTACAAAGCGAGTCTCTAGGTCCAGTTCGGTCAAGGGCCATGGAATAAGTCCAATCTGTTGGACCACTTAACGAATAGCTGTCATGGCGGACGCGAAGTTCGCACTGCCCGAACTTCCCCGACCGCATGAAGCGATCGGGGAAGCGCGCCTTCTAGGTCCCTTGACCCTCTGTGGAGCGCTAAGGTGGGCTAGCTCGGAGAACTACCGGGCCATTGACAGAAAGGGACTCACGAGTGCAGCCGGGGAAGACCGACCCCAACGTTCGCAGCATCGGTAGATCACCTCGAGAAGAGGAGCCCGAGCTCTGGAAGACATTCCAGAAGCGTGGAACGATCGAGCTGCTGACCCTTCTGCAAAGCGACGAGGAGTTGCGGATGCGCGATGTACTCGAAGCAATCCCGTCAATTTCAAAGCAAACCCTGGTGAGCCGCCTCAATGAGCTCGACTCTCTTGAAATCGTCCATCGCCGTGTAAACGACGGCCCGCCCGTTTCTACCTGGTACTCACTCACCGCCCTCGGAACCGAAGTAGCTGAAGCGGCGGAGATTCTGGTGCGAGTGGGCAGCAAGTCTTCTAAGAAGAGATAGATCGCTTTCCGATTCTCCTTTGGTGTGAGGACCAAGCACGTCTAGTCTCCTTGACTAGGTACCGACCGCTCTATCATTGGGGAATGACCAGCGCCGCAAACAGCCCCGGAAGCGAGCCAATCTTCAGGCAAGTGTTCCGTCGGCTGGGCACCGTTGAGATTCTGCTTCTACTTGAGAAGGAAGGGGAGCTTCGATTTAGCGAAGTTGCTAGGTCGCTGGATTCGGTAAGCCGACAGACTCTCGTTAGCCGGCTGGTCGAACTCAGAGAAGCTGGAATGGTCCAGCGAGATGTGGAGTTGGGACCTCCCCTCGCGACTCGATACTCGCTCACCGCCCCGGGCCGTCACTTGGCTGAGGCGGCCTCAGTACTCGACGAAGTATCGCGGCGTCAGGACCTTCCTGTCATCGCGGCGTAGTTTCACTGAGGCTTGCCCGACGACAATCAAGACGCGCTAACGTCAAGGGTGGTTTGATGGGGTTCACCTTTGTTTGATCCGGCGGAACCACTCGATCTGATTCAACGACCGGGAACCATGGCGGTCCTTGGGGCACTCCGGATCTCGGAGGAGAGCGGTCTCCTCCTACACGAGCTGGACAGGTTGGTCCCACTTGATTCTGACGTCCTTGTACGACGGCTTCTCGAACTTGTTCGCGTGGGCTGGGTGAGTCTTTGGCGCTCGTACGTCCGGAACTTTGACGAGAACGACCGACCGTGGGTGGATTGCGAGGGTTTCTTGTTCGTACTTCTTGACGAGGGAGTCGAGCTCGCGGAAGCGATCATGAGACTTGAGGAGCTCAGCTGCGATCCTCACGGACGAGCGGAGAGCAAGCGGCAGGAGGTTGTCGAGATCATCGAACAGCGCGATCCTCGGCGGTTTCGGGAGCCCTTTCGGCTCAGTTCCACCGGGTCCGTTTAGTTAGATCTGGGCCACCGGACCCAATGGAGGCGCCGGCGTGAGGACGCAGGCTCGGACTTGAGGTGTCAACCAGACCCGGGGCAGACCCGACCTTGGTCGCTACTGATTTGATTCTCGCGCAAGTTTCGCTCCAAACTTGCGGTTAAGATTCCTGTGGACCCTCTCAACTTGAGCTTCGTACGAGTCCTCGGAACTGACCCCTTCGCTGAGGGACTCCAAGTCGTTTGAGGAGATCAGGTCATCAATTTGGGCTTGGAGCATCTTCTGCATCGCTCGTTCCAGCTCGGCTTGCGTCCTATCTCGGGCACTAAGGGCTTCAGTCTCCCTCTCGACGCTTCTGCCGGTTCGGATCTCCAGGCTGTTGGCCATGGCCATGAGCTCTTCGAAGCTCTTAGGTGAGTCGTTCGGGGCCGCGACGGGAATGCCGTAGTGCCAGCTGCGGAGTTGCCGCAGATACGCTTCTGCCAGACCAAGCTTGTCCCGGTCTACGGCCTCTTGAGCTCCGTCAACGGCCCAAGAGGCTTTGGCGTTGCGGTTTATCGAGTAGTTGACTCCAAATTCGCGGTTGGCACGATGGTCAGAATCGCAGCCAGCTATTAACAGACCGACGCATCCAACCATGAAAGCAAGGACTTGGCCGACTCTCATCTTCTCTTGCCGACAGGGGGAAAGTTGTAGCGACCCAATACTCTCCCGGACGCGCTCACCGCCGCGACGCGGGTGGGCAGCTGACCATTGTGAAAGTACTCGTTGAAGTACCGGAGTCGCGCCAAGTCGGGCCAACGCTCCGCTAGAGCATCCCCAACGTGGAGGGTTTCTCGTCGAAATGCCCTTCCAGACCGCATGGTAAACACGAGGTACTTTGCTCGACCTGTCGCTATTCCGGCCGCACATGTTTCGCTTCTCGGACCAAGATTCTGCCTTCTTATAGACACAACCGAAGGGAAGCGTTCACGGGGGTCTATCGCGAAAGCGAAGCCGCTGACCTCAGTTCGATCAAACTTGACAGGCAACTTCATCGAGGCTCCGAATTCCACCGTAAAAAGGCCCGCGCCCGCGCGAACGCCCCATATTCGCCAGTTGATTCCCCCTTTGCTGGTGCCGTGAGCAATCGTCGGGCCTTCCCACTTCTGCTGCGCTGTCGCGGTACTGAATCCACCCAGCGACGCAAGAAGCGCAATGGCGACCGTCAACCCCTTCAGCCATCTCATTTTCAAACCATCCTCAATCTCTTGGTTCCCTGCTTTGACCTTAGAAACCTTTGATCGCCAAAATTGCTGCCAACCAGACTTCCGATCGAGGAATCCGTCCCTTTTTGCCGGAGATTAAGGACCCTCATTAGGCCGCTATCCTGGTAGCAATCCGGACGCATAGTGACACTCAGGATCATCTCCGATCCGCGCTGTCGATATCCACGTGAGAACCCCGTCGCTGTAATCGTAATTACTTGAGTGGGTTCGTCCTGTCTGCGATCCAGGTAGGCGTCGCCACCTTCTCAGCGAACAGAAGTTGTCCCCGAGCTGTTTCCAGGCCACATAAGCAGCTGTTTCGAACTGGATTTGGCGGCCGTGACAACTCTCGTTCTTGACACAACCGACGATCTCGGGACCAATCTGTAGGAGACACGAGGTAGTAGGGTGCTTTGCGCACTCAGCCCCAGGACCAATGTAATTGTCCCAATGTACCCCGGCCACCGACCATTGATTTCCGTCTACGTTGGGATGGTAGTAATTCCGGTGCAACCTGGAACTCCAAATCCTCATGTGGAATTGATCCAAACACCCTGAATGGTGAAATCCCGTTACGGCCGTAGCGTTCGTGATTCCCGTTACCGCGCCCCCGGGCCTCGCGTACCTCAGATATGTACCTGTGATCGGGCATATCTCTAGGTGTGGCACCTTGATGATGGGATCGTGCGGACCCATGTTGCCCTTGTTTTGCCAGAAGCGATTGACCATGTCGAAAGCATTGGTGTTGCCGTGCCCTCCAGGACCTGAGAACACGAGAGTGATTGGGTCCGTCGGTGACTCCTTTGTTGTGTCACTGAAGGTAAGACCCGATATGGCCCAATGTCCGTTGGGAAATTTCAGATGCGCACTGGAACCCTGAGCCGCAACGCTTCCCACTATGACCACAGCAAGGAAAATAGCAATCAACCGTCCGTATTTCATGGCATATCCTCCGTTTCAGCCCGTAGCGAAAGACTGGCGCTAGGGTCAAAGTCCCCTTCGTATATCACCGATGTGTCCGTGAATCTGGTAATAGCCTGTGTTTGGCTTGGCATGTCACTCGGACTGTCCTGGCTCGTGTAATAGAGAGACGTGCTGCTTCTGGTCAATGCGGGAGTGGAAACGGGAATCCCCGAGTCGCTAGAGATCACCGTCACCCAAGATTGCGCGTTGGTTGAGTCAGCGTCCATGGATATGACATCGAAAGAACCCGTGGAAAGTGAATTTGCCAGCGTGGAATATTGCCGTGCTTGATCCCGCACGTCATCGCAGGTCGCGGTCGCAATCGGCTTCTCGTAGGTCGCCACTACCCTTGTCGACGGACCATGCAGGTCGTCGTTCGGCGTCAGGGGGTCGGGACTCGGCGGAGCAAATGTCTCATCGGGGTCGTAACCAATGTCTTCGTCGACAACGGCAACATTATCTAGGCAGACCCGCCCCACGTCAGGAATGTTGTTTGCCTCTCCCACAAATTGTGTGTCTACGGGATTCCCCGTTTCGGAATCTTCGACCGTATCAACGTTTCCGGGTTCGTACACCCTGACTTTAGTTGTGTCGACGGAGCCTGCCGGCTCTGGGGGAGAGAAGAATGTCGATGGGAGATCGCTAGTTTTATACGTAGATGGATCGTAGTTGTAGATTACGGCGTAGACAATTCCATCTGGTGACGTAAACGCCTCCCGGATAGGGAGACCGGTGCTAGCCTCTTGAGTGTATGTGTATGTGCCTTCCGTATCTGTCAAGACATACTTCTTGAATGTCTTTCCGGATGAACCTCCAGGGAAATCTTGCCCAGTCTCCAGGACGCTGGCCAGCGGTCCGGTTGCGGTCGGGGAGACCGATGGTGAGCCGACACCCATAGTTCCCTCAGCGCCAGTGGGGAGCTGTTGATCGCCGAGTTCTGCGCTTGAGGTGGATTCAAAGTCATAAACGGGCTCCGCTTCGTCTACCCCGACTTTGGTGACTCGGCGGTATTCCTCACAATTGCCACCGATTTCCATGTCCACGCTGCCGCATGCCACTGTACTCCTCGTTTGGTACGAGCCGTCGGGGAACTCGGTTCGCCCCTGTGGCGATCCGGGGACACCCCAGGATTCGTCCAATTCTTGCCGGACACCGTTGTCATCTTCGACCCGGGTCACGTGAACGATTGGTCCTCCGGTACCTACTGGTGACGAGGACGGTACCTTGACCCTGTAGTCAAGCCTCTTTACCGCCAACTGGTTCATCTGATCGAGACCGAGCGCGAGAATGTAGTGATCTCCTACCGCCAGTTGAGATCCTTGGAGTTCGATCTGGTCAGACGCTGGGCAGTTTTGGGTGGAGCAGGTAATCGTCCCGTTCTTGACGAGAGTGCCGTCGACCAAGATCGAATACGCCTTCATTCCTGATCCATATTGGCTGTAGTCTTCAACGGCGGTTGGATCCTCAGATGCCACACCGCTTCCAGCGGTCGCGTATCCGTCGTCGAACGTAACCGTGAGATCCTTGGTCGAAGACGTGACATCGTCTGCCATTTCGGGCATGGTGCCGCCAAAGTCGATAATGGGAACCTCGTTGTCGATCTTGACGTTGACCGTCATCGGATTGCTCCAGGTACCGACAGCATTTTGGACTTCAACCGTGACCGGTTGAATTCCACTCGGCATGAGTTCAGGATGCCACTCGGCCGCGACTGTCCCTGCGTACAGATTGAGGCTGGTTGGGCACGGGCTTGACGAGCTTCCCGTGCATGGGCTTGACGAGCCTGACGGCACCGGTGTTGTCCAGGATTGCGTTCCGTAGGCACCGTTTGCGTCGACAACATCTGGGTCGGGCGCAGTAACTTTCACTTGCCGAATACCCAGCCCGGTGTCGGTGGCGACTCCAGCTATCCTCGCCTTAGTAGTTCCATTTGACCAGCCGGCGATTGAGACCCCAGAGAGGCTCGGCGCCGTACCCCCGTCTCCCAGTTCGACGTAGGCACCTCCAGTCAGGAAGTCCCTCCAGCAAACTATGTTGACGGCGGACGCTCCAGACCCGACTCCGCTAATGACACTCTTTACCCCCGCACCGCCCGTGAGGTTCCAGTAAACCCCAGCCAGGCCGGTCGTGGAAGTCTGCATGTCGGCCCAAGTACTGTTGCTTGGCTTCCACAATCCAGCATACATTTGCGGATATGAAGCTCCTGTGCAGTTGTTTCGGTGCATGTACTGGGGACCGATCTGGGCCGAAATGATTCTGGAATTGGTTCCCCCAGGCGCGGTGTAGGAGTATTGACCCCAGGTATTCGCTGGATAGTTTGTGTTGGGCTTAGAATATGCATAGAGCCCTGTGCCCGATCCCCAGCAATACCGACCTTGTTCTGAGTAGCAGGTTGTACGGTTCACGTAAAGCGTGGAGGGACTAGCGTTTGTATTCCAAGACCAGTAGCTCATCCCTCCGTAGTTGTAGCCGTGATACCAGGAGCGTGTGTTGTTTCCGTCAGGCCCATCTTGCCAGTTGTCGGAGACGGTGATCGCCGGATCTACGAGGATCGGTAGCTCGTACTTCGAAACGTCGTGCGGGATGGAGATCTCGATTTCGTCACCTTCGCCAAGTGTCATTTGCACGGGGACGTTCTGTCCTTGCGCATCCGATGCCGTAGGCGGATAGATGTGACCGGATGATTGGCTTCCGTCGGTCCCTACTATCTCGATTCCATCAGAAGCCGATTCCAGGTGGCTTCCTTCGGGGACGTCGGCAACAAACCGAATCGGGGACGCCATGTTCGGGGTTCGTACCAAGTAGAAGAGCTCGATACCGCCATATATTGGAGAGACCAAAGCATCTACGTTCTCACCCACATTTGGATAGAGGACGTTTTTCTCGCCGAACTTGATTCCATCCGAAGCTTGTCCATCGCTATCCGGAGCAATCTCGAGATCACCCACCTCAACCGTGTGATCCGACGAATCCGGTATCACCGTAGGAACTACAGGGTTGCTCGGAGCGAACCCACCCTCGGTTGGTTCCAGACGTAGATCTATAGATTCTGCCTCGTCGCTCGATCCGTCAGCTGTGAGAGGCTTTGACGACTCAAGAAGAGCATTGTCCCCATTTTCTCGCCGGACAATCGCGGTGGCGTTGTCTAACAGCCTAACGATTGACTCATTCGAGATTGCGCGACCAGTATCCAAGTTTAGGTCGGCAAATTCGCCCGAGAATTTATTGCTCAAGAGTTGTTTGATCTGAGCGCCGGTCAAATCCAAGTGGGAGTATTGACTAGCTAAGCGCGCCTGGAGCTCCTCTTCACTGGGCCTATCGGCCGCAGAATTGGCTTGACTGACCTCAGTTGCGTGGACCACCTGGGCATAAGCATCGTCCCCGGGCAACCTTTGAGCTTCCTGAGGAGAGAGAGGCATCAACTGAGGTCCACCGCTATTACCTGACTCTGATGCATTGGACAGGGAACTACCTGCGAGCAGCATCACAGCGATCATCGCGAGCGATACTCCAAGTAGCGAGGCACATCTTGCGCTCAGTTTCATTCCAGAAACCCCCTCATGGACGACCTACAAATTACTGTAATTGAAGGTTAGGCTCTGAATGTGAGATCGTCAAGCCGTTTCAGTAGTAAACCGTAACGGTTCGGTGTTTTTCCGTAGCATAAGTACGTGTCTTATACGTAGCGTCGAATCCTGGCCAGTCGTTCCGGCATTCAAATTCTCTTCGATCTGCCGACGACCCCTTCCGCCGCCACTGTCCGGGGAAGTCTGTTCATGCCCCTCGAATCCTTGGATTGGTCCATGAAGTCTCCCTCCCTGACCGTCTTGGCTCTCGTCTGCCCGTCTTGGTCCGGCAGTCGGGCGAATGGGAACCCGGTCCAAACGGAAGCTGCGCCGAGCTAGCTGTCCGAAATGGTGACCAAGCCACGCTTTCGTGCCGAAGCGACCTATAAGCGAGCCGATCGAGCTTCTTCAGTAGTTCCTCCGAACCGTCTGGACTCAGCAGCCAGCTGGCCAACCGAAATCGGGGAAGAGTGGCTGTCCAGAACCTTCAGAAAGACCTCATCGAACTTCGATAGCTCCGCCAGCAAATCAGGAAGTTCCATCTGGTGGTCGCGCGCCTGATCGACGCATCTCGAAATCAGAGTTGAGCGAACCTCAGTCATAGACCAACCTTAGCCCCAAAGGGACACCCGCCATCTCCTCAATTGGCGTTGAGGAAAAGGTAGTTCGTCCAGGTCCCCACGTGCGCGCCGAGTCGCATTTGAGTCCCGCAGTCGGGGCAAGCTGATTGATTGGGCGGAGGTCCCTGCGGTTCAACGCTCCGCTTGCGCGGTCTCATCCATATGTAGTCCGAGTGAGCCTCCCCTCGATGAGACCCCATCATGAGGAGAAAGTGGTTCGCTGCCTGAGCTGCCAAGGCTCTGTTAAAAGTGATGAAGCTCGGCGCGGGAATCTCATCAACGTATCGGTTGTGCTCACGTTCGCTTTCGCTTTAAGCCTCTTCCTGGAGTCTGGAACGAGAGATGAGCCGGTTGCGCCGAAGGCACCCGGATTCCGCCGAGCCAAGGCGTTCGCGTCGTTATTTCTCCAACCTCGGCGGCGCCGGCGGGGGTTCCGGGTAGAACCGCTGGATATTTCGGCCAACGACCACTGTCTGGCGGTTTTCGCGTCTGGGCGCCGCCGGAGTCCGTATGTCCCCAGCCGACGCGTTTTCATTGAGCACCAATGCTCCGACCGGGCGGCCGGAGATAAGCCGGATAGGTCCGCTCGTGTGAATCTAGGCCCCTTACGTCCGGGTAGCCTGACACGTTTTCCGGAAATGTCGGAACCTCAGGACTTGAACCTATCCGGAGCGATCCCGGGATCCAGCGGTCTGCCTCGCGCCTTTCCCGTTCAACTGAGTTTCCGTCAGCGGGCATTGTGGGAGGCTCTGACCAATTTCAGCTCGAGGGCAGGTTCGCGGCAGCTGGGACCCATTTATCTTGGAGTTCTTGAGTGCTTTGAACGGCCCGCCTCACCAGATGTAGAAGCTCATGCAGCTCATGGTGCCCGCGAGCTCATGGAGAAGCTGAGCTTTCTGGTCTTGAGCGGACCGGACGACACTGCGGGGAACTTAGACGATCGCGTCGCTGAGATTCTCTTAGCCCAAGAGAGCGCGCGATCCTCCCTCCCGCAGGATCGCGCCTCATGGGCCGATGAACGGGTGTCGAGCGAAATTACCGAGCTACTGGACGTCATCGACAAGGTGGCTGCCTGGCGAAACCGAAACCGATACGAACCCGGGGCTGCCGCAGGGGCAATGGCCCAGTTTTGCTTTGATCGGCTGCCTACCCCGTCCCGTCTCGTTAAGCAACGAGAATGGAGAGACCTTCGGAACTACTTCAACTCCGTCGCCCACCATCGGTCACTTGAGGACGGAGCCGCCACTTTGGACCAGGTGAAGAGTCGGTTCGAACAACTTGAGGAGTACCTGAACGCCCGCTGGGCTCCGGCAACCGTGCGTGACCTGGCGGCAATCGACCGACTCTTGGATCGGGGGTCCACTAATGCCAACCGATGAGGAAGTCGACGAAGCACTCGACCTGATCTCGCGAGGAAGTGTCCAGTCCGCTTACTTCTTCGACTCACTGCAGGATCCCGACTGGATCGAGCCCCTCCGCGCAGCGGGTTTCTTCGACTTACCTCCCGATCCCGTGACCACGGTTGAGGGAACTTTGCATCTGCCTTGGCCGGAGTCGAGATACCTGAAGCGCATGGCCTCCAGGGCGCCAAATGAAGTGGCAAGAGCCATCGAAGGCTTCGAAGCTACGCCCAACGAGCGGGTCATGATCGATGTTTGCGAGATCGGCGTGGAACTCGACCTCGAATCGCAGCGAAGAATCGGCAAAGTGATGCGAAAGTCGCTGACTCATGCAGAGGGTCACTTCCTTCTAGTTCCCGAGGCGATGGCCGGCCTAGCGGTGAGCATCTCGCGAAATGGAGACACCGACTTCGCCAGGTGTTTTGCGCATGACCTTCTTGATCTGGGCGAAGCCCAAGAGCGAAGCGGGCTCGACCCTGTGGTCGAAACGCGAATTCGAGAGGGAGACTACGAACGAGTAATCAATCTAGTCGTTTCGGAACTATCGGAAGCTGACCCAGTCGGAATCTTCAAGATGTTGTGCGATCTCCTTGAACGAGGGCTTGAGAAGATCAAGCGTGAGGGCGTCCACCGCGACTACTCGCACTACTGGCGCGAGGACATTGGGGAAGACCACTCGAGGGGAACCGAGCGAGCCTTGCATTCGCTCATTTCAGCGATTCGAGATCTCGCGTTGAAAGTGAAGTCAACTTCGAACGTCGAAATGTTTCGAGTATTTGAAAACAACCTCGGAAATCGATCAGGGGTGATTTTCAGGCGCCTGGTCCTTTACATAGAAGCCAAACCGCCACTGATCGATCTGGACTACTGCCGTGATCTCTTGTTCGGTTTCCAATTCGAGCAAGAGCCGTTCTTGGTTCGAGAGCAAGACCTGCTCGCCAGCAGCGTCTATCCTTTGCTGTCCGAAGCAGACAAGGCGGAGTATCTCGAGAAGATCTCTCTGGGTTCTGGCAGTCCACCTAGCGGCGACGAAGACCTAGACCGCCGGCGGGCGGAAGTGTGGAGACGTGACCGCTTGAGCGTTCTTTCAGGCAACCTCCCTGCCGTCATCGAAGCTGAACTTGACAGCCTGGTGGCAGCCTACGGTGCTCCCCAGAAATCGATTTTCATCCGAAGCGGCGGCGCATGGTCTGGCCCAGAATCGCCGTTGGATGAAGATCAGATCGCTCGCATGTCTGCGACCGATGTAGTCGAATTCTTGACTAGCTGGATTCCGCCCGAAGGTCTCATGAGACCTACTCCTGAGGGAATCGCTCGGGTGTTGACGAAAACCGTGGAGAAGCGTCCGAATGACTTCGGTGAAGTTGTTCGGGAGATCAAGGGTCTGGACCCGACCTACGTTCGAGCCGTTCTTGAGGGATTTGAGAAAGCCCTGGAGGCAGGTCTACCGATTGACTGGAAGTCCGTTCTAGAGCTCATGGAAACAGCCCTGGCGAACCCGAACACGTCAACTTCCCCGCACCAACGCGAACTTGAGGATCGAGATCCCGACTGGGACTGGACCCGCAAGTCGTCGGCGAGTCTTCTCCAGAAGGCATTCGAGTCCGAAGTTCAGATCATCGTTGATCCCAGACGGACCTGGAAGGTGCTCGATGCATTGAGTTGGGATCCAGATCCAACTCCGGAGTACGAAGCCCAGTTTGGCGGAGACAACATGGACCCGCTTACGCTGTCGCTCAACACGACCAGAGGTCGAGCCATGCACGCGGTTCTTGCGGCAGCAATGTGGGCAAAGCGCAACGAGGAAGTTGAAGTTTCCGAGCTAGCGCTCGCAAACTTGACCAAACACCTTGATCCAGGCAAAGATCCCAGTGAGACGACTCGCGGAGTTTTTGGATCTTGGTTGGTTGCGCTGCAAAGCCAGTATCCGACCTGGTTCGAAACGAACCTCGAACAGATCCTCCCCGAAGAAGAGAGGAATAAGCAACTACGCTCCGCCGTTTGGAACACGTTCCTCGCATGGAACCATCCGAACCCGGGACTTTGGGACACCCTGCGCGCGGAATACCGGAAGGCGATCGCTCAACTATCCGGTTCGGGTCAAAAAGGGGACGGACTCAGGAGGTCCATTGGTGAATCGTTGGCTGAACACCTGGCCTCCTTCATGTGGTGGGGTTTGGTTGATTGTGAACATGATCCGGAGCTTCGCGAATTCTTTGCGCAAGCCCCAATCGAAGACGCGATACATCTAATCCATGTGCTCGGCACGTCGCTTGAAGCCGATGAGAATCAGCCCGTCGATTCAGACGTCCTAACCAGAGTGGTTGATCTTTGGGTCCGAATGCCTGACTGGGTTTCTCGACGAACAGAAAAGGACCAAGAGAAGCTCTTAGGTTCGTTCGGTGAGCTTTACGTAGTCGACGCACTCTTCGACAGCTTGGGGGACGATGAGCTCCTGAGACTCACCAACGCTGGCGTAGTCGCCGGTCCGGAACATCTCATGCTTCCGGCTGTGGCCGAGCGAGTTTGGCGATCCCCTGAGATCCCTCTACGCTTCGTCGCTGCCTACGTCAGGAATCCGCCGACGCTCTGGTCCGTCGATTCATATGAACGTGAATTGCAAATGGTGATCGAGGCTGGAATCGAAGCGGGGGGACCCTTCCGAGATGAATCCGAGCTCATCGTGAATCTCCTGGTCTCGAAAGGACATACGAGCTTCCGGCGTCATATTGATCTCCCGTAGGGCACTCATTCGCGCTTACCGCCAAATAGCCCGGCAGATGAGACCTTTCCTTCTTCAAGGCGGACCATTCCATCGTCATCAGCCAGTCCGAGAGGGAGACCCATATGGCTCTCCAGTTCAAGCTGTGCCCAGGGATTGATCCAAAGGCGTGGGGTCACGGCCCGGAAGCTCCAAGGTCTGAGGCAATCTGCGTGAAGAACCGCGGAAATGCCTTTCCCCGAAGGACCTCGGTTCGACATCCAAAACCCGTCCCGCTGCCTCACGAGTCGGGGCTTGAAAGTCGGATCGTTTTGTCGATATTGGACTGCTTCACTACCGAATAGGCACTGTCCGACATCGTCATCGTCGAAGAACCAAGAGTCGCTGAGCAGCGCGATAATCATTGGTCGATCCGGCTTTCCATAGCGTCGCTTCTTTCGATCGAGCGCTGCCCTTGACTTCTGTATGTCGTTTACGAATCCCGTTTTGCCCGGATAGAAACCTAGGATGCGTTCGGCCTGGCCTCGATGCGGTCGGGAAATGGGGACTGCTTCGAACGTCATTACCCAATCTCGAGCACTTATGGCGAGCCATGGCAGTGAGCCTCCCTCGGATTGCTCCTTCTCCACATCATCAGCCGAGAGCGTGCTCAACCATTGCTCCAGAGGCCTGACGATTTCAGAGGCAGACGGAGTCTCCACCCCTACTCTCTCTAGTTCCATGCTTACCGTGAAGTCAGTTGAACTTGCCTGGTTCACGAGATCGAAGATCACGTCTTCCCGGTCGCTTTCTCTGCCCTCATCGACGATGCCGGACCTGACGTGAGTGGCTTCGACGTAAAAGGTCTCTTCGTCGTTCTCCGCTAGGAAATCTGGGCGCCGCCTAGTTCCGGGGATGCTTGGGTGAAGGGACACGCGATAGTTGAGCCGGCGTAGTAGGGCGTGAACATAGAGTTCCCACCAAGCTCCCACATGCTGCTCACTCTTGGACTCTTGAAACCTGCGACGTAGGTCCTCGCGGCCATCCTGAGGAAAGTTGTTGAACCACTGGTTGAGGTCGGTGCGCATCTCTTCCCAAAGAGGACCGACTCTTCGGTTTATGAGTTCGTAGGTACTTTCAGAATGTCGAGGAGCGCTGGTGTCGTTTCGAATTGATCGATCGAAGAGGTCGGCGTCAGGACCAACACCTTCGACTGGGCCAGCGCGAACGGTAAATTGACTACCTACGCCGTTCACGGACCGACTTACCCTCCCGTGCGGTAGGTGCTTCGACACTCTTGAAGAGTTGCCCAGTCGGCCTCGAGCCCCTCAATAGTTGGAGCAACACCAAGGGTGGGGAGCGGTTGAGAGTGAGCCTCTGTAAAGCCGCAAGCTACCTCGAAGATGCCGTTTACCGTCTCGATTGCGTCAGAGAGCTTGTCCACTTTGATGTTCGACAGGCTCCCGATTCGGATATTTGGTTCGAACCGGCGGCTAACCCCGGCCAGTAGATCCTGTTCCGCAAACACCTCGCAAAACGCACGCATTCGGCTGTACGCGTGTTTGATGAGAGCGATTTGTGCCTGGCCCTCGGTCGCTTTGGCTGCTTGGATCGTCCTGTTGATGTCGCCCCTGATGTTGCCGATGCTGTCGGCCGCGGGGTGGGTTCCGCGAGTGACATTCCCCTTGCCTCCAGCATCGCTGATCTCAAAGTACGCGAGATTCTCGGGTCTCTCCGCCAGCGCATAGAGAGTGGTTGCAAACAGAATGTCGTGCGTGAACACGATCACTTGGTTGTTTTGCGCCAAGAGTGTCAATCGCTCAGCGACCTCCTTCACTCGGCGGTGATCCAGGCTCGATACCGGATCGTCAAAGATGACGGGCGCGGTGATGCCCGCGAGACTGGCCTCAGCGAGGAAGTCGGCTATTGCCAGCACTTTCTGCTCTCCCTCAGAGAGCACGAGTGAAGGTTTGGACTCGGTACTAAGGGTCTTGCGTCGCCTTGGCTGACCGTCTCGGCCACGAAACTCCACCGTGAGCTCGGGCGCGCGCAAGGCCTTGCATTCTTCGAGAAACAGCCCTTCGAAGTTCTGATTGATCAGCTGGTCGCTTGCTTCCTTCGCTAGGTCAGTGAGGCCTCGCAGCAGTCCGCGGAATCCCCTCTTGAGTAACGTCAGCTGGTCCGCTTCCTTCGCGTCCCGCACGCGGCTCCCGATGGTCGTCCACGCGCGGCCAAGCTCTGCCGCTGCCGTCAGTTCCGCGAGTTCAGTCTTCTTCTCTGTCAGCGCTGCTACCTGATCGGCCGCGTGGGTCTGTAGTTCGGTGACCTTCGCAGTGGTTGCGACATGTGCCTCGGAAAGAGACTCCGAAGATTCGGCGACTGCTCCCTGGAGGTCACTGTCGAAAGGTGTCGCATCAATCATCGTCTGGTAGAGGCCTTGGCGTGTCTCGACAACGGTCGCCAGAGCGACACCGTAGGTCGGTGTCTCCCCATGGGCTTCCTGCTCTGCGAGGAACGCCTCCACTTCAGGTCGGGCGAGGCCCTGTACGCCCACAGCCATGCCGCGAAGCTCAGAGTTGACTTCCCCTAGGTCTGTGCTGATCTTGTCTTCGAGGTACGAGGAGTACTTGGCCAGCAAGTCGCGAGCTGGAGCTTCCAGCGTCTGCCGGCAATAGAGGCAGTGGTCGGCGTCGTGGGCTCCAACTTCGACGAGATGTCGGCGATAGGCATCGGCGGCCACAACGAAGTTCTGCCAAGTTTCTTCGGGTTCGGCGGGCAGGCTTGCGGCCGCAAACAGCTCCTTTCGGAACGTCTCGTAGTCGGATGAGAGTTGGGTACGCCTGTCGAGCAGTTCGTTGTACTTCGCGGTGTCGAAGGACCGGAGCCCTTCCGCTATTTCCAAGCCCTGCGCCTGAATCCGAGCTTCTCGATGCAGCGTTTGGATCTGCGTCCGCAGGTTGTCGCCTTGCAAGGCGGAAACGGCTCGCCGAAGTGTCTCTAGGCGATCCTCAATGTTTGGATCCCAATCTGCCTTGGCCTTGAGTTCTTCCAAACTGGTCGCTGCGCCAAGAGTCTCCACGTCGGTGTAGACGGACGACTCTCGTGGAAAGCGGGTCAACAGCCCCGATGTGCCGCCCGAGAGCGCGTTGATTCTCCCGTCGATTCGATCCTGCACACCTCTGATGGCTGCCGAAACATGGTTAAACAAGGCAAGCGATGCTGGGACATAGACGTAATCCAAGTCACCGTCAACGTGATAGTTGACGGAAGGATTGTCGAAAATGAACATGCGGGTGAAAGGCGCGACGCCGTGATCGCCTTCCCACGCCAGCTCGTTCTCGGTGCCCCCGAGGGTGTAGTTGAGCCTCGCACTGGTACTCCCCGTGGCCTCAGCATTGATATCGCCCAGTATGTCGTCATCGGTGCGACTCTGGGCAAGGGCTTTGAATATGCGCGCGTAGCCGGTCTTGCCGGTGCCGTTCTCGCCATAGATGATCGTGAGACGTGAGTGCGGTTCGATCACGCCACCAGGTACAAGCGCGTTCACACCTTGTACCTCTGAAAGCTTGGTGATCTCAAGCGCCGGAGCGGTCTCATCTAGGCTGACATCCAAGGCGAGCGGGGCAGCAGGAGGGAAAGTTCGACCGTCGAGCCCTTTCTCCTGACGGAAGAACTCGTATCCCCTGTCCACCTGGGCGTCTGTAAGGGCAACACCACCCTGGATTACGCCACCGACGATGTATCGCACCCACTCGTCGTTCTCATTCGCCCACGCGGCGAGCAACACGCGTGGGTCCAAGGCCGCCGTGGTCTCCTCTTCAGGAGCGGGAACCAAAGCCTCAGCGGGATCGGCTGTTACATCCTGTGACCGCTCCACGTCATCTGTCATCGATGGACTCTCGGCACAAGGGTTATGCGACCCGAGGCGGGTCTATTTCGGGACGGAAGCTGATTCCGCATGACCCCTATTTTGAGGTCGTGGTCGGACGGCCGAGCCCGAGACTCGACGTCGGTTTCAACCCGAATCTATGGGCCCACAATCTGGGAAATGGCGGCGTCCCACCCTCCGAAGTGTTTTCGGATGACGCCGAGTTCGGGGTAGCGCGGGTCCGGTGAACCGTTGCGCCAGGCGAGTTGTCGTTCCACCCGTCGAAGTTCGACGTATTCCCATTGTCCGATGGGTTGCCCGACTTTTTCTGACGCGAGCTCGAGCGCTTCGACGATTTCCTTGCGCGTGTAGGGCACGATCGGCCACATGTGCGGGGTCCTGGCACGGGCGCGGTTGGTGGTTTCGTGGAATGCGAGATCGACCGCGGCCCTTGATGTGGCCGCCCAGGTTCCATAGTGAAGAATCAGTCCGGTGCTGCCCGGCCAGTCGGCGCCAGCTTTGCGTCGAGCGTTTCGCAACTCGTCGTAGTCCTTGGTGCGGGGAAGGGTTCCGTCTTTGACCATCTCGACCAGTAGCCCGAGCCGCATTTCCCGGAGTTCTTGTGCTGTCGGCATGGCCACCGAGTGGCTCAGGAGCCGCGCGAGTTCATGGCGAGTTTGCTCGGGTAGGGCGGAGGCGGTAGCGGCGAGAATCTGGCAGGCCTCACTGACCGGTTGTGCTGTTTCAGCCATTCATTCCGCCTTTCTTGAACTGTTCGATGAGGGGTTCGATGTTTCCGGTCTTGATCGCAACCCTTACCTTGTCGCGGACCTCTGGCCAGGAAACGCCGTGACGGGTGACGGTCGTGTAGTCCGGGGGAGGGAAGTCGACGTCGACTTCTTTGCGTTTGTCTCTCACCCATTGGACGTAGCTTGAGGTGAAGAACGGTTCGCCGAGTTCGTCGTAGGCGATCAGAAGCTGCTCGGCCAGCCAGTCCGGTGTATAGACCGGCGGACCGCGATGCTCGTGCGGATTAATCGGAAGGCCTTCGATCTTTGCTACCGCGTTTAGCCAGCCACCGAAATGGGAGTGGAAAGTGAACGCACAGGGAACTCGAATGACTTCACCGCGCCGGCGGGCTTCTTCAAGTTTGGCTTTTCGCCAGACGGCGTACTTGGCGGTACTGAGCCGGCCTTCGATCTGCTCGCGAGCCCCAATCAGTTGGTCAAGGAGTTCCTCATCGGTGAAGTGGCCGGTTGAGTGATACGGAGAGTTCGGGTCGAGGCCAGCGGCAATCTTTGCTTGGCGGACGGTACCCCAGCGGCGGGTCGCGATCGATTTCGAGATCGGGATCTTTCTGCCCCTGTTCTCCGGTTTCAGGAGCTCCGCCTTCGCCCACTTTTCGTACTGCGCGATCGTGAAATTGTCCGAACCAAGATCCGCGGCACAGTCACGAAGCGCCTGAAGGACCTCTTCGTCAGAGATCTGCTGGCCCCGTGACAACACCCTCAGCGCCGGCGGATCCGGCATCGGCTTGATGCCTAAGTCATTCAACGCTCGATTCCAGGTGCTGAAATGACGGATCATTCGATTCGCCGGACACAGTCCCGGATCGTCCTGTTCCTTTCGCCACCTCTCATAGGCAACCTTCGCCGGGATTTTTCCGCTCTCGGCCTGGTACCACGCGAGACTGGCTTTCATCACCCGCATCCGCGGACTTGTCATCTCCCCACCGTTGCTCGCCGCGATCAAGGCTTCGAGGACGTATCTGCGCTCATGAATCGTTCGGTTGCGAAGCTGCGAGAACAGCGCCCTGGCCAAGAGGTCAGAGGTACGTAACGACTCTTCGGCAGGGCCGTCCGGGTAAGGGAAGTCAAGCTGGGCAGACATCGCAATCAACCTAGTTGCCTGTCCAGTTGCCAAGCGGCATTTTCCGGAATCACCCCAAGGGTCAAGAACCTCACCCCTTGGGCAAAACGACTACCAGTCAAGCCCAGCTACAGAGCCAAAATCAACGAGGGGGTCTGAGAATGTTGGGCGAACTGGTCTGAGCACTTGGGCAAATGGTTCGCGCACTAGCCCCTCAACCCCGCGCCAGAACTGACTTCAAACTTTTCTGTAATGACCCATTCCCTGAGGGTTCGGAATTCTGCTCGCCTCGCGGTTGGATCCGGTTCTTGTTTGGGGGCGGGCAGGACATGGTCAGGAGTCGTTCAGGTTTGCCGGGGCAATCTCCCCGCATGAACGTGCTTGCTGAGAGCGCCCCGATCCCGGGGTCGCCCCAATCCCTCACCCGGCAAATGCTCAACAAGGTTCCGGAGGTAACCCTCTTCTTCTGGATCATCAAGATCCTCTGCACCACGGTTGGTGAAACCGCCGCCGACTACATGAACGTCGACCTGGGTTTCGGTCTGACCAACACCACCTATGCGATAGGCGCCCTGCTCATCGTCACTTTGATTTTCCAGTTCAGGTCCAAGCGCTATGTACCGGGGATCTACTGGACCGCCGTGGTCCTGATCAGCGTGGTCGGCACCCTGATATCCGACAACCTTGTCGACAACATGGGGGTGCCCCTTGAAACCACGACCATTGCATTTTCAGCGGCCCTGGCGATCACTTTCATCGTCTGGTACGCATTCGAAAGAACCCTCTCGATCCACTCGATAACCACAACCAGACGGGAAGCCTTCTACTGGCTGGCGATCCTCTTCACCTTTGCCCTTGGAACCTCGGCCGGTGACCAGATTGCCGAGCAATACGGCCTGGGTTACTTCGTTTCGATCCTCATTTTTGCCGGAGCGATCGCGCTCGTCGCACTCGCTCATTTCAGGTTCAGGCTTGGAGCGATCACTGCTTTCTGGGCCGCCTACATCCTGACCCGGCCACTCGGCGCATCGATCGGCGACTGGATGTCGCAACCGACCTCAGACGGCGGGCTCGGGCTGGGCACCACCGACACCAGCTTCATATTCCTCGCAGCGATTCTCGGTCTCGTCATATACCTATCGGTAACCAAGGTCGACCAGACCCCGCCGGAACTCGTCGAGGCCGAGATGGAGGAAGCCGAAGCCACCCACACCTGATCGACTTGCCCGGGGCGTCGTCCGCAAGTCCGGGCGGCGCGCCGGGTGAATGTCAGGAAATCGCCCCCGCGGAAAGCAGGACCAGGACGAGGCAGCCCAGTCCGATCCGGTACCAGACGAAGATCTTCAGCGAATGGGTGGTGAGATAGCGGAGGAACCAGGCGATTACTGCCATGCCAACCACGAACGCGACGGCCGTCGCAACCGCCACGTTCAGCAGCGGTTCGGCGACATGTTCCTTGCCGGTGACGATCTTCAGCAACTCGTAGGTACCGGACAACACCACCGCCGGAATGGCGAGGAGGAACGAGAACCTCGCGGCCGCTTCGCGCTGAAGGCCGAGAAAGAGTCCGGCGCTAATCGTCGCCCCCGATCGGGAGACTCCCGGAATCAATGCGAGGCTCTGCGCAACCCCGATCAGGGCACCGTCACGAAACGAGAGTTCTTCAGTTCTTCTGGTGCGGGCGCCGATCCGGTCGGCCAGGCCAAGTACGAGACCGAAGACGATCAGGGTTCCTGATACGAGCCAAAGGTTCCGCGCAGCGGTCTCGATCAGATTCTGGAAGGCGAATCCCAGCAACGCGATCGGAACCGTTGCGATAACCAGATACCACCCCATCCGAGCGTCAGGGCTCCTGCGCAGGTCCCGGTCGGACCAGGAAACTATCCAGGTCCGGGCGATCCTCCAGAGATCCTTTCGAAAGTAGATCAGGACGGCGGCCTCGGTACCCAGCTGAATGGTTGCGGTGAAGGCTGCTCCGGGGTCATCCCATCCCAGAATCGCCGGCATGATCAGAAGATGTCCGCTGGACGAAATCGGAAGAAACTCGGTCAGGCCCTGAAGCAGACCGAGAATGATGCTCTGAAGGAAGTTCAAGCCCTAACCGGGTTGCGAAGCATGTTCAGGTATGGCCATGACCGGAGATTGACACAGCACTTCTGAACATTTTCTGAACGGTCAGGTGGCCGAACCCAATGCCAGCGGGACCGACAAGGTGACCTCGGTGCGACCGGCTGCTTCCCCGATCGAGACCTCGCCGCCGTTGGCCCGCGCGAGTCGTCTGGCGAGAGCAAGGCCGAGGCCGGTTCCGGCCGGAGCGGCCTGGTTTCGCCTGGCAGACCCCCGAACCCCTGGCTCGAAGGCACTCTCGATATCTTCGCGAGTGAACCCCGGACCGTCATCGCTGACGATCACTTGGGCCATTCGGGAGGAAGTCAGGACCGAGATCGATACTGAACTCCGCGCGTAGGTGACCGCGTTCTCGAGGATCGGGGCAATCATTCGCTGAAACTTGTCCCCAGCCAGTTGTGCCTTCGGGTCTGTGAGAGGGCGTTCAAGTTCGATCGCGATTCCGTACTGGTCTGCGAGGGATCTGGTCCCGGTGGCGGCTGCCTCGATTGAATCGAAAAGGTCGACCGTCTCCTCGGGGACAGCGCTGCTCTCGGACCGGGCGACATCCAGCAGGGTCTCAAGAATCCTCGTCAAGTCTTTCGCCTGTTCGGAGATCCTTTCGAGCGATTTCCGGTACTGGTCCGGGTTTCGGCTCTTCCGAAGGGCGATCTCCGCTTCGGCGGAGATCGCAGAGAGGGGGGTCCTGAGCTCGTGCGAAAGCTCTGCGGAAAAGTTCCGCTCGTGTCGGACCATGTACGCCATCCGGTCCAGCATCGTGTCGAAAGTCGCTGCGAGCTTCGTCAGTTCGTCGGTCGGCTCGCCCTCGTTGAACCGCCTGTCGAGATCATGCTCGCTCCAGTTCGCGGCTTCCTCGGTCATTCTGGAAACCGGCTTCAGGGCCCTCCCGACCACGAGGACGGTAGTGATCGTGATCAGGATCAGCATGATCAGTGCCAGCACTACCGAGGCGACCGCCGCACGGTCCGCAGTTCGCTCGTAGGGATCTAGCGAAACCCCCGTGACCACTGTCCCGACCTCCTTGCCTCCCTGGACTATCGGTACCGCCAGCAGCCTGGTGTCGCTGTCCGCATCATCCCGTTCACCGGACCCTTGAGCCGCAAGCGAGGCCGCGGTCACGTCCAGCCGGCTGCCCACCTGGGGGGTTTCGAGCGGCTTGCCGTTTGCGTAGATCCAGACCAGCGCATCCTCCACTCCGCCGTCGGAGCTCTCGTTCACTTCGAGCTTCCCGTTCTCCAGGTCGACGTTGTCGAGAGTTGCCTGCGCCCTCGCCTGAAGCAAACGGTCCACGTCGCCGTCCAGACTGGATCTCAACGAAAGGTTGAAACCCAATACAAGCAGGGTCAGCATCACCGCCGTGATGCTGACCACCGCCACCGTGAGGCGCTGCCGGATCGTCCCCTTCATTCGAGTCGGTATCCGACACCGTGGACCGTATGGATCCTGGTCTCGCTGTCGAGCGTCTCCAGCTTCTTGCGGAGCCTCCGAACGTAAACGTCCACTGTGTTGTCGTGGACAATCGCTCCCGGAGGCCACGCGGCGGAAATCATCTCCCGTCGCCGGATCACCTCTCCTGAACGGGCAATCATGGCGCCGGTCAATCGAAACTCGGTCGGAGTGAGTTCGGCTTGATCGTCCCGGCAGACCAGGACGTGTTTCACCGGGTCGAGTCGCAGGTCCCCGGCAGTGGTCCGGTCGACCTGCGTCGAGCGCCGGGCGAGAACCCGTAGTCGAGCCACCAGCTCAGCAAACACGAACGGCTTGGTCAGGTAATCGTCTCCACCCGCACTGAAGCCGGAAACGCGGTCCGGGCCCGAATCCCGGGCTGTGAGAAACAGGACCGGTGCGTCCACTCCATTTGACTTGAGGGCCTGGCAGACATCCCGGCCGTCGGAGTCCGGCAGGCCAATGTCAATCACGAGCAGGTCGTGCTTGCGCGAGTCGGCCAACATCAGGGCTTCGCGTCCGTCCCGGGCCAGATCGACCTCGAAACCTTCCTCCTCGAGACCTTCGTTCAGCAGCCGCCGAAGCTCCGGGTTGTCCTCGACCACAAGTACGTTCGATTTCATCTGTCCACTCGATTCATGGCCGTTCAATCATCGCCGACAGACCTGAACGCCTCCTGAAAAACCACGTCCGGTCAGGAGAAGTTCAGGGACGCGAACACATACTCGCCTCATTGGAAACGTGCCGATCCAATCGGCCAGATGAGAAGGAAGACCATGACATCCAAGATCAAGAAAATACTCGCGTCGCTGTTGGCGCTCGCTGCCCTCGCCCTCGGCGGCGCTGCGATCGCTTCGGCCACTAATGGCAACTCGGGCGAGGACCAGGGTGCCCAGGAGAAGGCAGCGGCCAACGAGAACGAGTCTCTCCCGGAAGGTGCGGACGACAACAAAGGCGAAGACGGCCAGGAGGTGGCCGATCCGGGCGAGGCAGTTTCGGCATCAGCCGCAGCGAAGGCCGAGGCAGCCGCGGTGGCCAGGACCGGCGGCACGGTCCGGCAAGTGACCGCCGAGACCAACGACGCTCCCGAGCAGGGTGATGAGCAGGACAACGGCGAGCAGGCCTCCCCGGCCGGCACCGCCTACCAGGTCGACCTGACCAAGGGTTCCAGCGAACTGACCGTCTCTCTCGACAAGCAGTTCAACGTACTCAAAGTCCAGACCGAGCGGGCTGACTGACGCGGTCTGGCGGTAGGCGGTGGGAGCCCGAACCAACTCAGGTTCGGGCTCCCACAAGCACGCATGCTGCCCAGGAAGGCTCGACGTCACGACCAAGCAGCCGGGAGAACCAGTTCACATCCCGATGCCGTATGGCGGGAAGTTCTGTTCGAGCGGGGTTCTGGGGTCCTCTTTGCCGGCCTGGTCCTTCTCGCTGACCGTCTTCACCGATTCGGGTGCCTTCGGTGGCGGGACAGCCAGCTTGACCACCATCCAGGTGCCGTCGGCCTGCTCTTTCGCGATCCAGCTGTGGGTTTCCCGGTCGGGGCTGCTCCCGGCCAGTTCCGCGCATCTTGCATTCGCCTCTTGCTCGTTCATATGACCTATCTTCCCCCCTCTGCGCGGACCCGGGTGAAATCAGCCCGTGCCAAGAAGCAACTGGCCGCCGGCGTAGTCGAAGGTGACCGTGCCGTAATGCTCCATCACGTCGGCCCCGAGCAAACCGTCGATTCCGACAAGACCCTCCGTCGTACCGATCTCCTGGGCGGGAAGATCCGAACCGGCCAGGGTCCAGTCTCCGCTCTCGTAGAAGGTGACCTTGGTGCTTCCGCAGGCGGTCCCGACCTTGTCCGTATCACCCGTCGGTTCGAGGTCCTGCTGCTTCGCCACCTTTGAACTGGCGATAGTCCACGTCGCTCCCGTGTCCGGTGACATCTTCAGTTGCGGGCCCGAACCGAAGCGGACCGGAACCGTCATCGTTACCGAACCCTGCTCGGACTGGACGTCCATCGGGGCCTTCAGCTCAGGTGATCCGCCGGCGAGATCGTCCAATGCCTCGGGGTCGATCTTCTCTCCGGGTGCAATGGTCGTGAAGACCGCCCTCGAGCCTTCGTAGTCAACGCGGAAGGCGCCGAACCGGCTGAGGACATCCGAGCCGAGCAGGCCCACAGGGGTGATCCCGCCGACCTCTACCTCAGGCGACTTCGCTACATGCACTGTGGTCTCCGGCAGGGGCATCCCGGCCAGCGACCAGCCGGAGAGCTTCGCGTTCCTGGTCTCGATCAGGCAGTTGGCACCGGCGGAGAAATCGCCCTCCGTCGTCTTCAGCCCGGCTTCTTTGGCGGCTGCCGGAGTGAACAGCGTGTTCGAAGCCCCGGTGTCGATCTTGAAGGGAAGGGGATTCTTGCTGTCGCCGACGCAGACATAGGCGATCGCGAAGTAACCCTCGGGACTGGAATCGGTCTTGTAAGGCTCGATGTCGATCGGAACCACGGTCAGGTTCCCGTCCGTCGATGTCTGGCTGCAGCCGTCGGCCGCGGCCAGGGTCCCATCTCCGGAATCAGAGGAAGAGGAGCCGCAGGCACTGATAGCCAGGGAAGCAATAAGGATCGACAGGGCGGCCGCGGCGAGGAGGACTTTCCGCCTGCCGGAAGGGTTGGACCTGATCATGACCACGGACCCTATATCCCGGGTCACAGGGACAGTCCACCTTCACCGGCGAAGGTTGCGAAGCCTGCTCTTCAGCCTGATGGTCAAAGCGCGCGAGGTGTCGGTGTTGGGCCCGACGAAACCGATGCGCACCGAGACCTTGAACCGTCGAACCTTCCGGGCGGTCATCAGGTAACGGGGCCTGACAGTGATCGACACCGGGTAGACGCCACTCCGGACCGCCGTCACCCGGCGGGTGATCGCCTTCCTGCCGCTGAGTGTGATCCGGCCCTTCTCCGGCGCATAGACCCTGACCTTCGCCCAGTGCCGGCCGGGGCCGAAAACGACTTTCCTCACCTTGAAATCGCCGACCGGCGGAACCGGTTCGATCTCGCAAACCGGTGGTTCCAGTGACCCCAGCGGCTCGGAGGCCGTGTACCGGCTTACCTTTCCGCGGCCGCCGAGGTAGATGGAACCATCGGGTCCGACCGCGAGATGGGTCTGGTAGCCCGGAGTCTCCTCGCTCCATGCTTCCTGAAGGTCCGGGTTGAACTTGAAAACGGCGACCTGGCCGTCATCGTCCTGTGGCTGAACCAGGGCATAGAGGTTGTCCTCGGAGTCAACCGCCAGGTCCATGATGGCGGCGCCATAACCGACGCATTCGTCTTCGAGGATCTTCAGGCTTTCCCTGAAATCACCCGTCGACGAGTAGGCGTCGATCCGGGAGCCATCCGTCGCATAGATGCGGCCACTCGAATCGGCCACGACCTTCCCCCCGTACCAGGGCAGACCCCCATGGTCGTAGAAACTCGAGACCGAAGGCCAACTGGCCGTTTCAGTTCCCGCGGAGTCGAAGCGGACGATCCGGGTCGGGTTCCCCCCCACCGCGACGTATCCGCCGGACGGGTCGCGGTTGAAATCCCGGATCGCTCCCTCGAGCGGGAAGTCGGTCTCTCCCAGAAGGTTTCCGTCACTGTCGAAGCGGGTGAGCTTCTCCGTGACTCGATTGAAAATCTCGATCGTGCCGTCATCGGCCAGGTAGAGGTTCACTGCTTCCTTCGCGGGCGGGGAACCGATGATGTCTTCAACCCTGGTGAGGGGATCGCCGGCTGCAGTGAAGGTGTGGACCCTTTCCAGTTCATAGTCGAAGACCCCGACGGTTCCGTCGGACCCCGCCGCGAGGGCCGCAACCGAACCGACCTGACCGGTCGTGTCGAAGGCGTACCTCGGGAAGTCCTTCTTCCCCCAGGTTCCCGTGACATCCCCGGAGGCATCGATCCGTTTCAGGCCCCCGAGGAGCACCGTCCAGAAATTCCCCCCGGTGTCAATCGCCATGGCATTCGGCGAGGCGCTGTACGGAGTGTCGACTCCAGGCCCTTCGAGTCCGCCGGGGCCGATCTTCTGGATAGCCGGGTCCATCCCCTGCGACGACACCCAGATATCGCCCGACCCATCGACCGCGAGGCCCGAGTAGCCGATGGGGTAGGACCCCGGCCATTGCTGGATGATCACGGCGGGCAGCGACCACTTCGAGATCAGGGTCCCGTCGGGGTCGAACTTGTAGACAGACTTGGTGGCCGAAGTGACGCCGGGCTCGACCTTCAGGGCAGCGATGACCAGGTGACCGTTCCCGTCACCCCGGATGATCGGATTCGCCGCGCAGCAGCTCGATTCGAACCCACCCCAGCTTCCCTGGGGTGTTCCGTCGGGGGCGAACCTCAGGACTTCCGTGTTGGTCAACACCCAGACCGATCCGGATTCCCAGGCGATCGACTGTAGGACCGTTCCGTCCGGGACCGCGGGCGTCCAGCTGGCCAGCAGGTCTCCATTGGTCGAGAACTTCCTGATCGTTCCGGTCAGATTGTCGGTCGCGTAAATGTGGTCGCTGTCATCGATTGCGAGATCTATCCGGATATCGAACAGCCTGGCTGGATCCGGCATCGAACTCACCTGCCAGTTCAGGTCGGCGACATCTTCGATTCCGACCCGGATGATCCGGTTCTGTCCGTACTCCGAAACGTACGCATTGCCGTTGCTGTCAAGCGCGACCGACTGCAGCGACAGGAACGCCGCAAAGCTGCTCCCACCCCACTCGGCTGTCTTTTCGAGGCCGGCGTTCGCCGGCTGGGCCTGGATCGTCAGGCAGGCGAAGAGGACCGCCACGAGGCCGAGGAATCCTCTCGCAAACTCTTGACCGCGGACTGGAGTCATGTCCCTTCCCGGGAAGACCGGGTCGCCTGGCGTTTCCGGCTTTTCAGCCTGATCGTGATCCGCTTCGAGACTTCGGTTGATGCTCCGGAGAAGCTGATTCTCACGGGCACCTTCACGATTCGCGGGCGCCTGGACGGCTTCAGGTACCGGGGCTTCGCGAGAACCGCGATCCGGTAGGTGCCTGCGGCCTTGCCCGACTTCGTGCGGGCAATGACCTTGCGACCCTTCACGCTGAGTCTGCCTGCCTCGGGCACCGAGACGCGCAGTCGGGCCCAGGTCCGCTTCGGGCCAAACTTCACTCCGAGCAGTTTGAAAGTGCCTGGCTTCCTGCGGCAGGTCGTGACGAGCCCGGGATCATCCGGTCCGACGTGCCCGATGCGGTTGATCCCGTCGCCGGCGGTCAGGAACGAGCCGTCCGGGGCCACCTTCACGGTGGCGCCCCATCCCTGGTCCATGTTGTCGGACCAGATCAGGTTCAGTTCCGGATCGAAGGCGTAGAGCTTGGTCCAGTTGATCCACGCTCCGAGCGAGGCTGTCGCATACACATTGCCGGCGGCGTCAACATCGAGATCGACAAAGCCATCTGACCATTCCTCGGCGCATTCCTCATCCCGGAGCGACCAGGTGCCGAGCAACTCGCCGCCTGCCGAGTAGTGATCGAGGAAATCCGGCGTCAGAACGTAGACGTCGCCGGCAGGAGCCTGAACGATGCCCTTCACATTGTCGATATCGGACCCGTGCGGCTGCAGGCTCCAGCTTCCGGTTTCCAGGTCGTTCGCATCGAAGTTGGTGACCGAGCCGGACCTCGAGACGATCAGGTGCCCGCCATCCGCGGTGGGGGCGAACTGTTTCACCCTGCCGGGAACGTCGAGTACGGACTCGCCGGTCAGGGCACCGGAGCTGTCGTAGCGACGAAGCTTCCCGTCTTTTCCATCGAATACCTCGACCGTCCCGTCATCTTTGAGGTTCACGCGAGCGACGTAGTCCGGGTCGCTGCCGACCCCTTCGGGAACCTTGAACCCCCTGAGGAAATCTCCGTCAGCATTGAAGATCTTGACCCGGTGAAACCCGAGATCAAGGATCGCGACGTTGCCGGACGAATCGACCGAATAGTCGTTGATCCACTTGAAGGACGCGGGCCATACCTGATCGGCGTAATCCGGAAAATCGCCGGCACCCCAGATCTGGAGGCCCGACCCGTCGATTTCGCTCCGCCGGACCTGGCTCTCGGCGAGATGGTCCGGGTTGTACCTGATCGTCCAGAACCCGTTGTCATTGTCGATGGTCAGGTCTCCGCCCCAGGTCAGGTCACCGACCCCGCCCGGCTGCAGTCCCGAAGCATCGACCACCCTGAAGGGATGGTCGGAGCCGGCGGTCGAAACCCAGATATCCCCCGAGGGGTCGACCGCGAGACTGTAGTAAGCGTCAACGGTGTAGTAGCTGCCTCCTGCGGGAAGGCTCACATGAGTCACGGTGGCCGGGGACGTCCACTTCGAAAGGAGCGAACCGTCCGTGTCGAACCGATAGATCGACCTGGTCGCCGATGTTCCCTCCGTCACCCATGCCGCCGAGGCGATGACCAGGTGGCCGTTCCCGTCGCCGGCGATCTGCGGCGTGACGTAATTCGGAATCGAATCGAAGTCGAAAGCGTCCTGACCAAGCGCAACTGGTGTGCCATCCGGTTCGAATTCCGAAACCTTGTTCTCGGTCAGGACCCACACCTTTCCTGACTCCCACGCAATGGACCATCTACCGCCGTAGTAGGCGGAACTGACCGGCCAACTGGTCAGCAAGTTGCCCGATGACGAGTACTTGCGGACCTTCTTGCCATCCATGTCGAGGGCATAGACGTTGCCGTCGTCATCGGTGGTGAGGTCGACCGGATTAGGCGGGTAGCTCAGGCCCGGGGTACCCGTGCCCCAGTTGAGGTCGGCATCGCCGCTGGCATCGATCCTGACGATCCGGGTCAGTCCGTAATCCGCGACGTAGGCGTTGCCGTCATCGTCGACCGTGACCGAAGAAAGGTTGAAGGGACGAACCGTGTTCTCGCTCTCCCAGCCGCCGGTCCTGACCAGGCCGGCAGAGGCCGGACCGGCAAGAAGCCAGAGACAGGCAAGGCCCAGGGCCAGGCTGCATGAGAAGCCGATGAGCACCTTCATGGTCTTCGGTGAAGTCATGTTCCCCCGGGTCGACTGGTGTCAGGGTATCCGGCGATGCGATAAAACGGGTCCGTGGCAGGCACCGCTGAAATCCATCCCGTACTGCGTGCAATAAGGGAACCCGCGCAGGGGGACAGGGTTGCGCTGGTGATCGAAGGGGGCGGCATGCGCGGTGCCGTTTCCGGAGGGATGGCGATGGCCCTGCATGAGCTCGGCCTGGCCGAAAGCTTCGATGCTGCCTACGGCTCCTCGGCCGGGGCGCTGAACGCCCTCTGGCTGATCAGCGGCAGAGCCGAGGACGGCATGCCGACCTGGACCGACGCAGAACTCGGCAAGGACCTGATGAGCAAGCGGCGGATCTTCGGGAAGCGTCCGATCGTCGACATGAAGACGATGATCGAGCAGAACTACGAGATCGTCTCCCCCGGCCTCTTCGAGGCCGTCCTTGCTGCCGACACCGAATTCCATCCGCTGGCCACCGACATCGAGACCGGCCTCGCGGTCGATCTCCACGACCAGGTCAGGGACCGGGAGTCGCTGATCCTCGCCGCCCGGGCAACTTCGAACCTGCCGCTGATCGGCGGCCCGCCCGTCGCCATGAACGGCGGCCGGTACCTGGACGCCGGGCTCAGCGCGGCGATCCCCTTCCAGGCCGCGATCGACGACGGCGCCACTCACCTGCTGGTCCTGCGGTCACGCAAGGAGGGTGACGTCGCAAGCGATCCCTCGGGAATTGGCGGACGGCTGACCAGCCGGTTCCTCGGCCGGATCAGTCCGGCGGTGCGCGAGGGATACCTGACCCGGGGCGCACGTGAAGGGGCCGATGAGCACTTCCTGGCCCGCCACGACAGCGAGATCGGGGTCAATCCGAGCATCCTGCAGATCCGTCCTCATCCCGACTCGCCGGTGCCCTCCCGGCTCGAATCCGACATGGACGTGGTCGAGGCCGGCCTGGAAAGTGGTCGCCAGGCGGTGCTGGAGGCGCTAGGTTGAGCCTGTGGTCAAAGTCATCACAGCCCTCCTCGCGGGTCTCCTGATCGGTGCCGGAGTGGTCGCCCTGTTCGGTGACGGATCCGATGACGACAGCGACAAGGCCTCTGCGACCAACCCGCTGGGGGTCTCGAAGGTCATCGATCTGAGCCACACCGTCGACGAGAACATCCCGCTCTGGCCGGGCGATCCGAAGATGAAGTTCACGACGGTGGCCAACTTCAAGGACGACGGCTACTACCTGCGGAAGTTCCAGATCGGCGAGCACAGCGCCACCCACATGAACGCGCCCAATTCCTTCCACGCTGACGGGGTCGGGATCGACTACTACAAGCCCGAGGATCTGATCCGCGAGGCGGTCGTGATCGACGTCAAGGATCAGGCCGCCGCCGATCCGGACTACGCGTTCAGCATCGACGACCTCAAGGCGTGGGAGAAGCAGAACGGCGAGGTGCCGGCCGACAGCGTGGTCCTGCTCAACACAGGCTGGACGAAGTACTGGCGAAACCCGCAGAAGTTCTTCGGTCTCGACGGCAAGGGCGGCCTCCACTTCCCCGGCTTTGCGGGATCGACGACGAAATACCTGCTGGACCAGCGCGACATCGCCGGCGTCGGGATCGACACCCACGGGGTCGACCCGGGCCAGGACGAGACCTACGCGACCAACACCCAGGTTCTGAGCCAGCCCCGGATCGTGCTGGAGAACCTGACCAACCTCGACAGCATGCCGGCGACCGGGGCGAGCATCGTGATCGCACCCCTCAAACTGAAGGACGGGTCCGGCTCGCCGGCAACGGTCACGGGGCTGATTCCCTGACCATGAAGTGGGCGGTGGCCGGGGCGCTCGCGCTGGCATGCCTGGCCGGGATTGCCGGGACCGCTTCCGGGGCCGGCCTCAAACGGATCACCCCGGAGGGCTACTTCGGGTCGGATCCGGTCTTCCTCACCTCGCCGCCGGGAGATTCGAGGCAGTTCGTCGTCGAGAGGGGTGACGAGTCAACCCATCAGGCCAGGGTCCGCATCATCGAAAACGGCCAGCCGCTCAGCGAACCGTTTCTGACCGTCGACAACGTAAACCTGGAAGGCGAACGCGGGCTGCTCTCGATGGCCTTCGCCCCGGACTACGCGACCAGCGGCCTGTTCTACCTGTTCTATGTCGTAAACGAACGGGGCGACCCGTTTGGCGGAACCGAGGGAGACATCCGGATCGTCGAATACCACGTCTCCGACAGCGATCCTGACAAGGCCGACCCCAACTCCGCGCGGCTCGTCTTCAGGACTCCCCACTACACCGGCTACCACCAGGGCAGCTGGATGGCCTTCGGTCCCGACGGATACCTCTACTTCTCGATCGGGGACGATGGATACGGGGTCAACGCCCAACAACTTGACACCTTCTTCGGCAAGATCTTCCGGATAGATCCGGCCGACCCCGACGGTGCCGGGTCCGCCACCTACTCGGTGCCGGCCGACAATCCCTTTGTCGGCGTGGCCGGCGCCAAGCCAGAGATCTATGCCTACGGGCTCCGCAACCCGTTCCGGGCTTCGTTCGCGCCGGACGGAAGGCTCGTGGTCGGTGAGGTCGGCAACGCAGACTGGGAAGAGATCGACGTCGGCGACCTCAAGGGGGCGAACCTCGGCTGGCCGGTCTGCGAGGGGTTCTGCACGGGATCGCACCCGGAGTTCACCGAACCGATCTACACCTACGCGCACGGACCGAACAACTGCGCGGTGATCGGCGGCTACGTGGTCCAGGGGACCGGGATGGGCGCTCTTTCGGGCCGGTACCTGTTCGGAGACCTCTGCGACCTTGCCCTAAGGACCCTGGATCTGGACGCCGCCGGAGGCGACCCGCGTCCGGCCGGATTCAGCATCCCGGAGGATGGGGGCTACCTTCGCTCCTTCGGCGAGGACTCAAGCGGCTGCGTCTACGTTCTGACCAGCCTGGCCGTCTTCAAGGTGGTCGGCGAAAGCGCGACCGGGTCCACCTGCCCGGGGCCGCCCGACCCGACCCCGGCGGCAACCTACAGTTCGTCTTTTCCCCGCCGGGAAGTGATTGCTGCCCGCCTGACAGTCAGGGCCAGATGCTCGATCGCCTGCTCCGCCTCGGCGAACGCAAAGGTCCGAATCAGTCGCAACCGCCACCACAGAAGGCCGGTGACCTACAACCTGAAGACTGCGGCCGCTGAACTGGCGGCCGGCGTTCAGGGCCGATTGACCTTCAAGGTGCCAGCGAAACGGGTCCGGTCGATGAAGCTGGCCCTGCGAAACGGCAGCAGCGTGGCCGCCCGGGTAAGGATCAGGATGGCCGGATCCGATGGATCCGGGAAGACCCGGTACGGGCGCATCCGTCTGGTCCGTCCCCGATGACGGTAGTTTGATCCCCATGAAGTGGATCACTGCGGCGGGGGTCGTGATGCTTTGCTGGCTCGGAATCAGCGGGTCGGCGTTCGGCGCGGGGCTGGTCCGGGTCACTCCGGACGGCTACCTCGGGTCCGACCCGAGCTTCCTCACCTCTCCCCCTGACGACTCCCGGGTCTTCATCGCCGAACGGGGTGACTCGGGCAGCCATCAGGCCCAGGTCCGGATCATCAAGGACGGCGTTCCCGTGAACCAGCCCTTCCTGACCATAGGCAACGTCGACCTGGTCAGCGAGCGGGGGCTGCTCTCGATCGCCTTTGCTCCCGACTACGCGACCAGCGGACTCTTCTACGCCTTCTACGTGGCCCACGCGGCCGACGGCTTCGGCGGCAGCACCGGGGACATCAGGATCGTCGAGTACCACGTGTCATCGGGGGATCCCGACAAAGCCGACCCCGCCTCGGCCCGGCTGGTCTTTTCGGTCCCACATTCGGCGGGGAACCACAACGGCGGCTGGATGGCCTTCGGCCCCGACGGTGACCTCTACTTCTCGATCGGGGACAACGCCAACGGCTCCAACGCCCAGACGCTCACCAACGTCTACGGCAAGATCATGCGGATCGACCCGGCCGACCCCGACGGAGCCGGCGCTGCCACCTACACCGTGCCGTCCGACAATCCGTTCGTTGGCGAGGCCGGAGCGAGAACCGAGATCTACGCGCTGGGCCTGCGCAACCCCTACCGGGCCTCCTTCACCCCTGACGGCAGGCTCGTGATCGGTGACGTCGGCAACGGCACCTGGGAGGAGGTCGACGTCGGAGACCTCAAGGGCGCCAATCTCGGCTGGCCGGACTGCGAGGGATTCTGCACCACTCTGACCCCGTCCTTTGCAGCTCCGATCTACGTCTACAACCACGACAACGGTGTCGACAATCAGGGCGGCGGCTGCGCGATCATCGGTGGCTATGTGGTCCGGGACGAGAGCCTCGGCGGCCTGACCGGCCGCTATCTCTACGGCGACCTCTGCGACGACGCGCTGCGGACCCTGAACCTCGACGCGGCGGGCGCGGACCCGCAGCAGGCCGGACTCGTGATTCCCGACGGTGTCGGCTCGCTGCGCTCCTTCGGCGAGGACTCGGGAGGCTGCGTCTACGTGCTCGGCAACTCTGCCGTGTACCGGGTCGCGCCGAACGGGTCAACTGCCACCGCCTGCCCGGTCACGACCGAACCGCCGGGGCAGGTCACCTACAACTCGTTCATCCCGCAACGGAGGGTGATCGCCAAACGCCTGGTGGTCGGGGCGAAGTGCTCGATCGCCTGCACCGCTTCGGCCACGACGAAGGTGCGGATCACCAGAAACCGCTTCCGCAGGAAGCCGGCGATCTTCAACCTGAAGACCCCGGTCTCCGACCTTGCGGCCGGGGTTCGAGGCAAGCTCACCTTCCAGGTGCCGCTCAAGCGGGTCAAGGCCATGAAGAAGGCCGTTCGCAACGGCAGCCGGGTCACCGCCCGGGTCAAGGTGACCCTGACCGGCGAAGACGGTTCCGGCGGGTCGGGTTCCGGTTCGATCCGGCTGGTCCGGCCCAAACGGCGCTAACCGGTCCTCAGCCGGAGGCGACCAGCTTCTCGAGCCGGTCGAAGAACGGCATCTGTCCCTCGATCACCAGGTTCTTCGCGGTCGAGGGCGCGACCCACTCCACCCGGTCGACCTCCGGTATCTCGATCCGCTCACCCGAGCGTGGCGGCCACTCGATCTCACAGGTCACGCTCACCTGGTCGCCGGGGTTCAGGTCCCCTTCGAGCGCCCAGGCGAGGACCCGCTTGCCTGACTTCTGGGTGATCTCCCCGAGGTGGATCGGTACGCCGGCCGGCGGGTCCATGCCGACCTCTTCCCTGAACTCGCGGCGGGCCGTTTCGAGGGGCTCCTCGCCGGGATCGATCTCGCCCTTGGGGATCGACCAGCCCCGCTCCTTCTTCGCCCAGAGGGGACCGCCCATGTGGGCGATCAGCACCTCGAGCCCTTCGGCGCCGTGGCGATAAAGGATCAGGCCTGCGCTGACCCGGCCGGCTTTTTTCTTCTTGCCCATCCGGGCAGCACGCTACTCAGCCCGTCAGGCGGACCGCTCCGGCGGCAGCCCGTCTGCAACCGGTATTCCGTGATCGGTTTCCGTCATCCCGAGTTCGTAGACGGCTCCGCGGGAGGTGGTGAAGGTGACCGGAGGAGCGTTGCCGGGCATCGTGAGCTTCGCTTCCATTCGCGCAGCAGAGCAGTTGGCGACCTCGTGGTGTTCTCCATCGGGATCGGCCGGGTCGCCGTACTGCCAGCCGACGGTCAGGTTCGGCGGCGAATCAACCACCAGATCCAGATAGCTCTTGCCAGCTACTGGCAGCCCCGCCTCAAGCCGCAGCGGACTTTCTGTCACATCCACCCCGGGAGCGAACATGCCGCCGATCCTCTGGATCCGGCCTCCGCTGTGAATGGCGCCATTGGCCACCCAGGGAAGCAGCCGGCCACCGACCCGGATCCTTCCCATTGCGACATCGATCCAGGCTTCGGGATCCTCCTCGAAGTCGCTGCCATGAAGCCAGATCCATCGTTCCGCATGCTCGGAGCCCCAGTTGTGGCCAACCATCCCGTGCCAGCCGTCCACCTTCACTACCCGCTCGCCGAAGCTGAAGCTGCCGAAGAAGTCCCCGAGCGGGATCGGGGAGATCGGCTTGGTCTTCGGGAGTGGCAGCTCGTAGAAACGCGGCCGGGGCAGGTGGAAGAGGATCGGCGCGAGCGGGGTGAACCGGAGATTCCAACTGGCCTCGAAGCAGTCGCCGCGTGCTCCGGAGGGACCGATCGAGGAGTCGCCGATCCTCACCCAGGTGTCGGGAGGGGCACCCGCCGTCTGCCCGACATGGCGACGGGCGAGGGGGCTGTCCGTCTCACCGTCGAAGAGCGTGAACCAGGTCGTGCCGGTTGCCTGCTGACCCGGGACCTTGTCGATCGTGTACCTGATCCAGAC
>JAGQUR010000047.1 GCA_020438395.1 Solirubrobacterales bacterium | reverse complement strand
GATCTGCGCCTCGACCGGCAACACCGCTGCTTCCGCATCCGCCTATGCGGTGCGGGCCGGACTGCGTGGGGCGGTGATCGTTCCCGAAGGGAAGATCGCGATCGGCAAGCTAGCCCAGTCGCTGATGCACGGCGCCCGCGTGGTCGCCCTGGAAGGCAATTTCGACGACGCTCTGACGATCGTCCGCCAACTGGCCGAGCGCAACCCGATCGAGTTGGTCAACTCGGTCAACCCCTACCGGATCGAGGGACAGAAGACGGCCGCCTTCGAGCTGATCGACGAACTCGGATCGGCTCCGGACGCCCTGGCAATCCCGGTCGGAAACGCGGGCAATGTCACCGCCTACTGGAAGGGCTTCCAGGAAAGAGGGACCGCCCCGATCTGTTACGGATTCCAGGCTGCCGGTTCGGCCCCGCTGGTCGACGGCGCCCCGGTTGCCCACCCGGAAACGGTCGCTTCCGCGATCCGGATCGGCAATCCGGCCCGTTGGGAGGAGGCGATGAACGCCTTCAACACCTCAAGGGGGAGGGTCGCCGCGGTCACCGACGAGCAGATCCTCGACGCCTATCACTGGCTGGCCTCGAACGAAGGCGTCTTCTGCGAGCCTGCCTCGGCTGCCTCCGTCGCCGGGATTCTCAATCACGGCCTGCCGACCGTCGAGGGCATGGAGAAGCCCGAAACGGTGGTCTGCGTACTGACCGGACACGGACTCAAGGACCCGGACACCGCGCTCGGCAAGGCTCCTTCGGTGATCAACTGCCCGAACGAGATCGGCGCGGTCGAAGAAGCCGTCTTCGGCTAGCGCGACCCTCGGCTAGCGGCGGAGTTTGTAGCCGGACTTGAACATCTGGTAGTTCGCGTAGGTGAGTGCTGCCGTGGCGGCCGTGAGGACCGCGAGGGCGATCCAGACGCTGATGTCGGCCACACCCAGAAATCCGTAACGGACCAGGGAGATCATGTAGTAGACCGGGTTGAAGTGGGTCAGGGTCTCGTACGGCTCGGGCAGGAGCGAAGCCGAATAGAAGACGCCGCCGAGGAAGATCAGCGGCTGGAGGATGAAGGTCTGGGCGAAGGACACGTCATCGAACTGCTCGGCCCGCACGCCGACCAGCACCCCGAGGCTGGCGAAGAACCAGCCGACCAGAAACAGCGCTGGAATCAGGATGTAGAAGTGCTTGACCGGGAGGTCGACCAGCAGGCTGGCGACGATGAAGGTGACCACCGAGATGAGCAGTCCGCGAAGGAAGCCGCCGAGGGTGAAGGCAAGAAGCAGCTGGCCGGGCGAGGCGGGGGAGGAGAGCTGGTCGTCGATCGCTCCCTGGAACTTCTGCTGGAGGATCGACGACGAGTTGTTGGTGAAGGCGTTGATCGCGAAGGCCATCATGATCAGCCCCGGAATCACGAAAACGATGTACTCGTAGCCGTGCAGGTCGCCGACCCGGGACCCCAGCGCCGCGCCGAAGATCGAGATGTAGAGAAAGGTTTCGAGCAGCGGGGCGCCGACCGTCTGCCGGGGGATCTTCAGGAACCGGTTGACTTCGCGCCTGGTCAGGGAAACCAGGCGGACCATTGACGGGCTCACGCGCCCTCCTCCGCGGAGGTGCCGACATGGGCACGGGAAAGCTCCTTGCGTCCGACCAGCTCGAGATACGCATCCTCGAGGCTGCCGACCCCGAACCGTTCGGCCAGTTCGTCGCTCGATCCCTGATCGACGATCTCGCCGCCATTGATGAAGGCGATCCGGCTGCAGAGCTGCTCGGCTTCCTCGAGGTAGTGGGTGGTGAGCAGGATCGTGGTGCCCTCTGTGTTCACCTGCTGGACGTAGTGCCAGAGCTCGAGGCGAAGTTCGACGTCGACCCCGGCGGTCGGCTCGTCGAGGATCAGGAGGCGCGGCCGGTGCATCAGGGCGCGGGCCAGAATCACCCGGCGTTTCATCCCCCCGGAAAGATCGCGGGTGCGGTCGTCGCGCTTGTCGACGAGCGAGAAGGATTCGAGCAATTCGTCGACCCGCTCCTTTCGTTCCTTCTTGTTCATCCCGAAGTACCCGCCGTGGAAGTCGAGGGTCTCTTCGACGGTCAGGAACCAGTCGATGTTCAACTCCTGCGGAGCGAGGCCGACCGCCTCGCGGGCCTCCCGGTAATCCCCTACCGCGTCATGGCCGAAGATCCTGATCTCGCCGGAAGTCGGCCCGGCCAGTCCGGTCGAGCAGTGGATCAGGGTCGACTTGCCGGCTCCGTTCGGTCCGAGCAGGCCGAAGAACTCGCCATCGGCGATCTCCAGCGAAACCCCCTTCAGAGCCTCGACTCCGGTCGGGTAGCGCTTGACCAGATCGGTGATCTGCAGGGCAGGGGCAGGCGAATGGGGGGACGAAGCGACGGACGATTCCACGCCCCAATCTTTAGCAAGGTAGGTTTGCCGGGTGACTGAGCGACATCGACTGGTGCGGGTTCCGGCTTCCTCGGCCAATCTCGGGCCGGGCTATGACGTGATGGCGGTGGCCCTTGATCTCCACCTCGAACTTGAAGTCAAGGAGACCGGCAGCTTCTCGGTCTCCTGCAACGAGGTCGACGTTCCCCTGGACCGCAGCAACCTCGTGGTCCGGGCCTTCGAATCCCTGCAGCCAGCCGATGGCATCTCCTTCCGCATCGGCGGCGAGATCCCGCTTGCCCGCGGGATGGGCTCCAGCGCCGCGGCAATCGTCGCCGGGCTGGTCGCCGCGGACCATCTCTTCGAGCTCGGTCTCGAGAGGCAGGACCTGCTGGAGCGGGCCACCGCACTCGAAGGACATCCCGACAATGTTGCGGCCGCGATCTGCGGAGGGTTCGTCGTCTGTACCGCCGGCCCGCGCCTGACCGCGACGGTGATCGACTCGCCCGAGGGGCTGGAGGGAATCCTGGTCATTCCCGAAGCCGAGGTTTCGACCCGTCTGGCCCGCGAGGCGATACCTGGGCAGATTCCGATCACCGATGCGGTTGCGAACACGGCCTCCGCCGCCCATCTTGCGCTCGGCCTGAGCCGGGGTGACTTCGATCTGATCGGCATGGGGCTTCACGACCGCATGCATCAGGAACGCCGGCGCCACCTCTTCCCGAAATCGATGGAGATCGTCGAGGCGGCCGGTGAGATGGGGGCGATCGGCGCGACCATCTCCGGCGCCGGTCCGACCGTGCTGGTCTGGACCAACTGGCAGGAAACCGGCGGCGTGGTCGAACAGCTCAGGGAGAAATGCGCCGGCTGGGCAGATGTCAGGCGGGTCGGGTTCAGCCCGCTCGGCGCCGACGTGCCCGAACTCTAGGAAGGCTCGATCTCGGCCAGGTTGGACTTTGCCTCGGCCAGGGCAGCCGGGAAGTCAAGGCGTTCCAGCACCTCGACGGTGAGTGCGGCGTAATCCACGGCCTTGCGTTTGCGGTACTCGAAGATCGGTTTGGCCACCTTGGCCGATTCCGGATAGACGATCGAGCGTCTGACCACGGTGTCGAAGACGAGGTCACCAAACTGCTCGCGCATCGTCTCGAGCGTGCTGCGGGCATGGTTGGTCCGCATGTCGGCGACGTTCAGCAGCAGACCGAGCAGCTCAAGGTCCGGGTTCAGGTTCTCCCGGGCCAGGCCGATCACCTCCATCGCCTGCTCGGCTCCCTGCTCGGAGAAATGCTCAGCCTGGGTGGAGAGGATGGCCCGGTCGGCCGCGACCAGCGCGTTGACGGTCAGCAGCCCCAGCGTGGGGGGACAGTCGATCAGGATCACTTCGAACTGACGCTTCGGTTCCCGCAGGGCGTTGCGCAGCGTCAGTTCGCGGCCGATCTTGCCGGCCAGCATCAGCTCCGCCTCGGCCAGGCCGAGGTTCGCGGGGATGACTTCGCCCCCGCCGGGTCCGGTGTGAACCGCATCCACGGCCCGCTCCCGGCCGGCCAGAACTTCTCCCAGGGTGGGAAAGGCGTCGGCCGGAATCCCGAAGTACTCGGAGAGGTTTCCCTGGGGGTCGGCGTCGATCGCCAGGACCGAAAGTCCGGATCTGCGCAGGCCCTCGGCCAGTGACCGGGTCAGGGTCGTCTTGCCGGTTCCACCCTTCTGGGAGAGGATCGCAATGGTCGTGGACACCGGCACACCCTATCGCCGGTCAAACCGACATCAAGCGCGAGACCGTAGAATCCCGCCCAATGGGTCCCGTATTCACCGAAGTAGACGTCGATGCGCCACGCGAAGAGATCTTCGAGTACCTCATGGACTTCGACACGCGTCCTTTTCTCTACGGCGATTCGGTGGAGAAGTTCCGCCTGCTCCGCCTCGATTCGAGGGGCATAGGGGCGGGTGCGCGCTGGCAGTTCAAGCGAAAGAAGGCCTGGGCTGATTCGGCGATCACCTCAGCCGAGAAGCCCAGGCGCATCTCGGAACGGGGGGTGACCGGTCGCTACAACAAGACGGCCACCGGGACCGAATGGGAGATGGAGGAATCCTCGACCGGCGTAACGAAGGTCCGGATCAGCTACTGGACGGTCCCGACCGGGCTGGCGAAGATGCTTGACCGCATGACCGGCGGCGCCGGGTGGCACAGGCGCCGGCTGAACAAGGCCGGCCAGCGCCTTCGCGATGCGGTCGAGTCCGGTCGCGAGGAAAAGGTCGACGTGCCGGTCGCCGGCGGCAACCGCCACGCGACCGGGGTCGCCTGACAACCACTGAGCAAGGTCCGATAAGGCCGAATAGACTCCCGCAGCGATGGAAAGAATTTCGAAGAGCAACCTGTTCCGTGGCCTCGTCCTGGCCCTCGTAGTCGCTATCTCCGGCCTTGGTCTCGCCGCCTGCGGCGGTGGCCATGAGGAGAAGACAGGTCTCGCCGAAGGCGAGATCGTCGAACTGGGTCCGCTGCAGTACAACGTGCTCTTCACCCGTCCGCTGAACATCAATGACATCGAGGATTCCGAGTACCTGGTCGGCAAGCCGGCCCCGGGTCCGAACGAGATGTACATCGGGGTCTTCGTCCATGTCCACAACGACAGTGACGATCCCGAGACGATTCCGGAGAGCTTCCAGATCGAGACGACCGCGGGCCGCAAGTACGAGAACATCCCGAGCGAAAGCATCTACGCGCTTCAGCCCGGAGCCACGGTCGAGGCCAACGACAACATTCCGCAGACCGATTCGACCGCGCAGGTCGGCCCGATCGGCGCGTCGATGGTGCTCTTCAAGATCAACCGCGAATCGGCCGAACAGCGGCCGGTGCAGCTGACCATCGATGGCGAAGATGGCCCCGCCACCTTCGACCTCGACCTCTAGGCACCTGAAGCTGGAGGATCACGGGCCGGCGCTGGTCGGCCAGGTAGCAGCCGGAGTCGGAGCAGCCCTGGCCCTGCTGGGTCCCTTTTCGGATGTGCTCTCGGGGATCGGCGTCGCGGTGCTGATCATCGGCGTGGTCCTCTCCGCCCCTGCGGGGGGTCAACCCGGCCCGGTGCTGGTCGAGTGGTGGTCGATTCTCGCCATCGCGGCGCTGGCCGTTCTGATCGGATTCGGACTGGGGTTCTGGCTGCCGGCTCTCGGCGGGGTCGTCCTCACCGTGGGGGCCGTCGCATCGCTCGCCGCGGTGTTCTTCGGAACCCCGGCCGAGCCTCAGGCCTAGAGGCCGTCCGAAAGAATGGCCCCGGCGATCGGGGCGGCGACGGTTCCGCCGTCGGCCGAGGCGTCGATGACCATCACGCAGACCGCCAGTTTCGGATTGTCCGAGGGGGCGAAGCCGGCGAACCAGGCGTCCTCGATCAGGATGTCCTCGCCCTGATCGTCCACTTCGCCGCTCGGTCCGACCTCGGCGGTGCCGGTCTTGCCCGCCACCTGGCCTTCCGGGATCGCGGCCGCGGGACCGGTCCCCGAGGTGACCACGGCCACCATCAGGTCGGCGACCTGGGAGGCGATCTTCTTGCTGGTCACCCGGACCGGCTTGGAATCAGGCTGCAGCGCGGGCTCACGGGTGATCGGCGTCGGCAGGGAGACGCCCTTGTTGGCGATCGTCTGGGCGACGCTGGCCATCAGAAGGGGAGTTGCCTGCACCCGGCCCTGTCCGATTCCGGAGACGCCAAGGTCGCTCTGGTAGTCGTCGGCCTCGGGAACCGTGGGTACCGGCGGGTCGACCACAGCGAGGCTCTCCGGATCCCAGACCTGAGGGGGCCGGTTGAAGCCGTACCGCTCCGCGGTCGCGGTGAAGTTCTCCGGCCCGATCTGCTCGGCCAGCGGGGCAAAGACGGAATTGCAGGAATGGGCGAATGCCTCGGTGAAGGTGCCGCCGCAGACTTCCCCGTGGGCGTTCTGGATCATGCGTCCGTCGGCCGGGGCCTCGGTCACGTAGTCATACGACGAATCCATCGTGGCGGCACCTGTTTCCAGTGCCGCCGTCGCGGTGACCATCTTCATCGTCGAACCCGGGGGCTGAAGAACCGAGTAGGCCGATCCGGCCAGGGCCTTGATGTAGCCCTTCTTTGCGTCGAGCACGGCGGCGCCGCCCGAGACGCCTCCGAGGTTGGCGACCGCTGAGTTCTGGAGGTCGGGGTCGATCGTTGTTTTCAGAGGCTTGGCCGGCGAGGGCTTGCCGCTCCCCAGTTTGCGGCCCTGGCCGTCGGTGCCACCGTCGATCGGTTTCGCAAACAGCGTTCCTCCCGGCTTGCCGGTGAGTCGCCCGTTGAAGGCGAGTTCGAGTCCGCTGACGCCGGTGGTCTCGCCCGGCTCGTAGCCCTGGGCGAGACTGCTCAGGTCGATGCCCTGTTCGTCCGGCTCCCCGGTAATTCCGGTCACGTCGATCATCGAGTCGCCCAGTGGATGCTCGCGCGCATCGACCGGACCTTCGGCCATCACCTGGCCGTCGTCGGCAAGGATCTTCGCCCTGGTCGGGAGTTTGGTGGTGCGGGTCAGTTCTTCGTTCAGCTTCAGCCCGGGGAAGAGCAGGTTGTTCTGCCAGGCGATGCCGTCGGAGCCGAAGGTGACCTCGAGCGGCTGCTCGATTGTGCCGAAGGCGAGTGTGCTCACGGTCATCGGGACTTCGGCGGTGGTTTCATCACCGCCGGCCTCATCGTGTTCGATGCTCCGGATCGTCGCTTCGGCTGAAGCTTCCCCGTACCTGCTGATGAACCTCTCCTGCGTAATCCCTTCCTTGGACTTCGTGCTGAGCATGTCGTACATGGCGGTGTAGTTCCCGTCCTGCCAGTACTGGACGTATTGCTCGGCCGAATCCCGGTTCGGGCTGCCGGGGCACCCTTTGACCATCCCGACCAGGAAGGAAACCAGCGCAATTGCGACCAGAGGCAAAGCCCTCGTCTTGAGTCTCCTTTGCCTTTCCTGGCGTGAAGGCGGACGCCCCATAAGACCTGAAAAATACCGGTACGGGCGGAGGGCCGAACTGGCGGGCGGCTGCCGCCGTTGGCCGGGGGCTAAATTGGCATGGTGACACCGCTTGACTGGGGCATAGCCGCCTTCACCTTCATCCTTGCCCTCTGGGGCTTTCGCAAGGGCCTGATCGTCGGGGCACTGGGCTTGGCCGGCCTGGCGGTTGGTGCCCTGCTCGGGTCACGTCTGGCCCCGGTTTTCCTCGATCACGGCTCAAACTCCCCCTATGCCCCGCTGGCGGCCCTTGTCGGTGCGATCGTGGTCGGGTCGATCACCCTGGCTTTCGCGGTCACTCTCGGCGAAAGGGTCAGGGATTCGGCCGTCCGACATCCCTTCTGGGAGGTGATCGACGGGATCGGCGGTGCCGTGCTGATCGCCGCGGTCGGGCTGGGGATCATCTGGGTGCTGGCCGCGGTGGCGGTCTATTACCCAAGCTCGGATGGACTCCGGCGCGACGTGCAGAAGTCGCTGCTGGTTGGTGCCGTCAACGACGTCATGCCCCCGTCAGGACCCCTGATGCAGGCTCTCCACCGGATCGACCCGGTTCCTCGCTTCGCCGCTTCACCGGGTGAAATCGCGAGACCCGACAAGGGCACCGGCAGCGAGGCGGCCGTAAAGCAGGCGGCCCGGTCCGTGGTCAAGGTCTCGGGTACCTGCCAGGGCTACGGAGTGATGGGCTCGGGCTGGCCGATCGGCCCCGACACCTTCGTCACCAACGCCCATGTCGTCGCGGGCCAGGATGACACCCGCATACAGTCGAACGATGGCCAGAGCGCTCCGGCGACGCCGATTGCTTTCAACCGCCGGAACGACATCGCGATTCTGAGGGCAGACGTGGACGTACCTGCCCTTCCCGCCCTGGCCAAGGCGCGCCGGGGAACCGCCGCTGCGGTGATCGGATACCCCAATGATGGGCCGCTGACCATCACCGCGGCCCGGGCGGGGCAGACCCGGCTGTTGCTGGGTGACGATGCTTACGGGTCCGGTCCCTTCGAAAGATTGATGCTGACTCTCCGCGGACTGGTTCAACACGGCAACTCGGGGGGCCCTCTGGTTGATGCCCAGGGCAGGGTCCTCGGCACCGTTTTCGCGGCGACCACCGAGGGGCCGACGGGGGGCCTTGCGATTCCGAACAGGGTGCTCGCCCGTATCGGTTCACGGGTCACCGGAAAGGAAGTCGACACCGGCCCCTGCGCCTGAATTGCGGGTCCCGGGCGGCGGTTCCGGGCTTTCCCACAAACCGGCTCCGCTAAGGTGAAAGGACGGTGACCGGTTCAACTTCTGACTGGCAGGCGGCCGACAGTCGTCCCGCAAGACCGTCTCTGAACGAGGTCTGCCCGCATTTCCACGCGGGGATCGAGTTGATCGGCAAACGCTGGAGCGGCGCCATCATCTGGGCTCTCGATGACGGGCCTCTGCGGTTCGCGGAACTGAAACGCTCGATCCCGGGGCTCTCCGACCGCCTGCTGTCGCAGCGGCTGCGCGAGCTCGAGGACGCGGGACTGATGACCCGCGAGGTCGAGGACGGCCCCCAAATCAAGGTGACCTACAGCCTCACCGAGATGGGCGAAGGCCTCAGACCGGCAATTCTGGCCCTGCGTAAGTGGGCCTGTGAATATCAGGACTCACTTCCCTGAAGGTGCCGTCCAGTGCCCCCGTGTCTTTTCTCGTCAGAGCGTCGGGCCGCGGTCGCACATAAGCGGTCGAGCCTGACTCAAGGTTCAGCGTCTCCAGCTCGGAGCGGGTCAGCTGTGCCCAGACCTCCTGCTTGTCGGGGACGGTCAGCATCTCGACCCGGCCGGAGAATCCGAGCCGTACCACCCGATCGATCTCCACTTCCACGGAATCCGGGGACCGTACGGGCAGGATCTCGGTGTCGTGGGGGCGGACCAGCCTCCCGCCGAGGCTGTTCACCTCGCCGACGAAGCCCATGACGAACTCGTTGGCCGGCTGGTCGTAGAGGTCGGTGGCCGAGCCGGTCTGTTCGATCCGGCCTCCGTTCATGACCACGATCTGCTCGGCGATGTCCATCGCCTCTTCCTGGTCGTGGGTGACGAAGATCGTGGTCACGTGTACCTCGTCGTGCAGGCGCCGCAGCCAGGTGCGCAGGTCCTTGCGGACCTTCGCGTCCAGGGCCCCGAAGGGCTCGTCGAGCAGCAGCACCGACGGTTCCACGGCCAGGGCCCGGGCCAGAGCCATGCGCTGCCGTTGGCCGCCGGAAAGCTGTGACGGGTACCGCTTCGCCAGCCCGGTCAGCTGGACCAGGTCAATCAGTTCGTTGACCCGTTCCTCGATCTCGCTCCTGTTCTTCTTGCGTACCTTGAGGCCGAAGGCGATGTTGTCGAAGACGGTCATGTGCTTGAAGGCTGCGTAGTGCTGGAAGACGAAGCCGACATTGCGGGTCCGCACCGGCTTCCTGGCCTGATCCTCGCCGCCGATGAATACCTGTCCGCTGGTCGGAACCTCCAATCCGGCGATCGTGCGGAGCAGGGTCGACTTGCCCGAGCCGGAGGGTCCGAGCAGGGCGGTCATCGAACCGTCGGGAACGATCAGGTTCACGTCCCTCAGGGCCTGAAAATCGCCGAAGTCCTTGTTTACGTCCCGGACCTCGATGCCGTGGCTTTCGATCGGGAGTTCGTCGGTCGTTTCAGTCATTTGTTTCCTCTCTTCGGCGCAAAAGGTTCATTGAAAGGAGGGTGCCCAGAGCGAGGATCGCCAGGACCAGCGAAGCCGAATAGGCACCCACCGAGTTGAAGGTTTCGAACTGCTGGGAGACGTACAGCGGCAGGGTCTGGGTTTCTCCGGAGATGTTTCCGGAGACCACGGTGACCGCGCCGAACTCACCCAGGGCACGCGCCGTGGTGAGAACGATCCCGTATGTAACTCCCCACCGGATCGCCGGGAGGGTGATCCTGCGGAAGGTCTGCCAGGGGCCGGCGCCGAGAGTTTCCGCCGCCGTTTCCTGGTCCGTGCCGATTTCCTGCATCACCGGGATCACCTCCCGGGCCACAAAGGGCAGAGACACGAAGATCACCGCCATGACGATTCCCGGGGTGGAGAAGATCACCTGGATGCCCATTGCGGCGAGGTCGGCGCCGAACCATCCTCCGGTCCCGTAGACGAGGATCAGGGCCAGACCGATTACTACCGGCGAGACGGCGAAAGGCATGTCGATGAGGGCGTTGATCGCCCACTTGAATCGGAAGTCGGTCCTCACGACCACATGGGCCGCGGCGATTCCGAAGACCGTGTTCAGCGGCACCGCGATGATCACGGTGAGCAGGGACATCTTCAGGGCGTGAATTGCGTCCGGTTTGGTGATCTGGGTGATCACCTCGCCGACGCCCTGGTCGAATGTCTTGACGAGCGCGACGCCGATCGGCAGAAGCAGGAGTGCCGACAAGTACGAGAGCGCGACGAAGCGCAACCCGTAACGGGAAAGCCGTCCGTTACCGGTCATGGCGGAGACCCCACTTCTGGATCAGGTTGACGAAGGCGAGCATGCACATCGAAAAGACGAGCAGCACCACCGATACGGCGGCCGCGCCTACCACTTGGTCGGATTCGATCTGCCCGCGAATGAATACCGATGCCACTTCGGTCTTGTAGGGAACGTTTCCGGAAATCAGCACGAGTGCGCCGAATTCGCCCAGGGCTCGCGCGAACGCGAGGGCGACCCCTGCCGCGATGCCGGGCAGGAGGTTGGGGAGGATGATCCGGGTGAAGATGCGGACCTTCCCCGCGCCAAGCGACTCTGCGGCCGACTCCATGTCACGGTCGAGCGAGAGCAGCAGCGGCTGAACCGCCCGAACGACAAAGGGGAGGGTCACGAAGAGCAGCGCGATGATCACCGCAAAGCGGGTGTACGCAGCGTGAATGCCGAGGAAGCTGTCGTTTCCGTACAGCGTGAGCAGGGTCAGGCTGGCGACGATGGTCGGCAAGGCGAATGGCAGGTCGATCACCGAATTGACGATCGCCTTGCCAGGGAAGTCGTCCCTGACCAGAACCCAGGCGATCAGGGTTCCCATCACGGCGTTGATCAGCACCACGATCAGGGAGCAGATCGCGGTCAGTTTCAGGGCCGCTATCGCCTGGGGCTGGGTGATGGTGTCCCAGAACTCGGCCGGCCCGGCGGAGAACGCCTTCGCCGCGATGGCCGCCAGCGGAATCAGGACGATCAGGCTCAGGTAGGTGACCACCAGCCCCTTGGTCATCGCGGCTTCCGCCCCGGGCAGGCGCAGGCCTGCCCGGGGCCGGGAAACCGCCACGGCTGTTTGTTCAGCCTTCAGTGGAGACCCCCAGTTCCTTCTCGATTTCCGCGACCGAGCCGGTCTGGTCGTCGAAGAACTCGTCGGCGACCTTGTCCCAGCCACCAAACTCGGCGATCGTGAACTCGTCCTTCGGGGTCGGATAGACCGACGGATCCACCAGGCTCTTGTTCACGGGACGGTAGCCCTGCTCGGCCCAGATCTTCTGGCCCGCGTCGCTCCAGAGGAAGTCGAGGAAGTCAGTTGCCGACTTCGGCGCGTCCACCGTGACAGCCGCCGGCTGCTCGATCAGGATGGTCGAGTCCGGGATCACGTAGTCCACGTCCTCGCCGGCGTTCTGCGCCGCGATGGCCTCGTTCTCGTAGGAGATCAGCACGTCGCCGGCTCCTCCGATGAAGGCCTGGAGGGCGTCCCTGGCGCTGGCCGGCTGGACCGGGGCCTGGGAAAGGATCTGCTTGACGCTTTCAAGGGCCTGGTCCGGGGTCTTGCCCTCGTGGATCGCGGCGCCGTAGATCGCCATGATGTTCCACCTCGCGCCGCCCGAAGTGAACGGGTTCGGGGTCACGACGTCGAGACCCTTATCAATGATGTCCTGGAAGGACTTGACCCCTTCCGGGTTGCCGGGGCGGGTCACGATCGAAACCACTGAATTGGTGACGATGCCCTTGTACCTGTTCTTCTGCCAGTCCTTCGAGACCAGTCCGGCGTCAACCAGCCGGGTCACGTCGGTCTCGAGCGCGAAGTTGACGTAGCCGGCAGGCTGCCCGGCTTCAACCGCCCGGCTCTGGTCGCCGGAAGCTCCGAACGAGTTCGAGAAGTCGATGTCTTCGCCTTCCGTGGTCTGGTTGAAGGCCGGCTCGAGCCCTTCCTCGTAGGCGGTCTGGGGAGTGGAGTAGGCCACCAGCTGGACCTTGCCTCCCGATTCGCCGCTGGCGTCGCTGCCGCAACCGGCGACGATCGCTCCAAAGGCCACCAGGGCGAGGATCAGGAGCCCCTGGACGGTGCGCCGGGTATTTCTGGAACTGCTCAAACTCATTCGGGTGTTCCCCCTTCCGTCATTGAAATGACTTTCTTGATCTACAAACTCAAATAGCGAGTCGGCAACCTAGCACGCGCCCCGGGCGAATGTCGAGTCAGATGGTCATAAAAGTCGTGTTTCACTCTCGGGACACTTGTTTTCTGGCTTTGGGAAGCGAAACGACAGCTCCTGTGCCAATCGGTCACATTGGCCCGTCGTGGACCGATGTCATGCTGGCTTTGTGGACCGCGAGCAATCGGAACCTGCCGGCAAGGACCAGGTTGAAGGCGGATCGGAACCCGCCCCGGTTCCGGTCGGCGAGTACGCGGAATCTCTCAAGCGCCAGATGAATGCACTCCCGCGGGCGACGATCACCGGCGAGGTGACCGAGTTCAATCGCTCCAACGTCCAGATCTACTTCCAGCTCAAGGATGAGCGGGGAGGGGTTCGCTGCACGATGTGGCGCCGCGAGTTCGAGGCCCTGGACCTGCCCGAAGGTTCGGTGAAGGTGGGTTCCCAGATCGTTGCCACGGGCGGGCCCGACTACTACCCGGGTGGCAAGACCGCTTCGCCCTCATTCAGCTTCAGGGCCACGGACATCCGTCTTTCGGGCGAGGGCGACCTGATCGCCCGACTGGCCGAGCTGCGCAAGCGATTCCGGGCCGAGGGGCTGACGGAACCCCAGAAGGCCCTCTACCGGCCGGTCCTTCCGCGCCGGATCGGAGTGATTACGGCAGAAGGCGGGGCGGCCCGGCAGGACCTGATGGTCGGCCTCGAGCGACGCGGCTGGCAGGGCGAGCTCGTGTGGGGTTTCGCTCCGGTCCAGGACCGCAAGGCCGCACCGATCATCACCCGGACCCTGAGCGACATGGCCGCGTTCGGTGATGTGGAAGCGATCGTCGTCTGTCGGGGCGGCGGCAGCCTGACCGATCTCTGGGCTTTCTGCGACGAGGACCTCTGCCGCAACGTGGCGATGCTCGCGGTTCCGGTGGTCTCGGCCGTCGGACACGAAAGGGACGTGACCCTGCTCGATGACGTGGCCGCGGTCCGTGCCTCGACCCCGACCCACGCCGCCGAGGCGGTCATCGGCATCGACGTGGGGGCTGCCCGCTCGGCCATGCCGGAGGTTGTCGCTCGGGTCGCCCGGGCCGGGCAACTCGCGGTGCGCGACAGGATTTCCCCGCTGGCGGCGCTCGCGGCCGGCCCCGGCCGGGCGATTCGCACCGAGCGGACCGCGCTCAACCAGAGGACGAGGGAGATAAGAGCCTCGGCAGAGCGTGGCCTCAAGGAGCGGGTTTCGGATTCCACGGGTCGGATCCAGCGCGGACTCCTGCCAGTTGTCGCAAGGGCCGGCCGGTCGGTCGATTCGGACCGGCAGCACGTCCTCGCCTTGCCCGCCAGTCTCCGGGCACAGGTTGCCCGCCGCCTCGATCAGGGCGAGCGAAGGCTTGAGACCGAGCGCGTGGCGCTTCGTGCCCACGACCCGCAGCGAACGCTTGAGCGGGGTTACGCCCGGGTCGAGGACCGGGCGGGGGAGCCGGTGGTTGATGCCCCCGGTGCCCGCAAGGCCGGCGAGGTGAAGATCCGCTTCGCCGATGACGCGGTCGACGCGGTCGTCGGCGGGGCCAGACGCCGCCGGCGCCGCCAGAATGAAGAAACCGAAGGAGAGTTCGAGCAGATCAGCATGGAAGGACTGGAAGAGAGTGAGTGAGGAAACCCCGGAAGAAGTCGCCAGCACCTACGAGTCGGCAACCGCCCGCCTCGAGCAGATCATCCAGCGGCTCGACTCGGGAGAAGCCCAGCTCCGCGAAACCCTCGAACTCTGCGAGGAAGCAAAGGGCCTGATCGAGTACTGCGCCACAGAACTGGCCGCAGTAGACCAGGGCCTCAAGGAACTCAAGCTCGAAGACCTCGCCGCCTCCCTGACCGGAACCGATTCCGGCCCGAAAACTCCGGAAGTCTCCGCGGAAAGCGATCCGGCACAGAGCGAGCCGGCAGCGCCCGCACCCACCGAAGAGCCCCCGCCCCCGCCGGAACCCGACGTCCCCTTCTAGGCCGCCGCGGCCGAGACTGCGTCGATCTGCCCGGCCAGGAGATCGCAGGCCCAGCAATCACCGCAGGGCTGGACCCGGGCCTCGGGGCCGCCCAGGTACCGGCCGTCGACGATGTCTCCGACCAGTCCCGAGATTCTCTGCCCGGCTTCGGCCAGCCGTGATTCGTCGAATATGTCCCGCACCGGGTGCTCGGGATCGCGCAGAAACACGAACGCCGTCTCGACTTTCCCGGCGCCGAGCGCTTGACGGACCGCCAGGGCATAGAGGTCTCGCTGGAGCTCGTATTTCTTCATGACCTCTTCGATAGAGGTGCCTTCCAGCTGATTCGACTTGTAGTCGAGGATCAACGGCGGATCCATGTCACGGACCAGCAGGTCGGCAAACCCGCGGATCATCACGCCGCCGATGTCAATCAGGAGAGGCAGTTCGACTTCTCCCCGGCGATCGGCGATAACCAGTCCGAGTTCGGAATTCGCGAATCCGGAAACCATGCGGATCGCTGTTTCAACCGGTTCTTCGCCTTCAACTCCATGCGAAAAAAGGACCTTCCGTATGTCTTCCCGGTCCGGCGAGCGCAGGCGTCCCGAGGGGAGGCCTTCGAGAATTTCGTGCACGGCCAGCCCGAAAGCGGTCGGATCTGCCTTCGGGGCCGACTCCATCAGCGGATCAAGTGACCTCGCATCCTTGTCCGGGCTTTGTCCTGGTTCATCGAGCTTTAGTACCCGGCTGGCGAAGAACCGGGGTGGACATTCCGCATAGGAGGCGAGCGCCGAATACGAAAGCGGCACCTCGGGAAAAGCCGGGGCTTGCGGACGCTCGAGCGGGGGACGCCCCTGCTCATCGGCCAGGCCTTCATCCGGTTCGGGCTCGATCACGTTGTCGATGCCCTCTGAATCTTCGGGTCGGATCAGGGTCACTTCGACGTGGGTCGCCGGCGGCTCGAATTCCATTCCCGGGGCGGCGGTCGGCGCCGGCATTTCGATGCCGTCGTCCAGCCCGGTCGGGTCGTAGATCTGGGTCAATGCGGTGGCATGGGGATTCGCTTCGGTCGGGTCCGGAACCTCCTCGAACGAAGCTACCCCGCTCAGGACGAGCCGTCGCTGGGCGCGGGTCACGGCGACGTGGAGTATTCGCAGTTCTTCGTCCGTCGTCTCGAGCCTTGCGTCCCTTTTCAACTCATCCCAAGCGAACAGGTCGAGGGTCTTTCCTTCCGGCAAGGGAAGCCTCAGCCCGGTTTTGAATTTCCCGGGCGCGTCGGTGCGGGGTGAAACCCACATCACGCTCTCGGAGCGAGATCTTGACTCGCGACCAAGGTCCGCGACACAGACCATCGGGAATTCCAGTCCTTTGGACTTGTGGACCGTCATCAACCGGATCACGTCGGAGTCTTCGTCTTCGGTGGCGATCGCCTGTTCCGAATCGAGCCGGGTGCTGTCGTCGATCCATGCGATCAGACCCCTCAGATCGCGACCTTCGTTCGTTTCGAATTCGCCGGCAATCTCGGCGACACGACGCAGGTTGGCGAGGCCCCCTCCAGTGGGATCCCGCATGAGATTGACCAGGTCGTATCCAGTGTCGGAGACGGCCGCATGAACAAGTTGGGCAAGTGGCGTCCCAGCCTGCCTGGCACGCAGGCCCTCGATCGCATCGACGAATGCGGCTGCTCGCGCTCGGTCCTCATCGTCGATGCCTTCGACCCCTGAGACTGCGAGGGTCTTCACTTCCGGCCAGAGTGGCCGCTTCCCGGGGCGGCGCTTTCCCAACAGCCAGAGGGCGCTCGGGCTGAGTCCGCAGGCCGGTCCGGCAAGGGTCCCCGTGAGGGCTTCATCATCGAGCGGGTTGGCCACTGTGGCCAGAAGGGCCCGCAGGTCAACCCCTTCCCGGGTTTCCCAGAACCCCGTCCCACCGATCACGTAGGGCTTCAGGCCAACTTGCTTGAGGGCCGCTTCAAATAGCCACATGCGGGTCTTGGTGCGCAGCAACACGACGATGTCGGCCGGAGGGACGCCGTCTTCGACCGCGGCCCTGATGTGCCATGCCAGGGCCAGCGCCTCGGCCTCATGCTCACCGCGACCCTCGGTGACGTACTGGCCTTCTCCCGGTTTCGGCGCCAGCGGTCCGAAGTCTGTCTCGGTCCAGGCGCCGGCTTCAGTCAGGAGAATTTCCACGCCGGACTGCATCGCGGTCTCTTCCCGGGCGTCATTGGCTTCTTCTGGCGCCAGGCCGACGTTGAGGTCGGCAAACTCATGCTTCGTTCCGCCGATCTCTCCACCCGGCTCGTCACTAGTCCGAAGTCCCTCGACCCTCGCTTCGAACTGTCGCCCCAACTCGTTCACTGCGGCGATAACCGGTGCCTGGGACCGGAAGTTGGCGCTCAGCGACAGCGCCTCGATCTCGAATTTGACCTCGTCCCGTTCACCGTCTTCTCTTTCTTCCGGGTCTTCCGATAGCCGAAATGAAACTCCGTCCCTGCGTTGACGGAACAATTCAACGTCGGCGTAGCGGAATCCGTAGATCGCCTGCATTTCGTCTCCGACCGTGAACAGGCGGGTGTCCTCCCCCCTCAGGGCATCGATCAGGTCCATCTGAAGGCGATTGGTGTCCTGGAATTCGTCGACCATGATTTCGACGAATTGCTCCCGGTAGGTCGCCGCGACCTCGGGCCGGTTCAACAGGAGCTCCAGCGTCTTGAGCTGAAGGTCTTCGAAATCGAGCCCGCCCCTGCGAGTCTTTGCACGCTCATACTCTTCGCCGTAATTGGAGAGCAGGCTGCCGAGGACCTTCCAGTAGCGAGGACCAACCTTGCGGCTCATTAGATCGGACTTGGTCGCCGCCATTTCCCCGCAGAGTTCCGGGAAAAACTTGGACTTCTTGTAGAAGTCGATCTCGTCCACTACCTCAAAGGTCAGTTCCTCGGGGTCGATCGCCTCCATGGCCGACACCACGTTGTCCACTTTCGTCCGCTGGGATTTCGTGAGATCAGTACGAGCGGCTGCGCTCAAGGCCACCCGCAAGAGATCCAGATGGACCTGCTCCAGCGAACGGCTGGAAGGTTCCGGCAGGCGAGGGGTGAATTCCCCGGCCGCGCGCAGCCTTCCGTAGGCAGCCTGGATTCCTTTCTTCAGAGTGAACCCGGAGAACTCCGCAAGAACTGGAAGCAGGTCTTCGTCCTCGCCGGTGAGTTCAAGCGCGGAGGCATAGGCTGATTCCTTGAGCCGGTTTCCGACCACGTCGTCAATCACGTCGAAGGCCGGGTCGACGCCGGCAGCGATCGCATGGCCGCGGAGGATGCGGGCACAGAGCGAGTGGAAGGTCCCGACCCAGAGGGACCCCATCGAAAAGTCACGGCTCCCTTCGTCCCGGAGGCTGCGGATGCGTTCCCTCAACTCGCCGGCGGCCTTGTCGGTGAACGTGAAGACGAGGATCGCGGAGGGCTCGACCGGTTCACTGGTCCGGCCGTCTTTGTAGATGCCGGTCAGCAGGCGCTCATAGCGGCTGACGGTCGTGCTCGTCTTGCCCGAGCCGGCTCCGGCGCTGAGCAGGATGTCATGGGCATCGCTGTCGATCGCCGCTCTTTGCTGCGGGGTGGGGTTCACTCTTCCCCCCAGTTCTCAGCCCCGGAATCGGGCGACCAATCGGGTACCCCGGCGTGGCCGAAGTGGTTCAGGCATTCGGTCGGATCATGGGCGATCTCACCTTGGAGGATCTTCGCTGCGGCGATCGAGGCTTGCTCGAAGCCCGCGTTAATCTCGGCATGAATGTCCCCGGTCAAGTCATTGGAAAAGATTCCGATGTCGTCCACAAGTCCGGACCGGTTCGCATCAACCAGGCCCCGGGCTTTGCTCTTGGCAGCAAAGATCGGCACATAGAGACCCGCCAGCGGATCAAGGCCCCAATGTTCTTCGAGTGCCTTCAGATAAAGATGAAGCTGCACCTTGCCCTCGCGCTGCATCTCTGCGAGCGACTTGTATGAGGACGCCCCCGACTTGTAGTCGATTACCACTCCATTGCCGTCGGGATCCTCATCGATACGGTCGATTACTCCGCGAAGTTGCCAGCCGTCTCCGTCCAGTGCCGGCTTGGAACCTTCCTCGTCGAAGCCGAACTTGCGCTCGAAATCGACCGGTTCGAATTTCGAACTCTCCCGGGTGGATTCGCGACGAAGGAACCGCTCGATCTCAGTCATGACCTGGCGTTGCTGGATCCGGTGCGCAGCCGATTTGCCGCCAAGGTCGCATTCGTCGGCCATCTCTTCGACCAGTTCCTGCATTTCGCCAAGCCACCCGTCAAGGGTGTCGCCTGTCGGCAACTCCTTTGGATGCCGGCCGTAGAGGGCGGCCAGGACCTTATGGACCAGATTCCCCTTCGCCAGGGCTTCCGGGTCGGGACCGAACCGGACCGGGGACACGGCCCGTTCAAAGAACCAGCGGTAAGGGCATTCGATGAATGCTTCCAGCGCGGTCGCCGAGAAGACGTTCATTTCGGCCAGTCCGCTCTTCGCTGCTTTGGAATCGATGTTCCGGAAGGTCCGGGTTGACCCATCAATGTCGAATGCTCGCTCGAGTTTCCCGGTCGCCGACCCGAACGGCTCGAGTTGGCGCGAGAGTTCGCGGCTGGCTGCTGCGCTCAGGGTCAATTCGTCGATGCTTGGTGCCTGCGCCGGGGCAAATACCGTGTCGGCGCCGGAGCGTCGAATGACTTTGAGTTCCTCGCCGTGATCCACGAACAGGCGCTTGACCTCATCGATCAGGGGTGACGGAAACTCCGCCTTGCCATGGACATCGGCATTCCTGCAGGAGAGCCAGAGCTTTTTCGTCGGAACCGCCAGGCAAGAGTAGAAAAGGTATGTCTCCTGCTGTTCCTGATCGGTCAGATCGGGCAGTTCGAGCGCTGCCTGGGCCTGCTTCGAAATCAGGGGCCTGCCGTCGGTTCCGCCGAGATCCTTTTCCTGAAGAGAGACGATGAACAGGTAGCTGACCCGCTTGGCCCGCATCGAGTACGGACTCGAGATCTGGACGGTATGGGTCGTGGGGACAGCCCATGTCTTGACCACGCCGCTCATCAAAGCCTCGCGGATCAAGTCAGCGGTGACTCTTTCACCATGAAGATCCTCGAGTTCTTCGATAGCCCGCGTAATCGCGGTCGCCATCTGCGTCTCGGTGGCGACCGAGGAATCCGGCAGAGAATCCGGATTCAGTCCAACCAGAGTTTCGGCGGAGCGAACGGCGACGATTCTGGCGGCGTCGGCGGCCTTTCGCTGCTTGAGCTCCCGCCAGCCCGGGAGGTCGAGCCCGTGGCCGGCCGCGACAGGCACGGCATCTTCGGCCTCTTCTACGCCGCCCCTGACCAGGTCAAATTCGGTTTCGTCGATCAACCCGGGGTCCAGTCCCAGCGGTCCGCGCAGGTAGGCGAGAAAGCTCTCGGCGTCACCATCCGAAGAACCCGCCCGGAGCAGGTTCAGAACTGCCTGTCCGGTGACTGTTTCCGGCGCATTCGTTTCCGCTTCAAGCGCCGCCGGAATTCCGTATTCGGTCAGCAGTTCCAGGAAGGGACTGCCGTTGGTCCCGGGGGCATCAATCGCAATCGCAATCTCACCCGGGTCGACGCCGCCGTCGATCAGGGTGGCGATCTCGGCGCCGACGGCCTCGGCTTCACCGCGGCGACCCGAAGCTTCGATCAGTCGAACAGCATCGTCGGGCTCCAGAGTCCCCGCTCTTTCGGGATTCAGGAATGTCTCTTCCAGAGAGACAAGGGTCAGGGCATGATCCGGCGAGGTCTCCGGACGCCCCGTTTCCCGCTCAACTGTTCCTCCGATCGCTTCGAGTTCCCCGAGCAGCGCCTCGGTGATTGCCATCGCCACGTTGCCCTTCTCGTGAGTGATCGCGATGAGCACATCGGTTTGGCGCGAGAGTCGTCGGATCAGTTCCAGCTGTTGGGCAGTGAGGTCATCGAAGCCGGCGATGAAGACCGGGCGTCCCTGCCACTCTTCAAGCGAACGGCTTGAAGCGAGCATGGCCCGGCTCGGCAGATCCGTCTGTCCACTGGCTTCGAGCCTCTTGACGTAATCACGGTAGACCCCTGCCATCGGCCCGGTGAGCTCCGCGATTTCCGCGTCTTCGAACCTTTCGGTTCCGATCAGGTTTGCCCGGAATTCGTCGATCGTCTGCAAGGCCGCGTCGATCAGCCCCGGCTGATCGACGAGAAGACGGGCAATCGCCGGCCATTCCTCGGTGATCGCCGCAGAAACCAGGGCGCGCCTCCTGAGGGGCGACGCGATGTCACTCTTGACGGCATAGTCGCGGGCGACGGACTCGTCATCGAGGATTTCGTCAATCAGGTCCTTGAAATGGACCACCTTGCCGCCGAGGAAGGCTCCGCGTTCGCGGGTCAGGCGGCGCTCCCAACCGAAAATGTCGTCGGTGGAGGGGACGACCAGGACCGGGTCATCGGCCAGCCGGGCTTCGAACCGCTCGCGAACGAGTTCGGTCCGGCCGGAGTTTGGGGGGCCTTTGATGATGGTCAGGGGCACGGGTCAACTTTATGGTCGGGGGCGGCGTCCGTTTTCTGACTTTTCGGCCTTTGCGGGAAGGTTCTCTTTCCTTGTGCTGATCCGCAAAGTGCGGGGTTCTGCAACATTTTTTGCGTCCTGTGGCATCTCTATCTTCACGAGTGACCAAGCACCCCGACCCGAGGACGGCCCTACATGTCACTTTGTTTCGTCGATCCGGCTGATGCGATTCACGTCATCTCCGAATCAGTCGGCCGCGAGGCCCGTCGCCAGATCCTCGGGGAGGCTCTGCGTGCATGGGTTGACGAGATCCCGGAAGAGGAACTCGAGGCGCAGTACGCCCGCGCCCTGGCCGACCTCGACCAGGATGACCTCTCGCTGCTTGCCGCCTGGCACGGTTCGATGGACCTCGGCCAGCCCGTCCCGAACCGGGATTTCCTCATGGGGGCCTTCGGCTCGCTCGGTGAGCACCGCCGGGAAGCCCTCAAGCTGGCCGCCGGGTTCCGCGGGGAAGAGGTTCTCGAAGACGGACTGACCGAAGAGCTCGCGCTCGAAACCGTGGTCGGCTGGCTCTCCCCGGAACGGCTGCTCGACCTCGCCAACGAGGCCGTGGAGCTTTACGTCTGGGACAGAATCGGCTCCGACAACTGAAGGTCCGGGCACCGCGCCCGGGACGCACCTGCGGGCGCCCTGTGAACGACCCGCCAAAGTAAAGGGGACTGCTCAGTGGCAGGATTTGTCCGGTATTGGTCCTTGCGGCCAAGCCGTGAGGCGGTCACTATGGGGTCATGGCTTCGACCCGCAGGATCGTCATCGTCACCTATCCGGGCCTCCAGCCGCTCGACGTGGTCGGGCCGGCCGAGGTGTTTGCCGGTGCCAGTGACCTGACCTCGGCCCGGGTCGGAGGGAAAGCGACCGACCCGGCCTACAAGGTCGAGGTGGTTGCCGAAACGCCCGATCCGCTGACGGGACGGACCAGCGGCTACTCGATCCTTCCCGCGAAGACGACAGGCCGGTGTCGCGGCCGGATCGACACCCTGATAGTTGCCGGTGGCACCGGAGTCCTGGAAGCGGAGAAATCAGAGCCGCTCGTCGGCTGGATCCGCAAGGCCGCGGACCGGTCGCGGAGGGTCGCCTCGGTCTGTTCCGGGTCGCTGCTCCTGGCCAAAGCCGGACTGCTCGACGGCCGACGTGCCACAAGTCACTGGGCCTCCTGTTCGGAACTCTCGAGGCGTTACCCGGAGGTGGAGGTGGACCCGGACCCGATCTTCGTGCAGGACGGACGCGTATGGACCTCGGCCGGGGTCACCGCCGGCATGGACCTTGCCCTCGCCCTGGTTGCCGAGGACCTCGGGGAGGAAGTGGCGCTGGAGGTTGCCCGCTGGCTGGTTCTTTTTCTGAGACGACCAGGGGGGCAGGCCCAGTTCAGCTCCCACATGTCCACCCCCGCGAGCCGGCCGGGGCTGCGGGAGGTTCAGCTCTGGATGGCCGATCACCTCGACTCGGACCTCCGGGTCGAGGCGCTGGCTGACCGGGCGACGATGAGTCCGCGCAACTTCGCCCGTGCCTTTCGGCGGGAGGCCGGCATGACACCTGCCGCCTATGTCGAGACGCTCCGGCTTGAAAGGGCCCGGCAGCTGCTCGAGGGACCGCCAGAACCGATCGAACAGATCGCCATCAGGTGCGGTTTCGGGACCCCGGAAACGATGCGTCGCGCATTCGCCCGGCGGCTCGGAGTCTCGCCCGCCGAATACCGCGAACGCTTCCGCCGCGAACCCGCGGCAGCCTGACCCAGATCAAAGGAGAATCATGCAAGTCGCATACCTGCTCTACGACCGGTTCACTGCCCTCGACATCACCGGACCCCACGAGGTACTCAATTCGGTCCCGGATGTGGAGTCGGTCTTTGTCGGCGAGGTGGCTGGCCCGTACCGGAACGAGTCGGACACGCTCTCCCTGGTCGCCGACCGGTCACTGGACGAGGTGACCAGCCCCGACATCCTGGTTGTGCCCGGCGGTTTCGGCACAAGGTCCCTGCTTGAACATGAGCCACTGCTGTCATGGATCAGGGCGGTTGACGAGACGAGCACCTGGACTACCTCGGTCTGCACCGGATCGCTGCTCCTCGCCGCGGCCGGCCTGCTCGACGGTCGCCGCGCGACGACCCACTGGCTGGCTCGGGAAACGCTGGCCAGCCTGGGGGCCGAACCGGTGACCGACCGGGTTGTCTTCGACGGGAAGTATGTGACCGCGGCCGGGGTGTCATCGGGGATCGACATGGCGCTCCTGCTCGTGACCGAGATCTACGGCCCGGAAATGGCCCAGGCCGTCCAGCTCGGCATCGAATATGACCCGCAGCCCCCTCATGACGCCGGAGCCCCGGAGAAGGCCCCGAAGGAGATCGTGGAGTTGGTCACGGCGGTCTTCACCGCCAACGAAGTCGGTTAGGACTGGTTCCCGAGTAAGGCGTGTACTTCGGCTCTGGCCTGGGCCGTGTCTCGGAAGTGGACCCCGTTGATTCCGAGTTCGTTTGCTGCGTCGATGTTGATCTTCATGTCGTCGATGAAGATGCACTTCTCCGGTTCGAGGTCGATCCGCTCCAGGGTCAGCTGGTAGATCCGGGGATCGGGCTTGCGGATGCCGACGAAGGCCGAGTCGACCACCGTCTCGAAGAGCTCGTCGATCGGCATCATCGAACGCCACTTAGCCTCCCATTCCCGGACGTTGTTGGTCAGCAGGGATGTGCGGATTCCATCCCGCCGGACCTCGCGCATCAGGTCGATCATTCCGACGTTCGGATCGAGTGCCTCGAACAGGAGCAGTCCGAAATCCTCGATCACCGGCCGGTGTCCGAGCAGCGGCTCCAGCCCGTCGGCCAGTTGCTCCTGAAACGCCTTCTCGGTGATCCGCCCGCATTCCAGTTCGAAAAGGGGATTAGTGCCCTCCTTCTCGTTGAGTGCTCGCAGGGCTTCGCCGAAGGTCTTGGGAGGAATGCCGACCCGGTCCTGAACCGAAGTGAAGGCGTCGACGAGAGGAGTGGTCAGCACTCCACCGAAGTCGGAAATGACCATCTCGATCCGGCTCATGCCGCAGCCACCGCAGTCGGCCTCGTGATTTCGTAGCGACCCAATCCGAGATGGCCGTCGAGTGACCATCTGAACAGGGCCGTGTTGATGGTCGAGCCGCCGACTTTCGCGGTGCAGCCCGTGACCACTGAACCGGCACCGTGAAGGGCAGCTACGTCGTCGGTGGCCGGCCAGAGCTCGAGGGTCGCCCGGTGCTGGCGTCCGGCCGAGTCGTATTCGGTCGAGAGCAGCACCTGGTCGAACTCGATGTAACCGCCGGGATGGGTGATCGCGGCGACGGTTTCCTCGTCTCCGTGATCGATGTCCCCGGCCGGGGCGGCGGACGCCACGCAGATCAGACCGCCGTCGGCGAGGATGATCGTCGCGTCCCGGGTAAGTCCGAGAACTGGCCCCGAACCCGCGTCTTCCTTTTCCTCATGTCGGTGGAGTACGCCGCGGCAGTCAAGTTCGATCTCTTCCCCGTGGTGGGTCAGACGCCCCCGGGTTTCGACCAGGCTGGCCTCACGCCTGCCGGTGAGTTCCCCGTCGAAGCTGATTGGCTCGCCGGTCGATTCGATCCGGACCGCAAGTTCACCGTGCTCGGTTTCAAGCTCCAGCGGGGAACCATCGACCAGCGGATCGAGCCCTCCGACCGGTATTGGAGCTGCGGCGACCACGTCCTCCCCGAGCATGATCGCGCCGTTTCCGCCGCTGGTCAGGCTGACAAAGAGGCCGCTCTCGGGGTCAAGTATTTCGATCGTTCTGGTCTTCACCGGTATCCGACCCTGAGCGTAGCTGGGGGAGGGGCTCACCGTCGGGCCGGTCGGTCACGTCGACCGCTTCGCCATCGATGTCGTAGGAGGTCTCGCGCGAAGAGCGGTAGTAACCGTATCCGCGGTTGCCCCAGGTGGCGGTCGTGGCCGCGACCTTGAACTTCGAAGCAAAGACGGTAAGCGCGACCAGTCGCACCAGCCAGCGGGTCGGCGGGAAGAGCAGGAGCAGCCCCAGGGCCGAGGTGATGAACCCCGGGATGATCAGCAACAGGGCGCCGGCGGTGATCATCACTCCGTCGAAGGCCTCACGGGCCGGCGGGCGGCGCTCGTCGACCGCGCCCCGGAATCGGCGCCAGTGCGCGCGTCCACGGTGCTTCAGGATCAGGATTCCCGACACCGTCGAGGCGAAGATCGCGAACAGCATCCAGAAAAAGCCAATCCACTGGGCCACCTGGACCATCACGAAGAGCTCCGCGATCGGCCAGATGATCAGCAGGGCAAGAATCACGACGAACATGGGCAATTACAGGTTACGCACCGCGGCCGGCCGGGTTACGGGCCGGGGTGGGTCGGGTTTATGGCACAGGCGCCGAAAATCCGACCCACCGCCGGAATCCCGACCCCGTTACGATGCATTCATGGCTGATGATCAGGCGACCATGCCTACCGAAGAGGACGTTTTCGAAGCGCTGGAAGAAGTGATCGACCCCGAACTGGGTCTCGACTTCGTGTCGTTAGGGCTCGTCTATGACGTTGAACTGGAGTCGCCGGACGTCTACATCACCTTCACCCTGACCACCCCCGCCTGCCCGATCGGCCCCCAGGTCTCCGAGCAGATGAAGGAATTCGTCGGCAACCTCGAGGGCGTCAGGGATGTCCACCCGAAAATGATTTTCGATCCACCGTGGTCACCGGAAATGATGACCGACGACGCCAAGTTCGCGCTGGGGTTCTAGGCGTCCTACTTCCGGGGGCCGCGGCTGGACAAGCGGTTTACGGACGGATAGTTTGACCTCGAACCCATCGGCCATCCGGGCCGGACTGAATATTCGGGGGGATATCCGAGATGAAGAGCTTCACCGAGCGTTTCACTAGCGCTCACGCAATCGCTCTGCTGGCTCTGTTCGTAGCGATCGGGGGAAGCGCCTATGCGGCCGCCAAGATCGGCACCAAGCAGATCAAGAACAACGCGGTCACCGCGGCCAAGATCAAGAAGAACGCAGTCGTAACGGCGAAGATCAAGAACAACGCGGTCACCGCAGCGAAGATCAAGAACAACGCGGTCACCGAGGCCAAGATCAAGGGCAACGCAGTCACGGCCGCCAAGATCGGTGGCGGAGCCGTCACCGCGGCGAAGCTGGCCGATGGGTCGGTGACTTTGGCAAAGGTCGCCGAGGATGCGATCTCGACCGACAGCCTCAAGAACGGGGTGGTCACTCCCGGCAAGACCAGCTTCTTCCTCGACTCGGGCCTGATCAAGCTGAGCAAGGGTGAAACCCAGACCCTGCTTTCCGAGGGCCCGTTCACGATGACGGCCGTATGCGAGGACGGTGGGTTTGACTCCGTGAAAGCCAATCTGAAGATCAAGAACACGAGTGCTGAGGACACCCTGATCTACTCGGCATACGTCGACAACTTCAACGCCCCGGTTGCCATACCGGGACAAGAGTTCGACGCGTTCTACCCGGTCGACCAGTCAATTCCCTACTGGTTCGGGACCGCCTACAACGACTTTTCGGCAACCTCGGCCGACGGTAACACCTCGCTGTACGGCGGAGGCAACATCGGGGTCAACGTTCTGGGCGCCGACTGCGTCTACCAGCTGCTGATCTGGGGTTAGTAGCGGGTCAGCTTCTGGATGTACTCTTGCCGGCGCCGCCCTTCGGGGCGGCGCCGTTGCTTGAAGCACCCTTGCCGGCGGCCTTCTTCCCCGGTTTCCCCTTCTTCGAGGGCGCGATCGAGTTCTCGACTTCCTCGGCGGCGGCAAGCAGTTCTGCCAGCGATTCGTTGAGTCCACGGCGGACCTGGCCGATGTCGGGCA
>JAGQUR010000183.1 GCA_020438395.1 Solirubrobacterales bacterium | reverse complement strand
ATGGCTTTCCTTTCAACGAAAGCCCTGTTTACCCTTCATAAATGCGGGGTTGCTTACAATTCCCGCCATGGTGGATGAGGAGCAGATGGGCGGGCGCATTCTCGTCATTGAGGACGACGAGGAAATCGTCGATGTCCTCAGGCGCACGCTGAGAGCGGAGGGATACGAAGTCCGGGCCAGCCAGGATGGCGGAACCGGCCTTCTCGCGGCCGACGAGTTCCTTCCCGATCTGGTCGTGTTGGATCTCGGTCTGCCGGACATGGACGGCCTCGAGGTCTGCACCAGCCTGCGCAAGGAGAGCACCGATCTCCCGATTCTCATGCTCACCGCCCGGGACGGCGCCGAGAACCGGGTGACCGGTCTTGACAGTGGTGCCGACGACTATCTGGAGAAGCCCTATAACCGGGATGAGCTCCTGGCCAGGATCCGGGCACTGCTCCGTCGACATCCGCCCCGCGGCTCGGCGATGCTCACGGTCGGCGACCTGAGGCTGAACCCCGACTCGCAGGAGGCGATGCGCGGCGAACGCGAGGTCGAACTGACCAAGCGCGAGTTCGAACTTCTCGAATACCTGATGCGAAACCAGCGTCTGGTCATCTCGCGCGAACGCCTGCTGGAAGAGGTCTGGGGATACGACCCTCTCGATGAGACGAACACGATCGACGTCTTCATCTCCAACCTCCGTCGCAAACTCGAGGAAGGCGGCGAACCGCGCATCCTCCACACCAAGCGCGGAGCCGGCTACGTCATAAAGGCCTGAGGATGGCCCGCGCCGACGGCAGCATCCTCAACCGCATGCGCCGTTCGCGCAGGTGGCCACCGCATTGGCCGATCCAGTGGAAAATCGCCGCGGTCTCGGCCGGCATCACCTTCGTGATCCTTGTGGCCTTCGGTCTCGCCGTCGGCCAGATCACCACCAACCAGCTGCGGGACAACTACGCGGCCGATACCGAAGCGAAGGTGAACGAACTGGCCGCGGAGATCCGGGATCGCAACCTGATCACCCCCGCCTACTTCGGCGACGAGGCGATGCTGAACAACCTGCTCGCCTCAGTCAACGGCTCCGCCGACATCACCTCGATCGCCAACCAGATCAGGTACCGGCCGCCCAACTCCCATGACCTCGGCCCTCCGACCAGCCCTGGAATCTCGACCTCGGACGGATGGCAGGTCGCGACCGCGCTTGTGACCCAGTCGCCGGGCGAGTCATATGCGATCGGGCTGGTCCGCTACGGCCGGCCGATGGACCGCCTGGATGCTTCGATCGGCCGGATCTGGATCTCGATCCTGGCCGGCACCCTTGGCGCCACCCTTCTCGCAGCCCTGGGCGGGGTGATCCTCTCGCGGCGCGCGATGCGGCCGGTCTCGTCCCTCACCTCGGCGGCCGGACAGATTGCCCGGACCCGTGACCCTGACGTGACCCTGGCCGAACCCGAGGGAGACGACGAGGTGGCGGAACTCACCCGGACCTTCAACGAGATGCTCCACGAGCTCTCGATCGCCCGCTCGGAACGGGAACAATCTCTCGAGCGACAACGCGAGTTCGTCGCCGACGCCTCGCATGAGCTTCGGACCCCGCTGACCAGCGTCCTCGCCAACCTGGAGCTTCTCGACACTTCCCTGCGCCGGCCCGGTTCCGGCAACGGCGAACGGGATTTCGAGATCGAATCGGTCGAGTCCGCTCTGCGCTCATCCGAGCGCATGACCCGGCTGGTCTCCGACCTGCAGCTGATCGCCAAGGCCGACACCGGACGTGCCGGGGACCGCGTGCCCTGTGACCTCTCGGAGATCGCGGCGAACGTCGCCGATGAACTGAGGCCCCTGAGCGACCACCACGACGTGGTGATCGACTGCCCGGAACCGGTAGTGGTCCGCGGCAATCAGGACGAGCTTCACCGGGTGATCCTAAACCTGGTGGACAACTCGATCCGCCACACCCCTGAAGGCACCACGATCACCTTGGGCGGCCGGGTGGACGGGGACATGGCCGAGATCCGGGTCGAGGACGACGGTCCCGGTGTGCCGGAGGAAATGTGGCCAACCATCTTCGACCGCTTCGTGAGACATGACGGTCCCGGCGACCGGGCGAAGGGCAAGGGCACCGGCCTCGGTCTCTCGATCGTGCGGGTGATCGCGCGCAGTCACGGCGGCACCGCTACGGTCGGCAATTCACCTCAGGGCGGAGCTTCGTTCGTGGTCCGGATTCCTGCCGCAATCAACCCTCGGGACGGGGTCGAAACGGTCACGGAAGAACCTCAAGGAAACCGTTAGCGGAGCTTTAGGGCCTTTTTAGGGCCCCCGCCTATCTTTCCTAGCGGACGAGACACATGAAGCCGCCGGGGATCTCCCCCAGACTGCCCCGGCGGCTTC
>JAGQUR010000046.1 GCA_020438395.1 Solirubrobacterales bacterium | reverse complement strand
AGTCCCGCTACCAGCCGGTCTGGGCGGATGACGTGGCCCGGGCGGTGGAGCATTCCCTGAAGGAGGACGGCCCGGGCGACCACCTTTACGAACTGGCGGGTCCGGCCACCATGACCTACGCGGAGATGTCCGAACTGGTCGGACTTCTGGCCGGCAGGCCCCGCCCGGTGATCCGGATTCCGCTGCAGCTGGTCCATCTTGGCCTGACCGCGATCCACAGGCTGGTCGGGGAGAACGCCTTCGCAACCTGGCAGGAGGCCGAGTTGATGAGGGTCTCGATGGTCACCGACAGGGGAACGGCCGATCTCGAGTCGCTCGGGGTCGAGCCCAGACCGATGGCCGAGGTGCTCGGCGAGTACTAGCGGCGGTTCAGGGTGACCCAGCGTGAACGGAGCCGGCTCGTTCCGCCGTTCGGGCGATAGCCGACCGTCACGTAGACCTGGCTGCGCAGGTGCTTCTGCAACCGTCGCTTGATGCGGCCGCGCGAGACGACGGTCAGGGTCACGGTCGTGGCCCCGGTCACCCTGCGGGTCCTTCCGGCGACCGACCGGGTGCCCTTGATCCAGACCTTCCCGGCCTTTGAAACCCGGACCTTCACCCGGGCCTTTCCATTCGCCATCCGCCTGACCGAGAGAATCCGCATGGTTGCCGCAGCGGAACCGGCAGTTCCGTCGCTTCCGTCGTCTGAGCCGTTCGAGTTGCTCGAGTTACTGGAACTCTGGTCACTCCCCGCGCCCAGAGTGCTGGCCAGGTTGAGCCGGCCGCCGGTCACGGTCTTTCCGGTCAGTGATCCCAGATCGTCAACTGAAGACAGCAGAGCCTGTCGGACCTCGCCGGCATCGAGATCCGGCTCGTAGCCGGCCAGAAGCGCCGCGGCACCGGTCACCTGCGGGGTGGCCATCGAGGTTCCGCTGTAGATGTCGTAGGTGCCGGCCGTCGGCTGCTGGTCAATGCAGCTGACCAGCGGATAGGCGATGTCGATCACCGGAGCCTGGCTGGAGGCGCCGGTGCTCGTGTACCTGAAGCGGACCAGCACCTGGCCTTCGCCGTCGGCCGCCCCGAACCAGCTGCTCATCTCGTAGAACTGCTGGTCGTCGACACCGGTCTGTGAGTTGATCGCGCCATAGGGACCCGGGCTTTGCCAACTCGCCCCGCCGTCGGTCGAGTACTGCTCGGTCAGAGACTGCCCGGTGCGGAGCTTCGCGCTCAGGTAGTAGGTGGAAGAGCAGCTCTGGCCGCCGGAGAAGTCGAGCGAGCCGGTGGTCAGGGTGGCGCTGGTCGTGCTCCCGGTCGCGTTGAGCTTGATGTAGGAACCGCCGTTGGTCAGCGAGCCGAGATTCCAGCTGCCGGAGCCGCCCTGGGTCCAGCCCGAGAGCCCGTTGGTGAGTTCATCGTCGGTCTTGGCCGTGATGTTGGGGACGGTGCTGAGGATGTTCACGCCCGGCGCCCCGAGGTCAACCGACGTCGACCCCCAGTTCGAGAAGTCGGCGAGCTTGTCGTTCTGGTCGGTTGCCGCAACGCAGATCACGTTGTCGAGGTTGAGGCTGCAGGGCCAGGTCGGGGTCTGCTCGACGCTTTCGTCGTCGTTGCCGGCGGCGACGATGTACAGGGTGTCCGGGTACTGGTTGATCGCGCTGCGGATCACACTGGCATCTGAGGCCGAGCCGGAAAAGCCGAGGCTGACGTTGACCGCCCTCGAGCCGATGCTGCCCGCGTAGGCGAGCGCGGAAGCCACCGTGGCGGAGTCGCAATATCCGTCGAAGTCGCAGGCCCGGACCGCGACCAGATCGGTGTCCCAGCTGGTTCCCGCGACACCGACGCCGTTGTCACCTTCGGCGGCGATGGTGCCGGCGACATGGGTGCCGTGCCCGTTCTGGTCGGCCCAGTCGGATGAATCGACGTTGCCGGTCTCGATCGAGCCGGCGAAGTTCCTGCTCAGGCTGGTGTCGACTTCGTTTTCGAGGTCGGGGCTGGTCGCGTCGACGCCCGTGTCGACGACGGCGATCCGCGCGCCGCCCCCGGTGCTGACATCCCAGGCTTGGTCGGCGTCGATATCCGCGTCGGCGGTGCCGGAGGTGCCGTCGACCGTTTGTCCGGTGTTGCGGTAGGCCCACAACTGATTGAAGTCGGGGTCGTCGGGGATTTCGGAGATGTGACCGATGATGTTCGGCTGGACCCAGGCCACGTCGTCTTCGTCTTCCAGTTCATCGATCGCTTCGTCGATGGTCTGGCCGTCTTCCAGTTCCACCCTGCGGGCACGGGGCAGGCCGGGGATCGCGTTGACATCTTCCGCTCCGGCCGAATCCAGGACCTGTTGCCGGGTCTCTGAATCCGTGCCGGAACGGAAGCCGACCAGCACCTCATGGGGGATTCGGCTGCCGGCCGATGAGTCAACCGGGCCTTCCGCGGCCCGGGCCAGGGATGGGGCGAACCAGAGAATCACGATGAACAGGGCCACAGCCACAATCGCCATGGCCAATTCGATTCTCGAGTCGCGCTCCACGATGGAGAACCTAGAAAGCAAACCTGAGATTTCCCCAAGAACGAGCCGGGAATCAACTGGCGAGCCGGGAGGCACCCCGGTTGCCGGTTTACTCCGGCGAACACGCAGATGACTCTCTGCAAATGGAAAGGGCCCCGGTTTCCCGGGGCCCTTTCGTGAGGCCGAAGCCTCGATAACTCGGCATTGAATGCCGGAGGCAGAAGCCTCCCTACATCATGCCGCCCATTCCGCCCATGTCGGGCATGGCGGGGGCTGCGCCGCCTTCCTCCGGCGGCTCGGCGATGATCGCCTCGGTCACCAGGATGTTCTTGGCGATCGAAGCGGCGTTCTGAAGTGCCGAACGGGTGACGACGGTCGGGTCGAGCACGCCGGCCTTGACCATGTCGCCGTACTCGCCGGTGGCTGCGTTCAGGCCTTCGCCTTCCTTCAGCTCACGGACCTTGTTGACCACGACCGAACCCTCGAGACCGGAGTTCTCGGCGATCTGCCGGACCGGCTCTTCGAGCGAGCGGTGGATGATCTGCGCACCGGTGCGCTCGTCGGCATCTTCGAAGGAGTCGACGTCGAGCGCGGCCTGGGCGTTGAGGAGAGCGACACCGCCGCCCGGGACGATGCCCTCTTCCAGCGCCGCACGGGCAGCCTGGAGAGCGTCCTCGACGCGATGCTTCTTTTCCTTCATCTCGGTCTCGGTGGCAGCTCCGACCTTGACCACGGCAACGCCGCCGGCCAGCTTGGCGAGACGCTCCTG
>JAGQUR010000182.1 GCA_020438395.1 Solirubrobacterales bacterium | reverse complement strand
GAGAAGGGCTTCGGATTCATCACCCCTGATGATGGCTCCAAGGACGTCTTCGTCCACCACACCGCAATCCAGGCCGACGGGTTCCGCACCCTGGCCGAAGGTGCAAAGGTGAGCTACGAGTCCGAAGAGGGCCCGAAGGGCCCCGCAGCCGCTTCCGTCGAGGCCATCTGAACCCGGTCTCGGAAGCAGTTTGAAACGGCCGCCTCCGGGCGGCCGTTTTCGTTTCAGGTCCGGAACGTCGAAGTGAACCGGAGGGTTGAGGCGAAACCGAAGCAGGAGTAACTTGCGGGGGCATGTACAGCACAGGTGGTATTGCCGATCGGTTCGTTCCCCTCTGGTCCAGGGTAGAAGGGAGGCTCGGCCAGCCGCTCCCGGCCGCCCTGCGTTTCTGGGACGGAAGTGAAATAGGTCCGGGCGAAGAGGGTTCCTGCCCGGACATCATCGTGCTGCGGAACAAACGTGCCCTGAGTTACGCCGCCAGCCGTCCCGATCAGCTCGGGATCGCACGTGCCTTCGTCTCCGGAGACCTGATCCTCGAAGGCAGCATCGAAAGAGTGATGGCGGCCGGGGCCAGGCTCTACGGTTTCGACTTCACGATCCACGACAAGCTCGAGGCGGTGAAGCTGGCCGCCCAGATCGGGGCGATCAAGATCCCCCCGCCGAAGCCGCCCGAGTCCGAGGCAAAGCCAAAGGGCCGCCTTCATTCGCTGCGGCGCGACAGCGATTCGATCCAGCACCACTACGACGTCTCGAACGAGTTCTATCGCCAGGTCCTCGGACCGACAATGGTCTATTCCTGCGCCTACTTCAACTCGCCCGATGACAGCCTCGAGGAGGCCCAGACCCGCAAGCTGGACGTGGTCTGCCAGAAGCTGCGGCTGGAGTCCGGGGAGCGGCTGCTCGACATCGGCTGCGGCTGGGGGTCGATGGCTATTCACGCGGCGGCCAACTACGGGGTCGAAGTGGTCGGCGTGACTCTTTCGCCGTCGCAGGCCGAGAGGGCCCGTGAACGGGTGGCCGAGGCCGGACTTTCCGACAAGGTCGAGATCCGGGTGCAGGACTACCGGGAGGTCTCCGACGGGCCCTTCGACAAGATCTGCTCGATCGGCATGTTCGAACACACCGGTTCGGACATCGACAACTACTTCGTCGAGACCGCGAAGCTCGGCAAGCCGGGTGGGCTTGCCCTTCACCACGGCATCTGCCGCCAGCACAGTGACGAGGAATCACCGAACACCTTCATCACCCACTACGTGTTCCCCGACGGCGAGCTCCACCGGGTCTCGCGGGTGATCGCCGGTCTCGAGCGCTCCGGCCAGGAGCTGCGGGACGTCGAGAACCTGCGGGAGCACTATGCCCTCACCCTGCGGCACTGGGTCGCGAACCTGGCCGCCGGCCAGGAGGCGGCGATCGCCGAAGTGGGGGAGGAGCGGGAAAGGGTCTGGCGGCTCTACATGACTGCGAGCTTCCTCGCCTTCGAGCGAGGCGACATCGGGGTCAACCAGATCCTCGGGGTGATCCCCGAGAGGGAGAGGGTCGCCCTCTACCGGCCGTCCCCCGGGCTGGAGTTGGCCAGGCCGGACTTCGTAAGGGAAGAAGTCTCAGCGAATCAGATCGGGTAGTCCCGAACCACGGACGAAATCGGTCGCCTGGTCGACCCCGAGCGGGGGAGCGATCAGGTAGCCCTGGGCCATGCTGCAGCCCAGGTCCCGGACCATCTGTAGCTGGGTTTCGGTCGATACCGCCTCGGCCACGACCAGCAGCGAAAGCGCTCTGCCGATCTGGGTGATCGCGTCCGCGATCGCGGAATTGCCGGGATCGCCACGTCCCAGGCCCTCGACGAAGGCCCGGTCGATCTTGATCGCGTCGAGCGGGAAATCGCTCAGGTAACTGAGCGACGAATAGCCGGTCCCGAAATCATCCAGGGCAAGCCTCACCCCGAGATCATGGATCTCCCGCAGAACGTCATCGATCACGGCGCTGCCGGTCAGGAGGATGTTCTCGGTGATCTCGATCGCCAGGTTCTCCGGTCGCAGGTCATTGACGACCAGGAGCTCGGCGATCTCCGCGGCCAGGCCCGGCTTCCGGATCTGACGCGACGATGCGTTCACCGAGACGGTTATGCGGTCGCTCTCGTCCCTGCCCACGTTCCAGAGTCCGGCCTGTCGCACCGCTTCGGCCATGATCCAGCTGTCGATCCGGCCGATCAGGTCGCTCTCCTCGGCGATCGGAATGAACAGGTCCGGCTCCAGCATCCCCTGCTCGGGATGGTTCCACCGGGTCAGGGCCTCGAAGGCGCGGAGCTTCCCGCTGCGCAGGCTGACGATCGGCTGGTAGACGGCCTCGAGTTCGCCGTTCTCGATCGCACCGTGGAGCTGCCTCTCGACATCCAGGCGGCGGAGCACCCGTTCCCGGATCGGCTTGCCGAAGGACTCGACCCGGGCTCTGCCCGACTCCTTCGCCAGATACATCGCGGCGTCGGCGTCACGAATGAGATCCTCGGCCGATTTCGGCTCTTCGCGTCCGGGCTGGTAGGTCGCGACTCCGATGCTGGCTGTTACGAAGCGCTCGGTGCCGGCCACCGGAATCGGCTCCGAGATGCTCTGGAGCATTCGGCCGGCAACTTCCTTCGCCTCGTCGGCCGACTTGATCGAGGCCAGGACGATCCCGAACTCGTCGCCACCGAAGCGGGCCACCGTGTCGCCGCGACGCACACTCTTGGAAAGCCGCGGAGCGATCTCCCGCAGGAGCTCGTCACCGGCGTGGTGGCCGATTCCGGCGTTGATCAGCTTGAAGTGGTCGATGTCGAGGAAGAGCAGCCCGACGGTCCCTTCCCGCGAGCCGGCCTCGTCAATCGCCTCCGCCAGCCTGCGGGTGAAGAGCTGCCGGTTCGGCAGGTCGGTCAGCGGGTCGTGGTTGAGCCGGTGTTCGAGCGAGAGGTCGGTCCGGCTCCGTTCGATCGAGTTGCCGAGCACATTGGCGGCAGCCCTCAGGAAGTTGCCGTCCTGCTCGCTGAAGGCGCTGATCTTTCCCGAGTGGACGATGATCATCCCGAACTGGTCGACCGCCCCCATGATCGGGGCGATCATCGAACTGCGCACCGGTTCCGGGAGGAAGGGCACGAAGCGCTCCAGCCGGGGATCGTCCTCCCAAGACGGAATGAGGACGACGTCGCCCTGGGTGAGGTGGCTGTCCGGGTACTGCTCCGGGTCGTAGGGCAGGGTGCTGGACCAGCCCAGGTTGGCCGACCGGTGGCAGAGATGCAGCTCCCGGTAGTCCTCCTGCTCCCAGATCGATGCCTCCAGCACCCCCTCGATCTGGCCTATCCAGTCGACCGCGTAGCGGAGCAGCGAGTCCGGGTCCTCGCCCCGAATCGCCATTTCACCGAGGCGGGCGACCAGGACCTGCTGCTCGGCCTTGAGCTCGATCGCGGTCTCGGCCGCCTTGAGGGCCGAGATGTCCTGCATCACTCCGTGCCATTGCGGCACACCCTCTTCGTTTCGGATCAGGCGGGCCCGCTCGTAGATCCAGACATAGCGGCCGTCCCTCGCCCTGAGGCGGTATTCGGCCGGTGGATGGATGTCCAGGCCGATCAGGCGCTCGTCCTCGAAGGCGAGGGCGTGCTCGCGGTCGTCGGGGTGAATCGAGCGGTACCAGAGGGTGGTGTCCGAAGTCCATTCCTCGGGGGTGTACCCGAGGATCTTCTCGATCTGGGGGCTCACGTAGAGCCACCTGCCTGACTCACCCATCTCCGCCGTGTAGAGAATGGCCGGTACCGAGTCGATCAGGTGCTCGAATCCGGCCGAGTCCATCTCCTCCTTCTCGAGCTCGTAGTCGGCACTGGTCGGACCGGGACCGGTGAAGGAGCGGTTGCCGATTTCAAGCGTCGGATCCGAGTACTGGCGCAACCAGACCGCCAGGGCGTTGACCGCCGACTCGAGGTCATCGATGCGGGCCGAGCTCTCGGGGGCCCAAGCGGCCGAGAGTCGCATGCCTTCCATTTCGGGATGGGAAAAGCAGGCGATCGTCATCCCGGCAAGAGCCGAGCCCGGTTTGCCGACCCCGACCCCGGCTGGAACCGAGGTCAGTTCCGCGATGGTCAGCGGGTCCAGGCGGGTAGGCCGGGCGGCGATCGGGCCGTCCGGGTCGCTGACCACCGCCCCGATCGCACCGAACTGCTCGACCGACGCCCTCGCGGTCACCTCTGCCGCCTCCCTGACCGAACGGGAACGGCGCAGGTCACCGAGCAGGGCTTCCTGTCCGGGAAGCGCTTTGCCCTTGGTTTGGCGGCGGTCGGTACTCATGTGATCTCTGCGATTGACCTTACGGCAGCCTCGATCAGTTCTGGCGAAGTGCCGATGTTGAGCCGGA
>JAGQUR010000181.1 GCA_020438395.1 Solirubrobacterales bacterium | reverse complement strand
AGCATCTCCTGGCCGAAGGAGTTGATGATCACGTTCTCGTCGTGACCAGGGTGGCTGGCCAGAATCCCCGCCATGGTCTCCGCGGTGTCCTGGATGTCGACCCCGGCCACCTGCTTGAGCTCGATGTTGATCGGCGTGTCCGGGAACGCATCGAGGACTTCCTCGAAGGTCGGGATCTTGAAGTCATCCGCAGTGAAGCCCTCCGGCGGGGCCTTGTCACCGGTCGCGATTCCCGCGTACGGATCAGTAGCCGAGCCGTCATGCGGATCCCACTTGTAGGCGAAGTCCAGGGTCTTGAGCTCGGCGAGGGTAAGTTGATTGATGTCCGTTCGTCCGCCGAAAGTACTGTCGGTGAGGTTCGAGTTCTTGCGGGCATCGAGATCATGGGTGAGGACGATCTTCCCGTCCGCGGTCACATAGGCGTCCATGTCGATCATGTCTGCCCCGGCCGCCATCGCCGACTTGTAGGCGAAGAGCGTGTTCGGGGGGAAGTCCCACTCGCCGCCCTGATGGGCCATCAGGATGAACCCCTTGTTCTGCCAGTAGTCGGTCGGAGGCGGGACCGGATCCCGGTCCGGAACCGCGGACGCGGTCGAGGCAATGCAGGCGAACGCCAGCAAGGCGGTCACGGTGGCAAGGACAAACTTCTTCAAGATCTCTTCCCCTGTCTCAGGCGGCCGGGATCAGTCCGCCGTTCTGGTTACTCCCTGAGAACACAGTGTATTCACGGTCGATTCGAAGATGTGATCGCAAAGTGACCGGCGAGACTAGAGTCAGCTCATGGGAATCGACTCCGAGTACATACAGCGAATCGCCGCCCTCGAGCGGAAAGTCTCTGACCTTTACGAGGCCCTGGGCCGTGCGGAGCCAACCGGCAACGCGACCGTCTCGCCGGAGGTTGAGCAGCTGATCGCCGAAAACAACGTGATCAAGGCGATCAAGGTTCACCAGGAACAGACCGGCACCGACCTGGCCGTGGCCAAACAGGACATCGACAACTACCTGAGCGGGTCCTAGACCGGGCGGGTGGCTTCTTCGAGCAGGTAGACGAAGGAGCCGTAGGGCTCGCCGGTGGCGCGCTCGAGGCCGACCTCGCAGGTCCGGTTCGAGGAGACGTATTTCGAGGTCGGCTCTGTCTTCACTTCGGCGGCCTCCTCGGCCGTGGCGCTGGCGGTCAGCTCCGGGTGGAGCAGGCCACGGTCTCCGGCGAAGCCGCAGCAGGTGGCGTTGTCGGGAATCTCGACCCTTTCGGCCAGGGCACCGGCAATCCTGGTCAGCGACCTTTCGAGACCGAGATGCCGCCCCGAGCAGGTCGGGTGGACGGTCACCGAGTCGACCTTCTTCGTCACCTCGAGTTGAGGCAGGAGGAACTCCCCGGCCCACTCGACCGAATCGATGATCCGTAGCTCGGCGTGGCGGGCGGAGTTTTCCTCGGTCAGGGCTCCCTCGCCGAAGTCCATCAGGCCGTGTCCGCAGGAGGATGCGTCGATGACCAGGGGCAGGGTGCCGCCGCCGGTCCAGCGCCAGATCCTTTCGACGGTCTGGTTCGCCTTGAACGAATGCGCATCCTTGTAGCCCTTCGAGCTCCACGGAACCGAGCAGCAGGTCCCGGCGATGTCCGGCGGGATCCAGACTGGTTTGCCGGCCCGGGCGGAAACCTCGACCATCGCCTCAGGCAGGCTCTTTCCGGGATCGTCCTTGGAGCGGCCGAACATGCGGTTGATGCAGGCCGGCATGTAAACGGCGGCGGCGCCATGCGACGTCGTGTCGGGCAGCTTCTGCTGAGCGGCGGGCGGCATGTCTTCGCCCCATTCGGGGGCCAGGTCCGCGCTCATCGCCTTGCGGGCTGCGCGGGTCAGGCCGCGCATCGCTCCGTCCGAAGCCACCGAGGAGACAGCGCCACCCAGCTTCAGGCCGGTCCGGGCCAGCTTCTCGATCCGGTCCCAGCGACGCGCGGCACGGAGAGCCATCTTCTCCGCGGCCGGGCTGCGCTGCTCGGCCCGGAAGCCCTTGATGAACTTGCCGGTGTCAATCCCGACCGGACAGGCCAGCAGGCAGGAGCCATCGGCGGCACAGGTCTCGATCGCCTCATACTCGAATTCCTGGAGCAGGGCCCGGCGGACCGGAGTGTCCTCCCCCTGGCGGACCATTTCCCGTCTCAGCACGATCCGCTGGCGGGGGGTCGTGGTCAGGTTGCGGCTCGGGCAGACCGGTTCACAGAAGCCGCATTCGACACAGGCGTTGGCGACCTCCTCGATCTGCGGGGTCGTCTTCAGGTTCTGCAGGTGCGCGCTTTCGTCCCGGGTCAGGATCGAGCCCGGATTCAACGCGTTCTCGGGATCGGAAAGCACCTTGAGCCGCCACATCAGGTCGACCGCCCGCTCACCCCATTCGAGCTCGACGTAGGGCGCCATGTTGATCCCGGTTCCGTGTTCGGCCTTCAGCGCGCCGTCGTACTTTTCACAGATCAGTTCGACCAGGGCCTTCATGAAGGTCTCGTAGCGCTCGGTGTCTTCCGGCTTGGAGAAGTCCGGGGTAAGCATGAAGTGCAGGTTGCCGGCGGAAGCATGGCCGGCCACCCCGGCGAGGAAACCGTGTTCGGCCAGCATGCCGCGCAGCTCCACCGCGGCCTCGGCGATCCGGGCCGGCGGTACACAGACGTCCTCGATGATCAGGGCGGTGCCGGGCAGGCGCATCTTGCCGATCAGCCCGTGCAGGCCCTCGCGCACCTTCCAGTTGATCTCGATCGATTCTTCGTCCCGGGCGAAGTTGGCCGGCAGGATCAGCTTGTCAGCATCGACGATTTCGAAGGCCTTCGCCTCCAGCTCGTCGAGCGCCGCATCGTCCGGGCCGCCGAACTCGACCAGCAGGGCGGCCGACTCGGGGTCGATGTCCCGGAAGTACTCGGGCGCGCCAGGCATGTTCCAGCCGGCGGTGATCAGGGCCGGGGCGACCATCAACTCCACAGCGGTGGCCCCGGCCGCAACCAGTTCCGGAACCGGGTCAACCGCGGTCTGGATGTCAGGGAAGTGCAGCCAGGCCGTCGTGGTCACCACCGGCAGCTCGACCGTCTCGAAAGTGACGCTGGCGATGAAGGCAAGCGTTCCTTCGGAGCCGATGATCAGGCGGCGGAAAATCTCGAGCGGCGTCTCGCCGTCCAGGAAGGCACAAAGCCGATAGCCGGTCGTGTTCTTGATCTCGAACTTGTGCCTGATCCGGTCGACAAAGTCCTGGTCGGCAAGGATCTCCTCGCGGATCTCCATCAGGCCCTCGGCCAGCGCCGGCTCCTTCGCCGCAAACTCCTCCTCGGCTCCTTCGGCCTCGGTGTCGATCATCGTGCCGGAGGGCAGCACGAAAGTCATGCCCGTGACCGTCTGGTACGAGTCGTAGGTGACCCCGCAACGCATGCCGCCGGAGTTGTTGCTGACCACGCCGCCTACCGTGGCGATGTCGGTCGAAGCGGGATCGGGCCCGAGCTTGCGCCCGTAGGGGGCGAGCACCTTGTTGGCGTGGCCGAGGATGGTTCCCGGACCGACCCGTGCCTTCAGCCCCTCGTCAAGCACCTCGACTCCGGTGAAGTGCTTGCGCACGTCAACCAGGATTCCCTCGGTCTGGCCCTGGCCGTTGAGGCTGGTACCACCGGACCGGAAGGTGACCGGGATGCCCTCCCGTCGGCCGAACTCGAGCACCTTTGCCACGTCCCCGGCGCTATGGGCCAAGACCACCGCCTTCGGCAGCATCCGGTACGGGCTCGCGTCGGAGGCGTAACGGATCAGATCGGTCGCCCGGGCGAGGATCTTTTCCTCGCCGAGCAGCGCGGTGAGCTGCGAGCGAAGCGGCTCCGGTGTGCCGCCCGCCACCCAGTCGGGTGCACGGTCGAAGGAAGGCTCGCTCGGCTCCGGGGTGATCTTCGAGACATCCGGTTCGAGCAGTGGCATCGGGGCTCCCGTTCGGTGGTTGGTCTGTGCTCGCCTAGAAGAGGGCCATTCCCGGTTCGACCGGCACCTCGACCAGTCGCGGCTTGGGGTCGGCGAGCGCTTCCTTCAGGGCCGCTTCGACCTCAGCGGCCGTCTTTGCTGTGGTGCTCTCGATTCCGTATCCGGAGGCGATCTTTCCGGTCTCCAGGGCGGGCAGGTCGAGGCCGGGGGCGCCGGTGACCTGTTCCACCTCGGCGAACCACTTGAGAATTCCGTACTCCTCGTTGCGGAGGATCAGGAAGGTGACCGGAATCTCGTATGCGGCCGCGGTCCAGAAAGCGGTGACCGCGTACTGGACCGAGCCTTCGCCAAGCACGCAGACGACCGGCCGGTCTTCGGCGTACTGGATCCCGACCGCGGCCGAAAGGCCGAAGCCGAGGCCGCCGCCGGCTCCGAAGAAGTAGCTGTTCGGCTTCGAGATCCGGAGCTGGTTGCGCAGGGCCATGGTCGAGGTCGGCGCCTCGAGCACGATCACCGTGTCCTCCGGCATCACGTCCCCGAGGGTATTCATCACTACCGAGCCGTTGAGCGGGTCGGTCTCTTCCATCCGGGTCGGCCCGGGCCAGGGTTCAACCGCCGGGCGGTCGGTGCCATCCAGCTCGCCGTTCAGGGCGGCCAGGGTCAGCTTCACGTCGGCGACGATCGCCTCGCCCATCGGTGCGCGGGCGGCTTCGTCCGGGTCGGAGGTGATCTGGACGAGCTTCGAGTTCTCGCCGAGGAACGGGCCGGGCATGTACGGGTAATAGGGGAAGACGGAAGAGCCGACCACCAGGATCAGGTCATGGTCCTTCAGCGCTTCGCCGATCGCCATGATCCCGGGCGGCAATACGCCGCGCCAGTGCGGGTGGCTTTCCGGGAACCCGAGCCGGCCGCCGCCGGTGGCGGGCGAAGCCCAGACCGGCAGGTTCTGACTTTCTGCCAGGGCAATCGCGTCATCCCATGCCCCGGAAGCGTCGATGTCCGGACCGGCAACCAGCACCGGGTTCTTCGCTTCCTTCAGGCGGGCGGCGAGATCCTTCACCGCGGCCGGATCGGCCCCGGAGCGACCGACCACGGCGCGGTCGATCACATGCTGTGCCTCGGTGGCATCCATTTCGACGTCCCAGTCGTCCATCGGGATCGAGACCATCACCGGGCCCATCGGCGGCAGCGAGGCGAGATGGATCGCGTGAGCGAGGGCGAGCGGCACATCCTCGGCCCGGGCCGGTTCGTACGAGTACTTGACGAACGGGTCCGGCACCCGGATCGCGTCGCGATTGGTCAGGTTGGCCTGCATCGTCACCTGGGCGCGGACCTGCTGCCCGACCGTCACCACGACCGGGGAGTGGTTTGCCTGGGCGTTGAAGAGGGCGCCGACCGCGTTGCCGAGCCCGGGTGCGGTGTGAAGATTGACCAGGGTCGGCTTGCCCGTCACCTGGGCGTGACCGTCCGCCATTCCGACCACCGCTGCCTCCTGCAGTCCGAGCACGTACTCGAAGTCGGAGGGGAAATCGGCCAGCATCGGCAGCTCGGTCGACCCCGGGTTCCCGAAGATAGTGGTCATCCCCAGCTTGCGGAACAGGTCGAAGGTCGCTTCGCGAACGGTAGGCATGGCCGCAGCCTATATGTGAACGGCTGAGTACGGGATCGATGGGCGGAGGCAGGGCGGATGCCCGGGCCTGTCAGGATTCACCCGTGCGCAAAACTCTCGCTTTCGCCCTGATCCTTCCTGCCCTCGCCCTTCCCTTCGCCGGCTGCAGCGATGGTCGCAAGATCGCGACTCCTCCCGCCTGTCTTTCCGATTCGTCGACCTGGGTCACGGCGCTCGCGGCGGCGCCCGACCAGGTCCGGATCAGCGAAGCGACACCGATAAGCGAATGTCTGGTCAAGGATCAGGTGGCCGCCCAGCAGCAGGAGGTCGGCAAGACCGCGGTCGAGGCGGCAACCCGGCTCGCCGCGTTCTACAAGGGCGCTGGCAAGACCGGCAAGCAAACTGACACCGGCACCAAGGTGTCCGGGGGATCGGCCAGCTCCGAGCAGGCGGCCCTCATGGCCGGCTATCTGGTCGGGGCCCTGCAGAAGGGAGCCGGGGAAACTGACGGCATTCACGCGACGTTGGTCAACCGGGTCGAAGCGGCCGCCTCCAACGGACTCGACGGCGCCGACCAGCAGGTCCAGGGCGCCTACCAGAAGGGTCATCAGGCCGGCCTGGATTCCGGCTGACCCGACCAACCCTTTCCGTCGGGGACTGAAAGACTGTCCCCGTAAACGAGACGGTGCGGAAAGGCAGTGAAGTGAGCGAGCAACTCTGGGGTGGCGAAACCACCAAGGCGATTGAGAACTTCCCGGTTTCCGGCGAAACCATTCCGCCTTCGCTGGTCAAGTGGCTGGGCCTGATCAAGGCCAACGCGGCCCGGGCCAACGCCGAACTCGGCCTGCTCGACGCCGACATCGCCGATCGCATCGCCAGGGCCGGGGACGCGGTTGGGTCCGGCGAGCACGACGACCAGTTCCCGATCGACATCTTCCAGACTGGTTCCGGCACCTCCTCGAACATGAACACCAACGAGGTGATCGCAACCCTTGCCGGCGAGGGAGTTCACCCGAACGACCACGTCAACATGGGCCAGTCCTCGAACGACGTGTTTCCCTCCGCCGTTCACCTCGCCGCCCTTGATCAGGTCACCCATGACCTGCTGCCGGCCATGGAGGAACTGGCGGTCGCCCTCGAGACGAAGGCCGAAGAGTTCAAGGACGTGGTCAAGGCCGGCCGCACCCACCTGATGGACGCGGTGCCGGTCACGCTCGGCCAGGAATTCGGCGGTTACGCCTCCCAGGTCCGTCACGGCATCGACCGGGTCCGTGGCACCCTCGACCGGGTCGGCCAGATTCCACTCGGGGGCACGGCAACCGGAACCGGTCTCAACACCCACCCGGAGTTCTCGGCCAGGGTGAGGGCACTGCTCGAAGCGGAGACCGGGCTGGCGATCTCGCCGCCCCATGACCGGTTCGAGGCCCAGGCCAACCGCGACTCGCTGGTCGAGCTCTCGGGAGCTTTGAAGGTCTACGCGGTCTCGCTGAACAAGATCGCCAACGACCTGGCCCTGATGGGCTCCGGTCCGCGGACCGGCCTCGCCGAACTTCATCTGCCGGAACTGCAGAAGGGCTCCTCGATCATGCCCGGCAAGGT
>JAGQUR010000180.1 GCA_020438395.1 Solirubrobacterales bacterium | reverse complement strand
TGTTGAAGGGGATGAAGCTGAGCGGCACGAATTCAGTGATGCCACCGGTGCGGGCCTGGAGGTCGCGAATCACCTTCATGTGGCGGGCCAGTTCGCGCGGCTCCTCGATGTGGCCGAACATCACGGTTGAGGTCGACTTCAGGCCGGCCCGGTGGGAAGCCTCAATGATCTCGACCCAGCGGTCGACCGGCAACTTGTTCGGTGAAATCCGCTGACGGACACCGTCGTCCAGCACTTCCGCGGCGGTTCCCGGGGTCGAACCGAGACCGCAATCGATCAGGTACTCGAAGACCTCGGCCGGAGGCAGGCCCGAGGTCTCGCACATGTGGTTGATCTCCATCGGCGAGTAGGCGTGAAGGTGAATGTCCGGGGCGACCCGCTTGGCCAGCTTCAGCCAGCGACCGTAGGACTCGAGGTCCAGTTCCGGGTGGATCCCTCCCTGCATGCAGAGCTCGGTGGCGCCGAACTCGATCGCCTCCTCGACCCGCCCGATGAACTCTTCCTCGGTCGATTCGTAGGCATCCGGTGAACGGCGTCCCTGGCCAAAGCCGCAGAAAGCGCAGCCGACCGTGCAGATGTTGGTGAAGTTGATGTTGCGGTTGACCACGAAGGTGGCGGTCTCGCCGGCGAGTTCGGCCCGCAGCGCGTCGGCCGCCACCCGCATCTCCTCGACCACCTCCGGCCGGGTCTCGGAGAAGAGCGCGGTCAGCTCGTCTTCGGTCAGCTCCTCGCCTTCGCGGCCCTTGGCGATCGCTTCGACCGCCACCCCGGGATCGAAGCTCTCCTCGCTGACCCGCCCCGAACCGAGCCGGGGGATGAAGCTCCAGTACTTCAGCTTGATCACGTCCAGGACGCCCTGCTCCATCCAGTCGGCGTTCATGTACTGCGGGTACACGCAGAGCCGCTCGGTCAGCGCATAGCCGAGCGGCTGAAGTTCCTTGCGAACCTGATGGGGGCTCGGGAAGGGATGCTCCGGGGAGATGTGGTCGCCGTTCGCGGAGAGTCCGCCGAGGTCGGTTGCCCCGGCCTCGACCAGGTCCGCCCACCAGTCGGAAAGGTTGGGCGGCACCTGTACCCCGACGTCGGGCATGAGTTCGGCGGTCTGCCGGATCAGGTCCTTGAGATCTTCGATCGAAACCGGACAGGCCCAGTCCGGCAGGGGAATGGTCGGCCGGCCCATCCGGTCGCGTTCCGGTCCGTCGCTCGCAGGATCGCCCTGGGCCGCCTCGCTCTCGATCCCGGAATCGAGGTCAACCACCGTGCCCGACTCCTTCCACCTCCGGTCGGAAGCCTCTGCCGCGATGTCGGCCGGCTCCTGGCCGTAATAGCGGGGGTGGGGAACGAAGTTCTGGATGATCACTTCCTGGATGTGGCCGTACTTGCGCTGAAGCGCGGCAATGGCCTCCAGCGAAGCGGTCCGCTCCCCCGGCGTCTCGCCGATCCCGACCAGGATGCCAGTCGTGAAGGGGATTTTCAGCCGGCCGGCCGCCTCGATCGTCTTCAGCCGGTGGGCGGGATGTTTGGTCGGAGAACCGGCATGGACGGTTTCCATCAGGCGCTCCGACGCCGACTCGAGCATCAGTCCCTGGGAGGCGGTCACCTCGCGCAGGCGAGCCAGGTCCTCCTCCCCGATCGCACCGATGTTGGTGTGCGGGAGGATCCCCCGTTCGAGGGCCCGTTCACAGGCCCAGACCACATAGGAGGTGAAATCTTCGTGGCCCCAGGAACGCAGTTGCTCCTTCACCACGGGATTCACTTCCGGTTTTTCGCCGGTCAGGAACAGCAGTTCCTTGGCCCGACGCCTGACCGCTTCGTCCAGCATCCGCTCCACCTCTTCGGGTGGATGAACATGGGCCTGATGCGTGGCGAAAGCGCAGTACTTGCAGTAGCACTGGCAGGTCCGCGAGAGCGAGATCGTGTAATTGCGCGAAAAGGTGACCCGACGCATCCGTTGTCCAACCTACCGCAGTGAACTTTTTGCGCCGGTTCGCCGTAGTACCCGGTTAGTGTGAAACAAGCGCATTGAATCGAGACGAAGGAGAACCCCGTGAAAGCTTCCCTCAAGTTCCTGGTCGTGCCGCTCGCCGTGGGCGCACTGTTCTTCGCCGGTTGCGGTGGCGATGACTCGTCCGACGACAATTCCTCGTCCGACACGGCCACCACACAGAGCCAGCCGGCCGATAACAGCATGGGAAGCGGCCAGGTTCTGAATCTCGCCGCCGATCCGTCCGGTCAGCTTGCCTACGACAAGACCGAGCTTTCCGCCAAGGCGGGCAAGGTCACCCTCGACTTCACCAACGAGTCTCCGATCGGCCACAACGTCGTGATCGAGGATTCGAGTGGCAAGGAAATCGCCTCGACCGACACGATCACCGGCCAGAGCACCACCGCCGAGTTCAAGATCAAGCCCGGCACGTACACCTTCTACTGCTCGATTCCCGGTCACGAGCAGGCTGGCATGAAGGGCACTCTCACCGTCCAGTAAGATCGCCGCGAGCGATGGGGCTCGCTCCTTCATAACCGCGGTCGTTCCGCTGATAGCTCCTGTCAACCGTCCCCCGGGACCGATAGGAGTTGCATGCGAATGATCTTCAGGCGTCACCCCATCCGCAAACTCGCGGCGATCTACGCCGGCGGCGTTTGCGGCGCCCTGCTCAGGGTCAGCCTGGGCGAAGCATTTCCCCACGGGGCCGAGACCTGGCCCTGGCCGACCTTCGCGGCCAACCTGATCGGGGCCTTCCTGATCGGCTACTTCTTCGCGTCCTTCTCCGATCACACGCCCGATCAACTCCATCACCCCTTCTTCGCGACCGGGATCTGCGGGAGCCTGACCACCTTCTCGACCATGCAGCTGGAGCTCTTCAACATGGTCGATGCGCGCGAATTTCTCCTCGCTGCGACCTATACGGCAACGACGCTGGCCTTCGGCTACGTGGCGGTCAGACTCGGGATCGCTGCCGAGAGGTCCGGATTGGAGGTCGGCCCGTGAACGTCTTCGGCGTCGGCATCCTGGGCTGGGTGCTGGTCGGAATGCTGGGCGGGCTCGCAGCCGGCGCCCGTTACCTGCTCGACGCCGAGATCTCGCGGCTGACCGCCTCGCCGTTCCCGATCGGGATATTCGCCGTGAACATGACCGGGGCCTTCCTGCTCGGGCTGGTCGCAGGAAGCACACTTCACGGCGAGGCCCTGGTCATCGTCGGTGGCGGAGTGCTCGGCTCGTTCACCACCTTCTCGACCTGGATCCTCGACACCCGCCTGCTCCAGATGGCTGACCTGGCGAAGCTCGCCTGGCTCAATCTGTCCCTGAGCCTGGTCTGCGGACTCGCCGCGGTGACCCTGGGCCAGGTAATAGCCGGATAAGGCAGGCCGGGCCGGCCCAAAGAAGAGGGCGGCCCGAGGGCCGCCCTTTTCGGAGATTCGTTGAGCGCGGGGCTCAGGCCTCCGGCGAAGGCATCGTCGAAGGCTTCTTTGCTTCTTCCTCCGGCGATCCACCCGCTCCGGGCGCGATCACGAACTTGTAGACCACGAAGGCCAGAAGAGCGCCGACGATCTCACCGCCGAGGTAGGGCCACACACCGCCCCACTCGCCCGAGACCAGGGCCGGACCGAACCAGCGGGCCGGGTTGACGGCACCACCGGTCAGCGGGACCAGGATCAGACCGACGACACCAAGCGCGAGACCGATCGCCAGCGGCGCCCAGTCCTTGACGGCCCGGATACCGAGGGCGACTGCCAGAACGGTGAGAACCAGCAGGAAGGTACCGAGGCACTCGACTACTGCGCCGGCAAAGTTGCCGCTCAACAGGGGGCTGACCGATACGGCGCCATAGTTGGCGGCGCGACCTTCGTCCTCGAGCAGGCCCTTGGTCAGCAGGGCGCCGAGAACGCCACCCGAGAGCTGGGCCAGCACGTAGATCACTGCGTCAACCGGAGCGATCTTCTTCATCATCGCTGCGCCGAGCGTGATCGCCGGGTTGAAGTGGCCACCACTGGCTCCGCCGAAGGCGAAGATCAGTGCCGTGAGGATGAAGGCATAGGTCAGACCGACGACCGCGAAGTCAGAGCCGAAGGAGGCGTTGTCGCCCACGGCAATGAAAAGCACGCCGACCAGAGTGATTCCGAACACCAGGAAGAACGTTCCGAGCAGTTCGGCGATGTATGCGGCGAGACCGCGATCTTGCA
>JAGQUR010000045.1 GCA_020438395.1 Solirubrobacterales bacterium | reverse complement strand
CGTATATGGTAGCGGAAATAGGACTTGAACCTACGACACCTCGGTTATTTTTTTAGTGCTATAGCCACCTCCGCTATTTACACATTTTTGGTTGCGGGCGCAGTTCTTAACTCTACGACCTTCGGGTTATGAGCCCGACGAGCTACCTGACTGCTCCACCCCGCGGCGGACCGCCGAGTCTAGCACTCATGGGAAGTCGACCTCTGCTGGAAGATCCGGAGAAGCGAACGGTTCAGAGGTCGCTCTTGAGGGAGAAGGCGATCCAGACCAGGGCGGCCGCCCCCAAGAGCCAGCGGAACCCGTTGACACCCTCCGCGAATTCGAGATATGCCCAGACCGTCAGGCCCATGTAGAGCACCGACCTGGCGAGAAGGTAGGCCGACGTGCCTTCAGCCAGCAGCCAACTGACCACCAGAGCGAGCAGGGCGACCACCAGAGGCGGGTTGGGAACCTGCGCGAGTACATAGCCGTTGATTCCCAGGTCGCGTTTGCCCCGCGGGTCAATTCTCATTTCAGCTCCTCTTCGGCAGGGTGACGGAACCGAGGGTAGACCAGTAGCAACTCCCCGGACCGGTTCCGGTCGCCGGGTCAGACGCGCGGGAGAAGCTGGCTCAGCCCAGCGCCGAAGGCGTGCTCACCTGGGGAGTCTGGACCTGGGGTTGCTGCGGCTGCTCCGGTTGCGAGGGCTGTTCGACCTCTGGTGTCTGGGCCTGGGGCGCGTCAGGGATATCGCCCTGCGGGGCCTGTGGCACCCATTCCCCGTCCTCGAGCGTCACCGGGACGACGGTGCCGTTGGAAAGCGTCACCTCGGCCGAGTTACCGTTGACCTGGACGTCGCTGACGTCGTCATCGGTGAGACCGTACTTGCCGGTCACCGCGGCGCTGACCTCGTACTTCTCCTGGTAGGTCGCGTTGACGTTGACGTCTCCCGCCCCGGATTTCCCGGACCCGTGCCTGGACTTGTTCTTTCGCTTCGCGGTCTTCTGGGTGTTGGTCTTCTGCTCATTCGAGTCTTCCGAGATCAGGTATGCGCCGACTGCTCCAACGACGATCAGCAGCAGAACTACCGGGATCCACCTGTTTCTTTTTCTCTCGCTCATTTCGAATCACCCGATTTCGACCTGCTCCGGGCCTGAAGCCAAGGGGGTTTCGGCGGCGGCCATAGTTCCCCCTTGCGAGGCTTGGGTGGAGCCATGCGGATGACCTGCGCTTTCAGGGCGGCAAACGGCGATCCGGCGGGACCCCAGGCCGGTATCTCCCCGTCCCGACGCATGACCGCGGCCGGAGTCGAGCCGACTCCGGCGGGGACCGGCTCCGGGCCGCTCTCTTCGACCCGGCGGCCGGGCGCCCGGAGCAGCACGTAGAGCAGGCCGATCAGCATCACGATCGCCCCGGCGATGAAGGCCTTGTCCATTCCCTGCATGAACGCGTTGTGAACCGCCTGCTCGAGGGCCGGGCCGGCCTTGCCCAGCTTCGGCGACTCGGCGACCTGGATTCCGACCGCCGGTGACTCCTTGACCATTTCGGCCGAGGCCGCGGGCAGTCTTGTGGTCTTGTCGGCGACGTTGTCGGAATAGCCGGTGTTGAAGAGTGAGCCGAGCAGAGCGATGCCGATCGCCGCACCGAGCTCGCGGGTGACGTCGTTCAGCGCCGAGGCCACGCCCTGCTTCTCGGGCGGCAGCGATGCGACCACCGCGTTGGTCGAGGGGGTGCTGGCCAGGGCCATGCCGAATGCGAACACGCACATCGGAACCAGGAAGGACGGGTACTCGGACTCGGCGGTCAGGCCGGTGATCAGGTAGAAGGCGACGCCCATCAGGATCAGCCCACCTGCCATCAGCGGCTTGTCACCCCATCTTTCGACCAGCCTCGGGGTCAGGGCCGAGACCGGCATGACCACGACCGCGATCGGCAAGAACGAGACGGCGGCGAGGAGCGGGCCGAAGCCGAGCACGAGCTGGACGTACTGGAGGCCGACATAGAAGAAGCCGAAGGCTCCAAGGAATATCAGGACCAGGGTCAGCGAACCACTGGAAAGTCCCCTGAGCCTGAAAAGGCGCGGATCGAGCATCGGCCAGGTGACCCGGCTGTCGTGGATCGCCCAGCCGAGAATCGCCACGGCCGCGACGATGAAGGCGACCACCGGCGCTGTGGCGCCCCAGCCGGCATCGGCGCCTTCAATCACCCCGTAGACGAGGGCGCCGATCCCGATCGCGGTCAGCCCGGCCCCGACCGGGTCGGGATGGGATTCCTCTTCGTCGCTGGTGTGCGGAATGAAGACCAGCGTCGCGACCAGGGAGATCGCCGCGAGGATGGCCACCGCAAGGAAGGTTGACTCCCAGGAGAAGTATTCGAGCAGCAGGCCGCTCATGAGCAGCCCGAGGACAGCGCCGGCGCTGGCGAATCCGGCCCAGATCGCAACGGCGCGGGCCTTGCCCTCCTCGGAGTAGACGGAGGTCACCGTGGAAAGGGTGCTCGGCATGATCAGGGCGGCACCGATGCCCATCACGGCACGGCAGGCGATCAGGAAGCCGACCGAACTCGAGGTGGCGGCGACGCCGGCCGCGATCCCGAAGACGATGGTGCCGACGACCAGGGTGTTCTTGCGGCCCTTGTCGTCACCGAGAGCGCCAAAGGGAAGCACGAAGGCGGCCAGGGCAACGGTGTAGGCGTCGGCGATCCAGGTGAGATCGGATCCGGCGGCACCGAGATCAACTGCGATTCCCTCGAGGGCGAGGTTGACGCTGGTGACCGATGCCATGACGAGCACGAGGGCCAGACAGCATCCGGCGAGGACGAAACGGGGACTGTGGAGACTCTTCGAACCGGGCATGTTCGGGTTATACTACAAATGTAGTAACTGGGCAAGAAAGAGGCCCGGGAACTTTGCCCGGGCCTCTTTCGAACTCCTGTCTGCAGTCGTTCAGGGTTGTGTCGTCGGGCGGATCAGCAGTTCGTTCATCGACACATGGGCCGGGCGGGTCACCGCGTACTCGATCGCGTCGGCGATGTCATGGGACTGGAGCGGTTCGATCTTGGAGACCCGCTCCTTCAGCGCCTCCTGGACCTCGGGCCGGTTGTGCCCCTGCAGCTCGGTCTCGACGAAGCCCGGCTCGATGATCGTCACCCGCACCCCGCCCCGGCTGGCTTCCTGGCGAAGTGCCTCGCTGACCGCCACGACCCCGTGCTTGGTCAGGTTGTAGACCCCGGCTCCGGCGTTGACCACCCGCCCCGCGACCGAGGAGATGTTCACGACATCGGCCACCTTCCGCGGGGAATCGGCCGTGGCCGCGAAGAGATGCGGAAGGGCGGCGTGGGTCACATAGAGCAGTCCCTTGAGATTGACGTCGATCATCCGGTCCCACTCTTCGGTCGGGGCGCCGTGGATCGGCCCGAGCAGCATCACCCCGGCGTTGTTCACAACGATGTCGAGCCGTCCGAAGTCACCGGCCGTGCGCTCGACCGCCGCGATCGCCTGCTCCTGGTCGGTCACGTCGGCCTCGATCGCGAGCGCGGTGTGACCATTGGCTGCGATCTCCTGGGCGAGTCTCTCGATCCGGTCCGCCCGGCGCGCGACCAGCGCGACCTTCGCACCCTGTGCCGCCAGCGACTTGGCCGTCGCCTCTCCGATGCCGCTGCTCGCCCCGGTCACCAGGGCAACTGCGCCTTCAAGTCTGTTCGCCACTTTTTTCCTCCGTTAGCTAGCCGTTCACCCCGAGGATATCCCCGTCAAATCTCCGGTCGGCCACGGGCGCGGATGACTAGAGGTGAAAACCGCCGAAACGGTGGTGCTTGTGTTCGAGCTGTTGGGCTGCCTCGGGAAGCTCACTGGTCGGCTCCTTCGGTTCAACGAGCCATGCCGTCAAGCCGGTACATACGACCGCTATCCCGACCAGGACCCAGATCGAATTGCTCAGAGCGAAAGTGAACGCTTCCCGGGCTATCGACTCGATCTGCTGCTGGACGCTCGCGGGATCGTTGGCAATCGAATCGCGAGCTGAATCGGAACCGGCGAGGAGGCCGTCCAGCTGGCGGCGTTCGTCACCGTCCAGTTTCAGACCGGATCCGGCCAGCCCTGACTTGAGCTCCGCGGCTTCCAGGCTCTGGAATACCGCCCCGACCACGGCGAGGCCGACCGCCCCCGCGAGGATACGGTTCATCGCCAGCCCGGCAGAGGCGATTCCCGCCTTCGCTCTTGGCATGGCGGCCATGGCCGCGGCGGACATCGGGGCGTATACCAGGGCGAAGGCCATCCCGATGCCGAGCAGTCCGGGAAAAAGCAGGCCGTATCCGGAACTTGCGTCAACCCGGGTCAGGATCAGCAGGCCGACCACGGCGGAAACCATTCCGGTGGTCATTGCCAGCTTGGCCCCGAAGGTAGCGACGATCTTGCCCGCCATGGGAGAGACGAAGATCATCGGCACGGTTATCGGCAAGATCAGCAGGCCGGCTTCAACCGCGGAATACCCGAGAATGTTCTGAAGGTACTGCGGCTCGTAGAACATCAGCGTCCAGTAGACCGCGACGATTCCGAACGCGGCCGCGGTGGCTCCCAGATAGGGACGATTCCGGAACAGCGAGAAATCGACGATCGGGCCGGGAACCCGGTGCTCGACGAACCAGAAGGCGGCGAGCAGCCCGATACCGAGTCCCATCAGTCCAAGCGTCTCGACCGAAGTCCAGCCCCAGTCACTGGCCTTCACCAGGGCATAGACGGCCGCGAGCAGGCCGAGGGTGAGCAACACGAGCCCGGGCCAGTCGATATGGGTCCCGGAAGTCTCGTCCCTTACCTCGAGCGCCGCCGAACGGACGACGGTTATCGAGACAGCGACGATCGGAAAGTTGATCAGGAAGATCAGTCGCCAGTCGATGTCGGCCAGCACGCCGCCGATCAGGGGCCCAATGCCCAGGGCGATTGCCGAGACTCCGGTCCAGATGCCGATCGCTTTCTGTTGTTCCTCCGGTGGGAACGAGTTGGTCACCAGGGCGAGGGAAAGCGGGAGCATGGTGGATGCGCCGGCAGCCATCACAACCCGGCCGAGGATCAGCACGTCGGGATCCCAGGCCACGGCCGATATGAGAGAGCCAAGCCCGAAGATCGCGAAGCCGATGATGAAAACCCGCCTCCGGCCGAAAATGTCCCCGAATCTGCCCGCGGTGACGACCAGGCTGGCGATGACCAGCAGGTATGCGTTGAGGACCCACTGGAGCTGGTCGGTGCTCGCGCCCAGGTCCATCTGGATGGACGGAAGCGCCAAGGCGACCACCGTCGAATCGAGCATCAGGATGAACAGGCCGCCACTGGTCCCGGCCAGTACCCACCACTTGCGATTGGCCTCGGTGAAACCAGGCACCGGGCCAGTCTATTGCCGTCTCGCTCGCGAAAAACCCGGACCGGACGACACCGCCTTCCAGCGGGACCGGGTGGTCGGGCGGATCGGCAGTTCATGCCGGCGTGACCAGTCGTTCACCCCGAGAATATCCCCGGGGAATATTCTTGAGGCTTGGCCGCCACCGATCCCAAGAGCGCCTCATCGATCCGGGTCGCGGTTATCGACATCGGCACCAATTCGACTCGACTGCTGATCGCCGACGTTGAAGGCCGTGAGGTAGACGAGATCTACAGGGAGAGCCGGGTCACCAGGCTGGGCCGCGGGGTCGACTACTCGGGCCAGCTTTCGGCCGAGGGAATCGAAGCGGTCTGCCGCGCGATCGCCGACTACATGCCGCTGATCGAGGAGGAAGAGGCGAAGGAAGTGATGGTGATCGCGACCAGCGCGGTGCGGGATGCCGAGAACGGCGGTGCCTTCGTGGCCGAACTCAGGGAGCGTTTCGACCTCCGTTGCCAGGTGATCGACGGAGACCAGGAAGCGAACTTCACCTACCTGGGAACCTCTTCCGGACGCGACGGCGAGGAGACGATGCTGGTGATCGACATCGGCGGCGGCTCAACGGAGATGATCATCGGCCGCGGCCCCGAGCCGATCTTCCACACCTCGCTCCAGGCAGGCGTGGTCAGACACACCGAACGGATCCTGACCGGCGACCCGCCCGGTTCGGCCGAGCTTGAATCGCTGGCCAGAGATATCGAGAAGCTGGTCCAAGCCTCGCTCGAGGGCGTGGACCTGCCCCCCATTCAGCGAGCAATTGCGGTTGCGGGCACGCCGTCCTCCCTGGCCGCGATCGACCTTGAACTGGTGCCCTATGACCCCAAGGCCGTCGAAGGCCACCGGCTGCCGCTTCGCACCGTCCAGTGGTGGCTCTCACGACTAGCCTCGATGCCACTTGCCGAACGCCAGCAAGTGCCGGGCCTCCACCCCGACCGGGCCCAGGCGATCGTCGCCGGGGTCGTGATTCTGATCGAGATCATGCGCAACTTCGACCTGCTGGAGGTCGAAGTGTCCGAACACGACATCCTCTACGGCTGCGCGATCACCGCCGCTTCGGGCGACTGAAGCCGCGGCAGCGGACCGGGGTCCGGCCGGCTTTCCGGCTCAGCCGCCGAGGATCCGTTTCTTCTCGGCCGCGAACTCCTCGTCGTCGAGCACGCCGGCTTCCTTGAGGCGTCCCAGCTTCTCGAGCTGATCGAGCCGGCTGTCCTCGGGACTTGAGGCCGGCGGCTGGGCGGGCAGCACCGTTGTTTCGGCTTCGCCGGTACCACCTCCCGCGGCCGTGCCTTCACCACCAGCGCCACCCTTGCCGCCGATCTTCGGCATCGAGATGTTCTTCGGCCGTCCCGCCCAGGCCTCCCTGGCCCGGTCGCGGGATCGCTCCCCGAACTCACGAAGGCCAGCGTAATCGGCGTCGGGATATTCGAGCATGACCTGGCGGCGGAAGAACCAGAAACCTGCGGCCGCCATCAGTACCACCGTCAGACGGATAATGAACTCGCGACCATCGCCCGCCCCCATGACCAGGAATATGAAGGCGGCCAGACCGAGCAGGGAGAAGGTCGGAGTCGGGTACTGACCGAAGGGCACGGCGAGAAACTCACGGACCTTGCCGGCCGCTCTGACCGGAGAAATGACCCAGGCGATCACCAGCAGGGCAACCGCAAACCAGATCACCGTCCAGGCCACCGACTTCAACAGGTTGGTGATGATGTCCCACGCGGCCTGGGCTGCGGGCTGGATGTCAGGGTCAGCCAGGTCGGGTATCAGCACGTTTCCGGCCACCGACCGAATGATCAGCACTATCAGGGCCGCAAGGATGAGTCCGACCGCGAGCCAGAGCAGGGTCAGCCAGCGGTATCCGGGTGAGAGACAAACCGCCAGAACGATCAACAGGAGGGTGAGCAGTCCCGTGACCAGGGCGAGCCCGTGAATCAGCTTGGCCACTTTCTGGACCTGGGCCAGCTGGCCCGAATCCACGATCTTGATGTTGCCGACCGATTCGGGGATCTTGTCCCTCGCCTGGTCGCCGAGCCCGACCTGGTCCGCGATTTCAATGATCAGAGGCTGGAGTTTGAGTTCAACCTGCCCTCCCGCGGTGCTTGCGTAAGTTCCCTTGTCTTCCAGGATGTTGATCAGGGTTGTGTGGGCGGCGATGTTGGCCGACTTCCAGGCCGACTGGACCTTGTCATTGCTGAGTGCCCTCAGTGCGAGACTGTCGGCGCCTTGCCGGGCTGCGCCGGCCAGCGGTCCAGCCAGCGTGTCACCCAGGTTCTTGTTTATGTCGTCGAGGCTGTTCTGCAGCCTGCCCTGGACATCAACGTTGGCGTACAGCTCATCAACCGCGTAGGTCGCGACCTGCTTCTGGATCTCGGGGTTCTGCAGCAGTTTCAGGGAGGTGTCGCCCCATTCCTGGGTGTCGAAGACCTGCCGGTCGACCCAGGAAGTGAGGATCGCCAGGACCGTCATGAAACCGGCCAGGATCGTGATGAACCGGACCCAACCCAGGTGCGGACGCTCTTTGGTCAACTGACTGCTCCCCTTGTGATCTGACTGGTGTAGATGGCGCAAGCCTATTCCCCCTTGAAAGCACGTGCTTCGCATCTTCCGGGTGAATGACGGCGTGGGCCGATCGTTCAGTACCCGGAGCGGGATTCGAACCCGCACGCCCCTTGCGGGACTGCGGCTTTTAAGGCCGCTGCGTCTACCGTTCCGCCATCCGGGCTCCTGTAGCCTAGAACGAGGCTGGGTGACGGTCATGAACCGATCTTTAAGAAGCGGAATATTCGCCTTTAAAGAGCGCTACATTTCGGTTAGTACGGTGTTTCCGTAAGCACAGGAGGAAACCCGGACCGCAAGGTTCCCAGTCAAAAGGAGTCCCTTGGAAGCATCAGCACTAAATCACGCGGCACGACGAGGTCTTCTCGCCAGGAAGTCGCCCCTGCTGAAGCTTCAAGGCGACGAAAAGCTGGTCGCGATGGTGCGGGCCGGCAACGCGGGAGCCTTCGACACGATCGTCGATCGGTACCAGGCCCGTCTACTCGGCTTCTGCCGCCAGATGATCGGCTCAACCGAGGACGCCGAGGACGTTCTCCAGGAAGTCTTCGTCAACGCCTACAAGGCGATGATGGCCGACAACCGGGAGATCAACCTGCGCCCCTGGCTGTACCGGATCGCCCGCAACCGTTCTTTGAACCACCTTCGCAAGCCCCGGGCCGTCGCCCAGGAGTCGATGGACATGGTGCCGATGGTGGACGCGGCCTCGACCGCCGAAAAGGTCCACAACCGCGAGGAGTTCCGTCAGCTCCTGCAGGACGTGACCAAGCTTCCCGAAACCCAGCGCGCCGCCCTGCTCCTGCGCGAGATCGACGCTCTCTCCTACGAGGAGATCGCCGAAGCGATGGACACGACCGTGCCTTCGGTCAAGTCCCTGCTGGTCCGCGCCCGCATCTCCCTGGCCGAGGCAAGCCAGGCCCGCCAGCTGACCTGCGGTGAGGTCCGGGTCGAACTGGCCGAGGCCGCCGAAGGCCTGGCCAAGGCTTCCGGCCCGGTCCGCCGCCACGTGCGTGACTGCGAGGAATGCACCGAGTTCCGTAAACAGCTTCGAAATGACAACAAGGCGCTTGCCGCCCTCATGCCGGTCGGCCCGCTGGTCGCACTCAAGGGTGCGATCGCCGCCAAGCTCGGTCTCGGTGGATCCTCCGCCGGCGCCGGAGCAGGTGCGGGCGCCGCAGGCAGCTCTGCCGGAGCCGCCGGCGCTGCCGGAGCCGCAGGTGCAGGTGCGGCAGGCACCGGCGCCGCGATCAGCGCAGGCACCGCCGCTTCCGGAATCGGGGCCGTGACCAGCGCCGTCGGCGCCAAGGCGCTGGCCGGCGTCGTCACCGCTGCGGTCATTACCGCCGGCGCGGTCGAGGTCAAGGATCAGGTTTCCACCAGCCCGGTCGACAGCAGTTCGGCCACGACGACCAAGACGATCGCCGACGCCAACCCGGCCAAGCCCGTCCACGTCGCCACCCCGACCAACCGGAGCGCGGCCCTGCCGGCCGAGCCCGAACTGGAGAAGGCCTCGGCCGAGGCCCCTGTCACCACGCCGGTCGATACGGCGACCACCGATCCGTCTTCAACCGATACCACTCCGGCACCGCCCGCAGTTGATCAGGCAACCGGGGAAGCAGCCATGCCGACCGAACCTGTGACGCCGGCCAAGCCCGCGACTTCGGAAGGCGGCGACGGCCTCGAGGGCCACACCACCTACCCGCCGGACGAGATCGTGAACGAGAGCCCGGCCACGGCTCCGAGCGAAACCACGACCGACCCGGGCACAGTCGGCCAGGTTCCGGGCTCGGCGCCAACGACCCCGGTCACGAGCGATCCGTCAACCCCGGTGGTTCCGACTTCGCCGACCCCGGCTCCGGCACCGACAACGCCGAGCACTTCGCAGGCCGCCCCGGCGGATGCGGCACCGGTTACCGGCCAGTAAGAGAACCTCAAGTGTGAACCGCGAACGCCGCCCGTCGGGCGGCGTTCGTCGTTTCCGGGTCTAGAGTTCGGCCGACTCTCCGGGCTGCAGGATGAGTCCCTCGATTCCCCTGCCCGAGAGGTCATCAGCGAAGGCCTGGGCGTCCGTCTCGATCACCGGGAAAGTGTCGTAGTGGATAGGGATGACCCGCTTCGCGCCGATCAGCTCGGCGGCATAGGCGGCATCCTCCCGGTCCATCGTGTAGTGGCCACCGATCGGGAGCAGGGCAACATCCACCGCGTGACGCTTGCCGATCAGTTCCATGTCCCCGAACAGGCAGGTGTCGCCCGCGTCGTAGATCGTCAGCCCGCCCATCTCGATGATCAGTCCCGAAGGGGTGCCGATCGGTGTCCCGAGCTCGGCACTGAACGGACGTTCGTCTGAACCGGGCAGGGTGTTGGTGTGCCAGGCCGGCACCAGCTTGATCGAGAGTCCGTCAAACCTGACGGTGCCGCCGAGGTTGGGGTCGGAGACGTTCTCGACGCCCTGCATCTCGAGCCAGTTGGCGACCTCCACCATCGCGACGCACTGTGGCTTGTTTTTCGTCGCCACGGGGACCGCGTCCGCTACGTGGTCGGCGTGACCGTGGGTCAGGGCCAGATGGGTCACGGTGATGTCGTCGGCCGTGACATCCGCCTTCGGGTTGTTCGGGGCCAGGAAGGGATCGATGATCAGCGACAGGTCGCCTTCGTTCAGCTGGAAGCACGAATGACCGTGGTAGCGGATTTCCATCTTCAGCTCTCCTCGTTCTCGCTTTTCGGAGCACCGATGGCGCCCCCGTTTTCAAGTTCCTGCCTCAGTGCCCAGCCGACCGCGACTCCGACCATCATCCCCATCTGGGTCTCCTCCGAAAGCAGTGCCCTGATCGCGGTCAGGCGCTGGTCCTCATCGGGGATCGTGGCCGCCTTCAGGGTCTCCGACTGATGCGACTCGCCGAACCAGCCACCACTTCCGAGAGCCGCGACCAGCACCGACGGCAACCCCGGGGCAACCCTCGAGACGAGCTGCTCCGCCTCGCGAAACCGCTCGGGGTCGCTCAGCCGCTCGACCGCAGCGGCAAGTTCCTCATCAGAGATCGTCTCCTCGGACACCGGGCAAGCCTAGCCAACGAGGACCCTCAGGCTGAACCGGTGCGTCCACCAAAGACCGGGCGGCGGTCAGTTGCCGCCGAAGCGGGTCGCCGTGAATCCGCCGAGCAGCCCGACCAGGCCCCCGGCGAGACCGCTCCAGAAGTCAGCCGTCGGGACCACAACGGGCAGCAGCAGGATCACCGCTGCCGAGACCACGACCCCGGCCACCTCGAAGGCCTCCCCGCTGGCCCGGGCATCGGAGCGGGCGACCATGAACCAGGCTCCAATGGCGCCCAGGGCGATGCCGTTGCCGCCGGCGATCACCGTGACCACATCGCGCTGGTCGGCTACGGCGGAGCCGGCGAGCGTGCCGAGGGCGCCGCAGGCGACCAGCAGCAGGAAGGCGGGCAGGGTTCCGAAACGGCGTTCGAGCCCCGGCCCGAAAAGGGCTATCGCGAGACCGACCGCGAAGAGGTAACCGACGCTCAGATAGGCGAACGGGGCGGTTATGAGCCGCCACCATTCGTTGTCGAAGGGAACGATCACGCCGCCGAAGTCGGAGAGCGCATTGCCCATGGCCACCCTGACGATCAGGGCGATCGCCGGGATCAGGATCAGCGAGATCGTCGCCCAGGGCCTGACCCCGAGCGAAACGGATCGCTCCGATTTCGCCTCGGCCTGCCTGGCAGCCTTCTGTCTCGCCTTTTCGTCGCGTTTCTTCTGTCTCTTCGACTGCTTGGGCTCGAGTTCCCCGCCACCGCCAAGTTCCAGGTCGGGGGCGCGTTTGCGCAGCCTGGCGCCGCAATAAGGGCATTCGGTGACATAGGGGCTGACTTCGGCCCCGCATGACTTGCAGACAACGTTGAGCTCGGTCTCACTCATCGCCTACCCGAGGATAGAACCTCCGGGCCAAAACCTGTCTGCCTGATCGGCTCTCGCGCTGACATACTGCCCTTTGAGACATTTTCCAAATTCCCCAGGAGGATCGAGAAGCAAATGGAAGCCAACACCCTGACCGAACAGAAGTCACTGCTCGCGACTCTGCCTCCCGGGAAGCGCGCCCGGCTTCACCGGCTGCTCTTCGAGTTCGGCCCGGGCAACGGGACCATGATGTTGCTGCCGATCGACCAGGGCATCGAGCACGGCCCCCGGGACTTCTTCCCGAACCCTGCTTCCAAGGATCCGGAGTACCAGTTCAAGCTGGCCGCCGAAGCCGGCTACTCGGCGCTCGCCTGCCAGATCGGCATGGCCGAGAAGTACTACCCGGACTACGCCGGCGAGGTGCCGCTGATCCTCAAGGTCAACGGCAAGACCGATATCCCTTCCTCGTCAAAGGCGCTTTCGACCTGTAACGCGACCGTCGAGGACGGTGTGCGGCTCGGGGCCGACGCGATCGGCTACACGCTGTACGTCGGATCCCCCCGCCAGGACGAGGATCTGGCCCAGTTGCGCCAGGTGCGCCAGGACTGCGACCGCTTCGGGATGCCGCTGGTCGTCTGGTCCTACCCGCGCGGCGAGGCGATCGACGCCAAGGGCGGCGCCACCTCCTTCTACGCGATCGACTACGCGGCCCGCATGGCGATGGAGATGGGCGCGGACGTGGTCAAGCTGAACTACCCGAAGATCGACCCGGAGAAGGACAAGGACGCCCAGCCCCCGTACAACGAGATGGACGTGACCGCCGAAGAGGCGATGCGTCAGTGCGTCGAGTCGGCCGGCCGTTCCCTGGTCGTGCTCTCAGGCGGTTCCAAGACCGACGACGAGACCGTTCTCGGCCACACCAAGTCGGTGATGGACGCCGGTGGCTCCGGCGTGATCTTCGGCCGCAACGTCTGGCAGCGCGAGTGGAGCGAGGCCCTCGAGATCATCGCCCAGATCAAGGAAACCCTGCTCGCCAACGTGAAGCGCACTCCGTAGCGCTTGAGCCACCCGCAACCACCGCTTGGCGGGCCGCCGCATCAGGTCGGGAACCTGTTCCCGGATCATTTCCCGCGGAACCTGATCTTCCTGGTGATTCTGCTCGCCGGGGTGGCGATCGGGTGGTACATCCAGAGGGACGACGAAACTGAAAAAGGCCCCGCGAGCGCGGGGTCTTCTTCTGTCGTGGCCAAGGTTGACCGGGTGGTCGATGGCGACACCGCGAAGGTGTTCGTGAACGGCCAGGACGAGTACGTCCGCTACATCGGGATCGACACGCCGGAATCGGTCAAGGAGGGCGCCCCGGTCGAGTGCTATGGCAAGGAAGCCAGCCGGTACAACGAGCAGCTACTGGCCCGCAACCCGCAGGTGAGGCTGGTCTTCGACCGGGAAAAGCGGGATCAGTACGGACGACTGCTGGCCTATGTGTACTCGGGCCCGATCCTGCTTCAGTCAGAGCTCCTCAGGGGCGGGTATGCGACCACGCTGGAAATCCCCCCGAACACTTCGAAGGCTGATCAGTTCGCCGAACTGGAGAGTGAGGCGCGGGAAGCCGGACGCGGCCTCTGGTCGGCGTGCTGAGGTCCGAAGGCGGCTTGTGAAAATACTGTGACTTCCTCACAGAAGTGTGAGTGAAGGCTTGAGATTGGCCAATCATTTGCTACGGTGGACGGACGGCCTGTTTCTGAAAGTTCGCTTTCAGCCGGGTCGCAACCATTATGAGAATGCGTCAGAGCATCAACCAGTTCGAAACCGCTTTCGAACAGCAGAAGGTTCTAGAGCAGCGTCGGCGTGAGCAACTGCGCACCCGGGCTGTGAACCGTTCGCGCGCCCGAAGGGTGACGCGCTCCCAGCAGCAGGGCAAGGTGCGCTTCAGCGTGCTGGCCGTCTGCCTCATCGTGACCGTGGTCCTGGTGACCATCGCCATGTTCGAGGCGCTGCTCTTCTTCATGTCCTAGGCCGGACCGGCCCCCTGGACAAACCGGAGGCTCCCCACAGCCCCCGGGTCCCTGCGCTTCAGGCCTGCTCGGCCTCTACATGCGATCCGTCGACGTGAGATCCGTCGACATGAGACCCGCGCTCGTCGATCACTTCCTTGCGGAAAACATCGACTTCCCGCGGCGCGGTGATGCCCAGACGCACCTTGTCACCGGAAACGCCGAGAACCATGATCTCCACGTTCTCTCCGATGATGATGCTCTGTTCCTTTTTTCTGGTGAGTACCAGCATGTGACTCCATTCGACTCCGAGTGGTCGGTTCGATACCTAATAATAGGTATTGCGGCCGACGGGGTGTGAACCTTTCTGATCACTACCCCGCAAAGCGACGATCCAAGCGGTTTGAATAGACTCGCAAACCTCTATGGCTCGCCGATCACTACGCCCCCAACTCAACCAGATTCGGGCCTGGGTCCGCCAGGGACGCACCGATGCCTGGATCGCCCATCAGCTCGAAGTCAGCGCTTCGGAACTCCGCGAGTTCCGGCGCCAGCATGACCTCTCCCCCGACGACGACGCCGATGGTGCCGCCGAAGTCGATCTCCGCGACGAGATAGAAGCAGAGATCGAGGCCGCGGCCGCCGAGGAAGAGGCCGCTCGCCAGAAGGCCGAGGAAGAAGCGGCCGCCGAGGCTGCCGAACGCGAGGCGGAAGGCAAGGACGAAGCCGACGAGCAGGGCGAGGACGATTCGGCCGGTGACGACACCGAGACGGACGGCTCCGAGGCCGAAGGCCGGCCCCGCCGGCGTCGCCGCGGACGTCGGGGACGCCGCGGACGCGGTCCCGGCAACAAGCTCGAAGGCACCTTCGACCACGGTGACGAGGGCTTCGGGCTGTGGCTCGACCCGGCCATCCAGGACATTCAGGCCTACAGCGAGAACTGGGCCGGGAAGCGCGACGTGACGGTCACGGTCGAAGCGGACCAGATCATCATCCGCCGCGCCGGCGAGCCGGCCGACGAGTCCTAGGTCTCCTCCAGCTCAAGATCCACCACCCTGCCGCCGGCGTAGTCCCCGGCGGACTGAAGGTGAAGCCAGAAGGCGGCGTCGATCAGTTCCTGGACGTCTGACTGTCCCGGGTCCACTCCCGGCAGCATCACGGCCCAGTCCGTTCCTTCCCCGTAGAGGGAAGCGAGATCCGACGCTGTGAACGTCGCGCCGAGCCGCCGGCGCAGTTCCTCCCGCACCGGCACCGTCACATCATCGCCCCGCAACTGACCGGAGCGTTCGAGCTCCCGCAGCCGGTCGATACCGGCTTCCCAGTTGAAGAGGGCGTTCTCGAGGGGATAGGCCACGCGCAGATGATGGCAGTCCGTGGAGCTCAGCCGTCCTTGAGGCCGGGGACGAAGTCGGAACCGGCACCGAGCCGGGCGCAAAGGGAGGGATCCATCGGCCCGGTCACCTTCCAGACCGTCACCGGCCTGTTCGCATGCGACGGCTTGACCCGGGGCATGACCTTGACGAGAGCGGGGTCGTTTTCGGCCCAGGCGTTTTCCGGGGATGCGATCGGGCGCGAGTACTCGTTGAAGTTCAGGAAAGGCGAGGTGACCAGATAGTCGGGATCGGCCGCGTTCACGGCGCGGGCGAACTCCCCGCAGTTGCCGATCGCATCGAAGCCTCCATGGGAAGCGTCCCGGCCGATGTAAACCACGTCGTTCGAAAGGTCCCGGCCCCAGAAGCCGTACCCCTTGAAACCGGCCGTCGTGCCGGCCAGGGCGATCTTCGAGTCGGTGATGCCCTCGGCCCAGCGGTACGGAGCGGTCAGGCCGGAGCCGTCCGCGAGTTCGAAGTCCTGGTAGCGGTCCTCGAAGTAGCTCTTCTGGATTGGCCAGGCGAAGACGGCGAAGACGGCGATGGCCAGTCCGAGGCCGACGGCCAATGGTGGCAGCCTGAGGTGTGGCGAAAGGCGCTCACGCAGCAGCCAGACCGCGAAGGGCATGGCCACGAAGAGGAGGGCGATCGCCACGCCGAAGGTGCGGCCAGGGGCAGAGATGACCGGATCGGAGGCGCTGGTGAAGATGAAAAGCACGACCAGCAGCACTCCGAGCGCGTAGCGGCGCCAGCCACGGTCGAACCAGGAGGAAAGCGGAACCAGCACGACCGCCAGACCCAGGGCCGGGATCAGGAAGCGGAGGTTGATTGCGAAGGCGCTCGGATCGCCTTCCGGCCCGGCCGCGGAAAGCGGGGTGACCAGGTAGGCGAGGATCGCCAGCAGGGCGACCGCGCCATGGGTGCGGGTCAATCGCCCGTGAGCGGTCAGCATGACCAGGAAGAGGCCGCCGATCACCAGGGCGAAGAGCAGTGGCCAGGCCTCACCGAAGCCCTGATTCAGCCCCGGCACGAAATAGTCCTTCCAGATTCCGCCGTCGGTCAGGTAATGGAGGACTGCGAAATCGGGTCGTCCGAACTGGAGTTGCTCCGGACCCGGCAATTCGACCGGCCCGACCCTGGTGATCTGCGGTATCGGGTTGCCGGTAGCGACGAGGTTCCGCAGATACCACCATCCGCCCCCGACCAGGGCTGAACCGAGCCAGACGCCGGCCGCCCTCAGCCGCCGTCTCGGGACCGTCGCATAGAGCACCGAAAGGGTCATCAGGAGGGCCGGGGCGAGCGCGGTCACCTTGGTACCCGCCGCCAGTCCGATGGCCAGGCCTCCGACCGCCATCGCCCAGTCCGGCGACACCCTCCCCGGCGGGTCCGGCCGGGCGGCGGAGCGGTTCAGCATGATCGCGGCCGAGGCGAGGACGAGGGCGGCCGCCATAACGTCGTTCTTGGCGGTACCGGGCTCGCGGACCACCAGGGTATGGGCGGCCATCAGCACGGCGACACCGAGCATGGTCAGGTGCGGACGGTCGTAGGGACGGCCAACGCACCAGCCGGCGAGCAGGCCGAGGGCGAGCCAGCCCATGTTGATGAAGATCGAAACGAAATCGCGGCCGGTCAGAACGATTCCGACTGCGTGGATCAACTCCGAATTCTGTGGATAAAACCAGTTCACGAAGACCGTCTCGGTGTGGAAGAAACCGGTCACCGAGCCGGTCCGGGCCATGTCCGCTGCGAAGGGCATGTGGTACCAGACCGAGTCGAAATTGGTGATGCCGTGATCGAGGTTGTAGGAGGTGAACGCACCCCACTGGGCGAAGACGACGAAGGCGGCGACGAAGGCCAGTATCTGGGCTGCGGTCGAGACGGCCGGTGCGGGCGGCACCGGGTCACCCGGCCCGGCCGGGCGGGGGATCACTGTCAGCCACGCAACGAGGGCCAGGAGGCCCAGCAGGATGACCAGGGGAAGTGGTTCGAGCAGGCCGAACAGGCCGAGCATCTCGGAGGAGATGACCAGCAGACCGACCCCGAGTACCGCCTCGACCAGCCGGGCCGGCGAGCCACTCCAGCCGGGCATGAGGCGAGCCCTCAGGCGAAAGGCGGTGAAGCCGGCAAAGAGCCCCACCAGTGCCAGGTTGACCAGGCCGGAAATGAAGTCAGGGAAGCTCAACCGAGGCCACCGGCCCCACAGTCCCCTACCGGGACTCGCCCTTGGCGCCGTTTACGACCCAGGCCTCTTCTCCCGGCCGGATCATGCCCTGGCGCCTGGCCTCGCGCTGAAGCGTCGCTTCGCTGCGGGCCCGCTTGACCTGACGTTCCAGCATTGCGTGCTCGGCCTGGGCCTGATGTAGCCGGATTTTGGCCTGACTCGTCTGCCGGTAGGTGTGAACTGCGTTCCAGGCCGGTTTGACCATGGCCACAAAGAGGAGCACGATGACTATCGCCAGCAGGATCCGACCGAAGCGGTCCCACTGGATTCGTCCGGCACCGGGCCGGCCGGCATTCTTCCGGGGGGCAGGCCGGCGCCGTGGCGGACGCCGCGCCTCGCCGTAAGTCTGGGCGCGCACTGACACGTCCGACCCTTCTAGGCCGGACGGTCATCTCCTTCAACTACCCCGCTTGAAAACGTCCGTGCCGCCGAAACGGGCGCCGGTGCCCAGTTCCTCTTCGATCCTGAGCAGCCGGTTGTACTTGGCGACCCGATCCGAGCGGGAAGGCGCGCCGGTCTTGATCTGCCCGGCCCCGGTCGCGACCGCGAGGTCGGCGATCGT
>JAGQUR010000044.1 GCA_020438395.1 Solirubrobacterales bacterium | reverse complement strand
GCGATCCCGAACGGCGGCTTCTTGCGGGCGAAGTTGAGGACGTTCTTGAAGTTGATGAAGATGCCCTGGGCGGTTTCCGGCCGCAGGTAGACCGAGTTGGCGTCATCGGCGACCGGGCCCATGTGGGTTTCGAACATCAGGTTGAAGTTGCGCGGCTCCGAGAGTTCGCCGCCGCATTCGGGGCAGACGATCGGGTCGTCGTAGTTCCCGCCCTTTTCGACGTTGGCCTCGCGCAGGTGATCCTCGCGCCAGCGTCGCTTGCATTCACCGAGGCACTGGACCAGGGGGTCGGTGAATCCGGCCAGATGCCCGGAGGCTTCCCAGACCTTCGGGTGCTGGAGGATCGCCGAGTCGAGGGCGACGATGTCATCCCGCTCGACCAGCATCGACTTCCACCACTCGTTCTTGACGTTGTTCTTGAGCAGAACGCCGTAATGGCCGTAGTCGTAGGTCGAACCGAGGCCACCGTAGATCTCCGAGGAAGGGAAGACGAAGCCGCGGCGCTTGGCCAGCGCAACGATCTCTTCCATGGTCACTTCGGTGTTCTTGTCGGTGGCGTAGTCGCTCATGGAGGCAACGGTATCGGGACGGAAACGAAGGCGCGCTGCGATAATCAGCGTCGCAATGCCGATTTACGAATACCGCTGTGAAAACGGACACCTCTTCGAGGTGATGCAGTCGATGAGCGAGGATGCCCTGACCGAATGCATCGAATGCGGCGCGCCGGTCCAGAAGGTGCTCCACTCGCCCGCCATCCACTTCAAGGGCTCCGGTTTCCACAACACCGACTACGGGACCCGCAAGGGCAACAAGGCCAAGGCCGCGGCCGAGTCGTCGAGGAAGGAAAGTGGTTCCTCAGACTCGTCCGGGTCGTCCGACTCCGGTTCCGGTTCTTCTTCGGGCTCAGACTCCGGGTCTTCGTCCGGTTCCGGCTCGAGTTCCGGCTCTTCGGATTCCGGTTCGAAGGCCTCTTCCGGCTCTTCCAGTTCCGACTGACAAAGGTTCATTTTCCGCGTGTACCGTGGTGTACACTCGTTATATGAACCGAATCGGGATCAGGGAACTCCGTGCAGACCTGAGCAATCAGGTGAAGCGAGCCGCTGCCGGTGAAGCTGTGGTCGTCACGATAGATGGCGAGCCGAAAGCCGTCCTGACGTCGTTCGTCGCGGAGCCTGGTGAGATGACCCTGGAAGAACTGATCAGGACCGGCCGGGTCATTCCCGGGCCCAGGGTCAACGAGCCCAGACCGCCTCGACCGCAAGGGATCAAGAGCGGGCGTCCGACGATGGAAGTTCTGGACGAGCTCCGCGAGGAGAAGATCTGATGCTGTGCTTCGATTCGTCGGCTCTCATCAAGTGTTACCGGGAGGAAGAACATTCGCCTTGGGTTCGCGAAGTCATGGAGGGTGATCCCGATTGGTGCGGCTCGGCTCTGCTGGCAACAGAAGGACCAATCGCGCTGGCTAGCTCGGTACCTGAAGTGGACGCCTTGCAGGTCGCTGACGCCAGGATCAGCAGGGATCTGGGGTTCTTTTTTCTCGTGGCAGTCGATGCGGATTGTCTCTTTCGGGCAGTCGATATCGGTCGGGATTTCCGCTTGAGGACCCTGGATGCGATTCACCTTGCGGCGGCCAGGATCCTTCCGTCGGAATGCAGTTTCCTCACCTTCGACGACCGTCAGCGCGAAGCAGCCGAATCGCTCGGCCTGAAGGTCATCGCCCCGCCGGTCTAGCTCTCGAGGGCTGCTGCGGCCCGCTGTCGCTCCGACTCCGGGATCTCCAGGCTGCCGGCGGGACCGTTGCCCGAGGGCACCAGAACATCCGGCTTCGAGGAGCTGGCGAAGACCGATGACAGTGCGAGCTGGGGGAGGGTGAAGAAGCCCATGTCCGAGACGAATGCCTTGGGGGCCGTCCAGCCGATGATCGGACCCTTGATGAAGTTGTAGGGCAGGCGGAGGGGATCGGTCAGGCGCTGCTTGATCCCGTTCATGACCAGCTGCTGGGCGGCGGCCCGGTCGAGGTCGTCGTAGCCCTCCGTGTAGGCGCTCGGCTCGGAGCCGGGGCAGGGGCTCGGTTTGCGGGTCCGGGAATAGGCGAGGGCGGTCTCCCCGTCGAGGGTGTTGCTGCCCTTCTTGAGGTCGATCGACCAGCCACCGTTCGCCTCGCCGCCGGAGATGTCGGCGCAGAGGCGGACCGGCACGTCCACCTTGACTCCGCCGATCGCGTCGATGAAGTCCTCGAAGCCGGTGAAGTTGAGGATGACCACATGGTCGATCGTGATGCCGAGGAAATTCTCGACCGTCTTGATCTGCAGGGCCGCGCCGCCGAAGGCGTAGGCCGCATTGATCTTCTGGGTGTCCTGGCCGGGGATCGCGGCGTAACTGTCGCGGGGAATGCCGAGCTTCTTGAACTTGCCGCCGCCGGCCCGGACCACCATCAGGGTGTCCGCCCGGGCGCCCGGGCAGCCGTCATGCGGGACCTGGCCTTCAGCCTGCTGCTCGTAGCAGCGTTCCTCTTCCGCAGCGCCGGGTTCAAGAGTGTCCGGAGGGCGGGAGTCGGTGCCGATGATCAGGATGTTCTGCGGGCTGGTTAGGATCCAGGGACTGCCGCCCAGGGCGTCCTTGGCATCACCCGAAAGCTTCATCGACTGGATCTGGGCCGAAACCCCGAAGGCCAGCACGCTCAGGCAGAACCAGCCGAAACATGTGATCAGTATCCATTTCAGCCAGCGTTTGCCGCCGCGACTGCCCCCGCGGCCACCCCTTCCGAAGCGGTCTTTGAGACCGGAAGATCCGGACCGGCCACCACCTCCACCGGAGCCGGAGCGGTGGACTTCGTAGGGTAGATCCTGCCTGTCGGCTCTGGCCGCCCTCTTGCGATCCGCCGCCTGCTTCTCTTTCCCGCTCAGGGAGCCGAGATCAGGCTTCCGGAACCGCGAGAAGAGGCCCCGGCGGGAGCGATAGACGTTGTAGTCGGGACGGTCCGGGTCGGGCTTGTTACCTGAGGAAGGCATGAAGAGTTAAGAATGGTGGCTGATGACGCAGGTTGAATCGATCGGGGCTGATCTGGGCGGGACAAAGCTTGCCGTCGGCGTGGTCGATGGGATGCCTGAAACCCTTTGGGAAGAAGAGGTCCCTTCAAAAGGTTATTCGCAGGAGAGGGTCGTGAACCTGCTCGCGCAACAGATCAACAAGGCCCATGAAGCCCGTCCCGACGCTTCGTCGGTCGGTGTCGGGATCCCGGCCACGCTCGACCACGAGTCCGGGCACGCGATCAGCACGGTCAATCTCGACCTCGAAGACCTGCCGATCGCAGAGATGCTCACCGAGCAGGTGAAGCTGCCCGTCGCGATTGACAACGACGGCAACCTGGCGATGCTCGCCGAAGCGCTCTACGGCGCCGCCCGCGGAACCCGGTACGCCCTGCTGCTCACCATCGGAACTGGCATCGGCGGGGGCATCTGGTCGGGCGGGGAGATCTACCGAGGCGCAACCGGCGCCGGGGCGGAACTGGGCCATCTCGTGGTCGACATCGACGGCCACCCATGCCAGGGCAACTGCCCGAACCGCGGCTGCGTCGAGGCAATGGCATCCGGCACGGCAATCGGCCGGCACGGACGCGAAGCGGCCGGGCGCGCGCCTGAATCGCTGCTCGGCAAGCGGCTGGCCGCCGGGGACGAGATCGACGCCAAAGTCGTGCACGAAGCCGCGAGGGACGGCGATGACGCAGCGATCAGCGCCGTAAACCTGGCCGGCCACTATCTCGGCCAGGCCCTGGTCTCGTACTCCAACATCTTCCAGCCCGAGGTGATCGTGCTGGGTGGCGGGGCGATCGCTTTCGGCGAGTTGCTGATCGCCCCGGCCCGCCGGGAGGTCGAACGGTACGCGCTGAAACCGATGAACCGGACCCCGGTCGTCGCGGCGGAGCTCGGCCCCGCTGCCGGGATGATCGGCGCCGCCGCCTACGGCCGCATGGAAGCGGAGGCCGCCTGATGCCCGGCCGTCTGACCGTCTGCCCGACCCCGATCGGCAACATGGATGATGTGAGCAAGCGGGTCCGCGAGGCGTTGGTCTCGGCCGACTTCGTTGCCTGCGAGGACACCCGCCGCACGGGCCGGCTGCTCGAGCGGCTGGAGATCAGGCCGAAGCCGCGGCTGGTTTCCAACCACGAAGGCAACGAGGCCTCAAGGGCTGTCGAGCTGGTCAAGCGCATGGAACGCGGAGACAAGATCGCGCTGGTCTCCGATGCCGGAATGCCGGCGATCTCCGACCCCGGATATCGCCTGATCCGGGCATGCATCGAACGTGACATCGACGTCGAGGTGCTGCCCGGGCCCTCGGTGATCCCGGTGGCCCTGGTTGCCTCGGGGCTGCCCTGTGACCGCTGGCGTTTCGAGGGTTTCCTGCCCAAGCGGGCCGGTGAGATGGAACGGGTCCTGAATTCGGGCGAGACCGTGATCGCCTTCGAGTCACCCCGGCGGATCTCGAACTCGCTGCGGGCCCTGGCCCAGCTTGCCCCGGACCGCCAGGCCGCCGTTTGCCGGGAGATGACCAAGATCCACGAAGAAGTCTCCCGCGGCACACTGGCCGAGCTGGCGATGCGCTTCCAGGGCGAGGTGAAGGGCGAGATCGTTCTCGTTCTGGCGCCTGCCGCGGCGGCCGGGCACGGTCAGGACATCGCCTTCGCGGTCGAAGCGCTGAAGCGCCTGGTCAAGTCCGGCGCCCGGCCGAGGGCCGCCGCCACGGTGGTCGCCTCGCTGACCGGCACCAGGGCCAATGACCTGTACAAGGCGTTGACCGGCCGGGAACCCCGGCGTTGAGCCCCGCCGCCGGATCGAAGGTCGCATATGTCACCTGCGAGCCCCGGATGGAGCAGTGGGAGGACGACCTGCTCTCCGCCGGGTTGCTGACCGGCCGGGGCGTCGAGGTCGAATTCGTCGCCTGGGATGACCCGGTGGCCGACTGGGAATCGTTCGACCTGGCAGTGGTCAGGTCGACCTGGGATTACACGGACCGGCTCGAAGAATTTCTCGAATGGGCCGATTCGGTCGGGCCGCAGCGGCTGAGGAACGTGCCGGCGATGCTCCGGTGGAACACAGACAAGCGCTACCTCGCCGAGCTCGACGGAGCCGGGCTGCCGGTGCCTCCGACCGCCCTGGTCGCTCCGGGCGGGACCGCACCACCCTTCGGCGGCAAGGTTGTGATCAAGCCTGTCTCGGGAGCCGGAGCCCGGGACACCGGGGTCTTCGACGAAGGAAACGAGGCGGAAGGGCTGGCTCTGCTCGAGAAGCTGGGCGCACAGGACGAGATCGCGATGATCCAGCCCTACATCCCGTGGGTCGACGAGCGCGGCGAGACGGCGGTGCTCTTCTTCGGGGGCCGTTTCGCCTACGCCCTCAAGAAGAGGGCTTTCCTGCCCGAATCGGGGGTGGCGCCGGTCCGGCCCGGCACCACGGTGGCAGAAGGAATGTTCGAAGAGGACCTGATGAGCCTGGCCGAGGCGACCGAAGCCGAAGTGGAACTGGGAGCGAAGACTGTCGCCTGGCTGGCTCGCAGATTCGGCTCCGTGCCGCTCTACGCCCGGATCGACATGGTCTCCTCTCCCGAAGGCGAGCCGGTGCTGATGGAGGTCGAGGCCACCGAGCCGAGCCTCTACCTGGAACTCGCCGCCGGCCTGGAGGTTTCCGGAGCCGAGCTCTTTGCCACCGCGGTCGAAGCGGCTTTGGTCTGACCCGCCCTATGCTGGACTGACCTTGAGCTTCTACGTCACCACACCGATCTTCTACGGCAACGGCGACCCGCACCTCGGCCACGCCTACTCGACCATGGCCGCGGACATCCTCGCCCGGCACATGCGCCAGCGCGGTGAAGACGTCTTCTTTCTCACCGGAACCGACGAGCATGGCGAGCCGATCGCCCAGGCGGCGGAAAAGCAGGGCATGACTCCGCAGGAGCTGGTCGACCGCAGCGCCGACCGTTTCCGCGACATGGTCGCCAGGGTTGACGCGACCAATGATTTCTTCATCCGCACCACCGACCGGGGCCACATCGAACGGGTCCAGGCGGTGGTCGACCGGGTCAGGGAAAACGGTTACGTCTACGAGGGCATCTACGAGGGCTGGTACTGCCCGCGCTGCGCGGACTTCAAGAACGAGAACGAGATCGGTCCGGGCGACACCTGCCTGATCCACGAGATACCGCTCGACCGCGAGCAGGAACAGAACTGGTTCTTCAAGCTCTCGGCCTTCGAGGAGGACCTCGAGCGGATGTACGAGGAGAACCCCGGCATGATCCAGCCGGACTTCCGGCGAAACGAGGCCCTCGCCTTCATCCGGCAGGGGCTGAACGACGTATCTCTCTCACGATCGCAGATCTCCTGGGGCGTGCCTCTCATCTGGGACCCGGACCAGGTCATGTACGTCTGGTTCGACGCCCTGCTCAATTACTACACCGCCCTCGGCTACGCCCGTGAAGGCGAGGACCTGACCGACCGTTTCTGGCCCGCCTCCTGGCACATCATCGCCAAGGACATCCTCAAGTTCCACACGGTCTACTGGCCGGCCTTCCTGATGGCCGCCGGGATCGACGTGCCGCAGCGGATCTTCATCCACGGCTTCCTGCTGATGGGCGACAAGAAGATGTCGAAGTCGCTCGGGAACGTGCTCGATCCCTTCGAGGTGATCGAGAAGTTCGGGGCCGACGCGCTTCGCTTCTACTGTTTCCGCGAAGTCAGCTTCGGGCAGGACGGTTCGATCTCGACCGAAGGCTTCGAGACCCGCTACGAAACCGAACTCGCCAACGATTTCGGGAATCTGGCTTCCCGGACACTCGCCATGATCAGCCGCTATCGGGACGGCGTCCAGCCGGAGGCCGAACCGGACCCGCTGCTGGCCGCCGACTTCGACGGAATCGTCGATCGCGTCTGCCGACTCCTCGACGGGGCACAGCTCAGCCAGGCCCTGGAGGAGATCTGGGTCCTGGTCCGGCGGCTCAACCGCTACGTCGAGGAGGCCCAGCCCTGGGTTCTGGCCAAGGACGAGGCGGATGCCGACCGGCTCGACCAGGTGCTTTACAGCCTGGGAGAGGGTCTCAGGGTGCTGACCCTCCTGCTCCACCCCTGGCTGCCGAACTCGACCGTGAATCTGCTCGGGGCCCTGGGCGAGCAGGGAAACGGACTCGCTGCTTACGGAAGCCGCCCCGGTGGTGCGAAAATGGAGAAGATCGAACCCCTTTTCCCCAAGCTTTGAAGAACTAGGATCGGAACATGAACAAAGTCAGGACAGTTGTCGCAGCGATCGCCATCGTCGCCGTCGGGGCCGCAGTAGTCGTCCCGTCGGTCTCCGCGGCCGTCGATCCCAACCGGCCGCTCAAGGTCAGGGTCTTCACGCCGGACGGCAAGCAGCGGCTCAAGGTCAAGCGCAAGATTGCGGTGGTGGTCGGCTGCACCAAGAACTGCGCGGTGGTGGTCGACATGAAACTGGTCATGCCAGGAGAAGTCCTGAAAGCCCGGGTCAAGGGTGGCATCAAGGCTTTCTCGGCCAAATCGCCGGCGATGATCCTGAACACCCCGGCGATCAGGTACCTGAGGTTCAGTTACCCGCGCTCCCGATTCTCGGTCAAGGTCACGGCAACCGACATCTCCAACGGCAAGAGGGTCGTCAAGCGGAAGGTCTTCCGCTTCCGCCGGTAGTCGAACTTGATCGACTCGCATTCGCATGTGTCGCGCTGCCCCGACTCGCCCGAGTCGGTGATCGGGGCTGCGAAGGAGGCCGGGGTGGAGAAGATCCTCACGGTCGGCCTCGACGAGGCTTCCAACCGCGAGCAGATCGCACTCTGCGGCGCTTTCGAGGGGTTGTTCGCGGCGATCGGACGGCATCCGAATGACGCGGACGGATTCGACGATGCGGCAGCGGCCGACATCGAAGGGCTGGCTGCGGACCCGAAAGTGGTGGCGATCGGCGAGACCGGATTGGACTTCTACCGGGACACGGCCGACCCCGACAACCAGCGGCTGGCCTTCATCAAACAGGCGGACATCGCCGCCCGGCTCGATCTGCCGCTGGTGATCCATGCCCGCGACCGGCAGGGAAGCGATGACGCGGTCTCGGAGATCTTCGCGACCCTGGAGGAGTTTCCCGACCTTACCGTGGTCCTCCATTGCTTTTCGGCTCCGGCATGGGTGGAGCGGGCGGCCGAAAGGGACTGGTACTGCTCATTCGCCGGGAACGTCACCTATCCCGCCAACGAGGACCTGAGGGAGGCCGCGGCCAGGGTTCCGGGGGACCGCATCCTGGTCGAGACCGACGCTCCCTACCTGACCCCCCAGTCCCGTCGGCGCGACCGGAACCAGCCCGCCTTCGTGGTCGAGACTGCGGAGAAGGTGGCCGAGGTTAGGGGTGTGAGCTACGGCGAGCTGGAAAACACCGTAACCGCCAACGCTGCCCGCCTGTTCGGATGGTGAAGCTCGGCCAGAACTTCCTGGCCGACCCGAACCTGCTGGACGCGATCGTCCGTGACGCCGGTCTCGCTCCCGATGACATCGTGCTCGAGGTCGGCGCGGGTGAAGGCGTGCTGACCGAGAGGCTCGCGGACGTCGTCTCAAGGGTCCATGTGATCGAAATCGATCGCGGCCTCGAGCCGGGACTGGCGGCGGTGATGTCCAGGCCGAACGTGGACCTGATCTGGGCCGACGCGGTCAGGTATGACCTGGCGGAGCTCGACCCGGCCCCGACCCGGATGGTCGCGAACCTTCCCTATGCGGTGGCGACCCCGGTCATCCTTCGCAGCGCCTTCGAGTTGCCCTCAATCGAGAGCTGGACGGTGATGGTCCAGAAGGAGATCGGAGACCGGCTCCGGGCCGCGCCGGGAAGCAAGTCCTACGGCGCCCCTTCGGTCCTGATCCAGCTGACCGGGGAGGTGCGCCAGCTGCGAAAGGTGAGCCGCACGGTCTTCAAGCCCCAGCCTCGCGTCGATTCGGCGATCCTTGCGATCCGGCGCACCGGCCCGGGACCGGACGAGGCAACCCGGAAGCTGGTCCGGGCAGGGTTCGCCCACCGCCGCAAGGCCATGGCCCGTTCGGTGGACATGGTCATCCCGGGCAGCCTCGCCATGATCCGGGAAGGACTGGAATCGGCCGGGATCGATGCCGGGATCCGGGCGGAGGCGCTTTCCCCCGGCCAGTTCGCAAAGCTTTCAGGGATGATCGACCTCCCCTCCGATGACTGACCTCGGCCTTCCGCTCGAGCTCCCGGCACCGGCGAAGCTGAACCTCTGCCTTTATCTCGGTCCGCGCCGCAAGGACGGGCTGCATGAGCTGACCTCGATCTTCGAGCCGCTGACCCTCGGCGACACGATCACCGTCGCGGAAGGCGCCCCGGACGCCCTCGTCGACCAGGTGATCTGCCCGGGAATACCGGGCGAGAACCTCGTGACCAAGGCGATGCGGATGATGCGCTCGGAGGGCTGGTCGCCGCCGCTGCTCAAGGTGGAGATCGAAAAGAGGATCCCGGTCCAGGCCGGTCTGGGCGGCGGCAGTGCCGATGCCGCGGCAATTCTCCGGCTGGGAGTCGGGGAGGTTGACGACCTGGCCGGCCTGGCCCTGCTGCTCGGCGCCGACGTGCCATCGCAGCTCAGCCCGAAGCCACTGCTGGTCGAGGGCGTCGGGCAAAAGCTGACCACCCTCCCCGAGCCGGCCGAACACTGGGTCGTTCTGCTGCCCTTCGAGACCGGCCTTTCGACCCGGGCGGTATTCGACGAGGCCGACCGCATGAAGCTGGGCCGCAGCCAGGAGGAGATCGACGCGATCTCCGGTCGCCTCTGGGCGGTGGCCACCAACGCTGTTTCGCCGCTCACCTATCCGGCCCTGCTGGTCAACGACCTGGAACCCGCCGCGATCTCGCTGAAACCGGAGATCGGACTGGCCAGGGAACGGCTCGAGTCGGCCGGCGCCGGATTCACCGGCATGACCGGTACCGGACCCACGGTCTTCGGCCTCTTCCCCGACCGGGAGTCGGCCGGGTCGGCGGCGGCAGAGGTGGGCCCTGAAGCAATCGTCTGCCGGGGCGGCGTCACCGAAGACCCCTGAGGATGATCAGCGTTCCCGAAACCAGGAAGGGCAGACGCCTGGCTCTGGCGGGCATCGTGGTCGCCGCCCTGGTCGTCTACTTCCTCTACCGGAAGTTCTTCCCGGAGATCGACCTGCAGCAGCTGCTCGACGATTTCGCGAACTTTCTCGGCGCCTGGACCTACCTCGTGGTCGGACTGCTCGCCTTCCTCGAGACCGGCGCCTTCGTCGGCCTGCTGGTGCCCGGAGAGACCGCCATGCTGGTCGGCGGCGCAGTCGCCGGCCTCGGCGTCATCAACGTCTTCCTGCTGATCGCGATTGCCTGGGTGATGGCATTCTTGGGCGACTCGACCAGTTTCTGGCTCGGCCACCGGCTCGGGCGCGAATTCATCCTCAAACATGGCCCGAAATTCGGCATTTCGGTCGAGCGTTACGAACAGGTCGAGGAATACTTCGAAAAGCACGGCGGCAAGACCGTCCTGATCGGCCGTTTCATCGGGTTGGTCCGCGCCCTTTCACCTTTCGTGGCCGGCAGCTCGGGAATGAGGTACCGGGCATTCGCGCCCTACAGCATCCTCGGCTCAGGGCTGCAGATCACCCTTCACGTCCTGGCCGGGTACTTCTTTGCCCGCAGCATCGAGTCGGCCGCCGAATACGTCGGCCTGGCCGCGCTGGTCATCGGGACGATGATCGTGGTTTCGGTCGTCTCTTACGTCGCCTGGAAGTACCTGCGCGAGCCGGCGAACCGGATCCGGTCGGTCGAATGGATGGCGGCGCACTGGTACACGGGCTGGATCGTGCGACTTGCGCGTCGCTACGAGACCCAGCTTCGCTGGCTGCAGGACCGCTTCACTCCCGGGGGCACATTCGGCCTGGAGGTAACCACCCTGTTCGCGGTCATCGCAGTTTCCTCCTTCGTTCTCTTCGCCTACGCCGGGATCCTCCTCGATGACGGCGGTCCGACGCCCGGTGACTTGCGTGCCTTCGATTTCACCGGGTTGATCCAGACCGGCTGGCTCACCTCGTTCGCCAAGGCCGTGACAGTTCTCGGGTCCTCCGCCGTGCTCCTGCCGATGGTGGCGCTGACCGCGGTGATCCTCGCGATCAGGGGAAGGTGGTCCGAGGTTCTGGTGCTCGTTCTTTCCTGGATCGCGATCGGCTTCGGCATCGACTGGATCAAGGACTGGGTCGGGAGACCGCGCCCGCCAGACGGATTGATCGATGTGCCCGGATACGCATACCCGTCCGGTCACGCCGCCCATTCCGTGTTCTATGTCTGGCTTTCGGTGACCATCGCGGTACGGCTGAGGCCGGACATGGCACGGAAGGCGGCCCTGGTCGGCAGCGGACTGGCCCTGACCGCATTGGTCGGTCTGAGCCGTGTCTATCTGGAGGTTCACTACCTCAGCGACGTCTTCGGGGGCTGGGCTCTCGGAGCTCTCTGCTTCTCGTTTTTCGCAGCCTCAGCCCTGCTGGCCGGTCAGTTGCGCAAAAATTAGCCCAATGGTGATTGCCGTCTCCACCAATATCTGGTATTTCGGCGCCGCCGGCCT
>JAGQUR010000179.1 GCA_020438395.1 Solirubrobacterales bacterium | reverse complement strand
TACGAGGTCCCGGGGATGCATGCCGACCCCACGGCGTGACCACTCGACTCCGGGGTTGCGCGGAAGCCGGACCGGAGCGGGTTTGGCTTCCGGGGCTGGAGGTAGGCTGATCGGTCCCATGTCCGGTCCGTCTCCGTCCAAGGTTTTCGTGATTACCGGCCCGTCCGGGGTCGGGAAGGGAAGCCTGATTTCCCTGCTCCGGCACCGTATCCCGGAGCTCGAGCTTTCCACCTCGGCGACGACCAGGGACCCGAGGGCGGGGGAGAAGCATGGAGTCCACTACCACTTCCTCGAACCGGAGGAATTCAAGCGGCGGGTCGAAGCGGGCGAGTTCCTCGAATATGCCGCTTACAGCGGGAATCACTACGGGACCTTGCGCTCCGAGGTGGAAAAGCAGATCGAGGCGGGCCATCCGGTCGTGCTGGAGATCGAGGTTCAGGGGGCCCGGCAGGTGGCCGGGTCAATGCCGGAGGCGGTTCAGATATTCATCGCCCCGCCGGAACTCGACGCTTTGAAGGAACGGCTCGAGGGCCGGGGAACCGACTCGCCCGAGGCGATAGCCCGCCGGCTCGAGGTCGCCGAGGAGGAGTTGGCGGCCCGGGACGAATTCCACCATCAGGTCGTCAACGACGAACTCGAACGTGCGCTCGACGAGCTCGAAGCCATTGTCCGGGGCAAGCTGTCACAATCAGATCAATGATCAAGCCTCGCGTCGACCATCTTCTCCAGCATTCCGACTCGCATTACGCGGCGGTGGTTCTGGCTGCCCGTCGGGCCCGCCAGATCAACAGCTACTACCAGAGCCTCAGCGAAGGCGGCTACGGCGATTACCCGCCGCCCATGGTTCCGGCCGAGCCGGGCAAGGGTTCGCTCACCCTGGCGCTCGAGGAAGTGGCTACCGGCAAGCTCAAGTACGAGTACCGCTCGTAGGTTCGAGACCGGGCACACTGCCCACCCGGGAGTAACCCACCATGGCGAAGATCCTGCTCGGTGTAAGCGGGGGGATCGCGGCCTACAAAGCAGTCGAGTTCGTCCGCCTCGCAACCGGGGCCGGACATTCGGTCCGCGTCCTGATGACCGCCTCGGCCCGCAAGTTCGTCGGTCCCGACACCTTCGAGGGGATTCTCGGCGCCCCCGTACTCACCTCCGAGTTCGAAAAGGATCCGATGCGGGGGTCCTTCCCGGGGGAGCCGATGCCGGAGCACGATCCGATCGGACACCTCGCGGTGGCCGAATCGGCGGACGTATTCCTGGTTGCACCGGCGTCGGCGAACACGATCGCGAAGCTGGCATCCGGCCAGGCAGACTCGATCCTGACCACCGCCTTTCTCGCTTTCGAGGGCCCGCGTCTCGTCGCTCCGGCGATGAACGAGCGCATGTACCTCTCCCAGGCCACCCAGTCCAACCTCTCCCGGCTCAGGGAGCTCGGGGTCGAGGTCATTGATCCGGGTGAAGGCAGGCTCGCCTCGAAGGGGGAGGCGGGGGTTGGCCGCCTGCCGGAGCCGGCCGAGCTCATGGAGAGGGTCGAGGCGGCACTCGACCACGATCGGGTCAAGGACCTCGAAGGCCTGCGGGTTCTGGTGACGGCCGGGGGCACCCGGGAAGGCATCGATCCGGTGCGCTACATAGGGAACCGTTCCTCCGGCCGCATGGGTCTGGCCCTTGCCGAGCGGGCGACGAAGCGCGGGGCGGAGGTAACCGTGATCGCCGCAAACGTGACCCTGCCGGCGCCGGCCGGAGTGAAGCGGGTCGACGTGGAGTCAACCGTGGATCTCGCCCGCGCCTGCCGGGAGCAGTTCCCGGCCCACGATCTGCTGCTGATGGCGGCCGCCCCGGCCGACTTCACGGTCGCCGATACCTCGAACGAGAAGCTTTCACGGACCGGTGGGGAGTTCACCCTGAACCTCGTCCCGACCGAGGACATCCTCGCCAGTCTCTCCGCCAACCGGATCGAGGGCCAGACGGTGGTCGGGTTTGCCGCCCAGCACGGCGGCGACGCGATCGGCCGGGCCCGCCAGAAGCTGGAGCGCAAGGGTGCCGACATGATCGTGCTCAACGACGTTTCCGACAAGACGATCGGCTTCGACTCGAACGACAACGCGGTAACCCTGGTCACCGGTGAAGGCGAGCAGGAAGTCGGGAAGGCGCCGAAGACCGAGATCGCGGACCGGATCCTCGATCGGGCGCTTCAGTTGCGCGGCTGATGCGCGCCCTGGTCCAGCGGGTTTCCGGCGCCTCGGTCTCGGTGGACGGGGAGACCGTCTCCGCGATCGGCCCCGGAATGGTCGTGCTGCTCGGCGTACGGAAGGGAGACACGGAAGCCGAAGCCGGAAAGATCGCCACCAAGCTGCTCAAACTGAGGGTCTTCGAAGACGACGACGGCCGGATGAACGAACCGCTGGGCGATCGCGAGATCCTCTGCATCAGCCAGTTCACCCTGTATGGAGACGCCCGGAAGGGCAACCGGCCCAGCTGGATCGAAGCGGCCGGAGCCGACGAAGCCGAACCGCTCTACGACCTCGTATGTAAGGAGCTGGGCGCGAAGAAAGGCATCTTCGGAGCCGACATGAAGGTCGAACTCGTGAACGACGGTCCGGTAACCCTGCTGGTCGAAATCTGAGGAACGGTTGGACCCTGTGCCGGAGTTGGCGCAAGGGCTATACTTCTAGGTGCTTTTCCCCTTCAAGCTGTGTCGAAAAGTGGGCCTTGCCCGCTTTTTTTTGGCCCTCAAGCCGGAAATCACCCCATGAACCCGACCCCCCAGGACATCGAAAACCGCCTTGCCGAAATCGATCCCGAGATCGAGTTTCTGGCGCTGGAAAGCGCCGGAGGCGACGGGCTGCGGCTTTTCATCGACCGTCCCGGCGGGGTTACCCTGGAAACCTGCCAGCAGGTGACCTCGGGTCTCGCGGATGTCCTGCTCGATCACTCGCTTGAAGTGTCTTCACCCGGCCCCGAGAGGCCGCTGACCAAACCGGCCCATTTCGGGCGGTTTTCCGGACGTCGGGCAAAGGTAACCCTGGCCGAGCCCCTGGACGGCCGCAGAAACTTCACCGGAACCATTGCCGAGGCCGGATCGGACAGCGTCGTCCTCGAGACGGACGGCCAGAACTTCGATATTCCTTACGCGAGCATTGAGCGCTCGCACCTCG
>JAGQUR010000043.1 GCA_020438395.1 Solirubrobacterales bacterium | reverse complement strand
GTGCCGTCCTTGCGGACCAGCGAGAGCCGCTCGGAAAGGCGATGGGCGATCTGAATCGGCATCGGCATCAGAGCTTCGGTTTCGTTCGTGGCGTAGCCGAACATCATGCCCTGGTCACCGGCCCCGTCGAGGTCGAACTGATCCGAGGAGCCGCCGGTGCGGGTCTCGATGCCGGTGTCCACACCCTGGGCGATGTCCGGGGACTGCTTGTCCATTGAAACCAGCACCGAGATGTGGTTGCCGTCGTAGCCGTATTCGCCCTGGTCGTAGCCGATACCGCAGACCGTCTCACGGACCAGTTCGGGGATGTCGAGGTGAGCGGTGGTGGTCAGTTCACCGGAGATCACCGCCATCCCGGTGTTGACCAGCGTTTCGCAGGCGACCCGCGAGTACGGGTCCTGGCTGAGGCATTCGTCGAGAACGGAATCCGAAATCTGGTCGGCGATCTTGTCGGGATGGCCTTCGGTGACGGATTCCGAGGTGAAGAGGTGCTCACCCTCGGCAAGCTTCAGCTGGGTCATTCGGGCAGTTTCTCCTTTGTACGGCTACGGAAAATCGTGAAGGGTCTGTGAAGCCTAGTCATCCCGGCCCTTGCGCGGGATGTAGTCGATCACCAGCGGAACTCCGTCGAGGCCCCATTGATCGCGAAGCCGGTTTTCCAGGTGGTATGCCCAGTCCCGCACGATCAGGCGCCGGTCGTTCACCTGGATCGCAAAATGGGGTGGCGAGACGTCGGTCTGGGCCCCGTAGAGCAGTTTGAGGCGACGGCCGCGGCGGGACGGAGGCGGTGTCGTGGTCTGGACCTCGGAAAGAAAGCGGTTGAGCTGGGGAGTCGGGATCCGCTGGGCGGAGCGGTCCGCGAGGGCCACCGCACGCGAGATCAGTCCGGCCACGTTGCGCCCCGACTTTGCCGAGCAGGTGACCACTTCCGGCCGGAGGCGCAGCTTGCGCCCCACCCGGGCACGCGTGTCATCGATGTCGGTTTCGGTGATGTCCCACTTGTTCATCACGATCATCGTGGCGCAGCCCGCCCGCATCGCCACCTCCCCGACCTTCAGGTCTTCCGAGCGCACCCCTTCGTGGGCGTCGCAGACGATGATCGCCACGTCGGCCCGCTCGATAGCCCTTTCGGATCGAAGCTGTGCGTAGTGATCAACCGAGCCGGCGACCTTCGACTTGCGGCGGAGCCCGGCCGTGTCAACCAGGGTCACCCGGCGCCCGTCGACCTCGATCTCGGTGTCGATCGTGTCCCGGGTGGTTCCGGCCACCGGCGAGACGATCACGCGGTCATCGCCGAGGATCCGGTTGACCAGCGACGACTTGCCAACGTTGGGCCGGCCGATCATCGCGATCCGGACCGAGTCGGTTTCGTCAACCCGGGTCGGACGATCAGCCATCTCGTCGGTGATCCGGTCGAGCAGGTCGCCCGTGCCGAGACCGTGGGTGGCAGAGACCGGCACCGGATCGCCGAGGCCGAGCGCGTGGAACTCGGCGGCGGCAAACTCGTCATCGGGCCGGTCGGACTTGTTCACGGCGACGATCACGGGGACCGGGGAGGCACGCAGTTCCCGGGCCAGATCGGTGTCGCCCGTACGCAGGCCGGCCTGCCCGTTCACGACCAGGACAACGATGTCGGCCTCGGCCATCCCGAGCCTGGCCTGGCGCTGGATGTCCGCCGCCATCTCCGACTCGTCGTCGAGATCGATGCCGCCGGTGTCGAGCAGGTCGAATTCACGGCCGTTCCAGTCGCAGCGGACACGCTTTCTGTCTCGGGTGACGCCCGCCTCGGAATGGACCACCGCCTCACGGCCACCGGCCAGCCGGTTGACCAGGGTGGACTTTCCGACGTTGGGGAACCCGACGACGGCCACGGTCGGCACCGCACCCGACGGCGCCGACGATCCGGCTGACCTTTCCATCAGGCCAGGCCCCGGTCGCGGGCCAGCGCGGCGATTTCCGCCACGACCTCGTCCGCCGTCTTGCCGGTGCTGTCAATGGTGACCGCGTCATCGGCCGCGTAGAGAGCACCGTGCTCCCGTTCGGTATCGCGCCGGTCACGGTCCTCCTGTGCGGCCAGCACCTCGGTGACGTCCTGGCCGGTCTCTGCGGCACGCCGCTCGGCCCGGGCTTCGGGCGAAGCGGTCAGGAAGACCTTCAAAGGCGAGTCGGGCGCGACGACCGTGCCGATATCGCGTCCCTCCGCCACATACGGAGCTGTCTCGATAAGGCGGCGCTGCTCGGCGACCATGGCCTCGCGGACACCGGGATGGACCGAGACCTGGGAGGCCGCTTCGGTGACTTCGGGCGTGCGGATCTCGTCGGTGACGGGAACCCCGTCGATCAGCACTTCACCTTCGTCGAAGCCGATCTCGATCGACTCGGCGGTCGAAGTCGCTTCGCCGGATGACGACGGATCAGCTCCCCACTCGAGGCAGGTCAGGGCGACGCAGCGGTACATCGCCCCGGAATCGAGATAGGTGAATTCGAGTGCTTCGGCCAGACTGCGGGCAACAGTGGACTTGCCGGCGCCGGCCGGCCCGTCGATAGCTATGACCATGTGAGTCCGCCATTCATCGGACGCCCATCCTAAGGGGCTGAACCCGGCGCGGGAACCCGGCTTAGCGCGAAGATGGCAGCGGCCCGAATACGATCAGGGGATGCGCGTCCAGACCCCCGGCCGGGGACCACTGTTTCCCGACCAGGGTCCGCTCGGCGCCCGGATCAAACGGCGGCTGATCGGCGGCACCGCCGAGATCCTCGGATTCGTTCTCCTCACCGTGCTGTCGCCGCTCCTGATGCTGGTCGGACTGATCATCGATCTGGTCCTCTGGCTGAAGAACCGGCGCCCCTTCGTGAACATCCGCCTGATCCCGGCCGTCTGGTGGTTCCTCTTCGGCGAGATGAAGGCCTACCTGAAGCTGATCTACATCTACGTCACTACCGGGGGCCCCTGGGGCAAGGGGTCGATCAGCCGTCGCCGTCAGGTCTACCAGCTGAGGATCGCCTGGGCCCGCAACCACCTGATCGCGATCCGGGTCCTCTTCGGGTTGAAGTTCGAGCTGGAAGGACTCGAGAACACCGGACCGGGTCCCTATGTCCTGATGCCCCGGCACGTCAGCATCCTCGACAACCTGATCGGGGACGTCTTCATCGGTCACCCCCAGCGAATCGGCGTCCGGTACGTGATCAAGGAGGAGATCCGGGCGCTGACCCCGATCGACATCGGCGGGCGCTGGATTCCGACGGTTTTCGTCAAACGCGGCTCACTTGACCCGGACACCGAGATCGCGGCGGTCCGGGCCCTCACCCATGACATGAGCCCGGGCGAAATCATGGCGATCTACCCCGAGGGCACCAGGCCGACTCACGCGAAGATCCGACGGGCCCAGGAAGTGATCGCCGAGAAGCAACCTGAAATCGCCCCCCTTGCTTCCCGCCTGAACCACCTGCTGCCGCCCCGCCTCGGCGGCCCGTTGGCGATCCTGGACGAGGCAAGCAACGGGACCGACATCGTCTTCTGCGGCCACGTCGGCTTCGAGGGCCTGCGCACCGTCGCCGACGTCATGGCCGGGGTGCTGGTCCACCGCCACATCAAGATCCGCTTCTGGCGTTTCAAGGGAAGCGAGATCCCTCAGGGCGATCAGGCCCGTACCGAGTGGCTCTACGACAAGTGGCAGATGATCGACGACTGGGTCGGCGAGGAACTCGCCGCCCGCGGCGAAACCGACGACTAGCCGATCAACCTGGCGAGGTCCTGCTGAAAGGTCGGGTAGCTGACTGCCGCAGCGTCCATCCCGTCGACCGTGACCCCTTCTTCGCCGGCGATGCCTGCCACCGCGCCGAGCATGGCGATCCGGTGGTCTCCGTGAGAATCGACCTGCCCGCCCTTGAGGCCACCGGTACCGACGATCCGCATGCCGTCGTCGCGGGCTTCGATATTGGCTCCGAATCCGGCGAGAGCTCCAACCACCACTGCGATCCGGTCGGATTCCTTGGCCTTCAACTCCTCGGCATCGGCGATCACCGTCTCGCCCTCGGCGAAGCAGGCGGCCAGCGCAATGACCGGCAACTCGTCGATCGCCAGGGGAATTTCCGCTCCCTCGATTCTGGTTCCTTTGAGGGGCGCCCAACGAACGGTGATCCGGGCGATCGGCTCCCCCTCCGCCCCGGCCTGCGGCTCGAGTTCGATGTCCGCGCCCATCCGGCGGAGGATGTCGATGATCCCGGTCCTGGTCGGGTTCACGCCGCAGCGCTCGATCACGACCTCGGAACCGGGAACGATCGAGGCGGCGACCAGGAAGAAGGCGGCAGAAGAGATGTCGGCCGGGACCTCGACCTCGTCGAGCCGGAGGCCGGCACCGGGATTGATGGTGACCCGGCCGGGCTCGCGGGCGATGTCCGCCCCGGCCGCTGCCAGCATCA
>JAGQUR010000178.1 GCA_020438395.1 Solirubrobacterales bacterium | reverse complement strand
CGTCCTCGCCGAGGCCGATCGAATCATGGGTCAGCCAGTGAACGACCGGCTGTTCCATCAGGGCCGAGAGGCGGATAGCCGGCCGGGCGTAGTCGGAGAAGATCAGGTAAGTCGACCAGACCGGACGCAGCGAGGAGAGTGCCATCCCGTTGGATGAGGCGGCCGACTCGTGTTCGCGGACGCCGAGGTGGAGCATGTGACCGGAACGGTTGCCGGGCTCGAAGACGCCCGAGACTTCTTCCTTCAGGCCGCTCGAGGCGGAGCCGGTGAGGTCGGCGGAACCGCTGATCAGCCACGGCACCTTCGGTGCGATCGCCTGCAGGGTCTTCTGTGCGGCCGAGCGGGTAGCGACCTGCTCCCCGGCTTCGAAGCTCGGGATGTCCGCATCCCAGCCGTCCGGCAGGCCGCCGGAAAGCATGGTGTCGACAAGTTCCTTCGTCTCGTCCGGGGCCGAGTCGAAGCGGGCATTCCATGCTGCGCTCAGTTCGGCACCGCGTGCACCGACCCCGTCGGCCCAGGTCTCGTAGACCCCGTCCGGGACCAGGAAGTGCGCGTCGACCGGCCAGCCGTAGACCTCCTTGGTCAGCTTGGTCTCCTCGGCCCCGAGCGGGTTGCCGTGGACGTCGGCGGTGTCGACCTTGTTCGGCGACCCGTAGCCAATGTGGCTGTGGATCAGGATGAAGGTCGGCTTCTCGGTCTCGGCCTTGAACCTGTCGAGTGCGGCGCCGATCTCGTCAAGATCGTTGGCGTCGTTCACGTGATGGACGTTCCAGCCATTGGCGACGAAGCGGGCCTCGACGCCCTCGGTGAAGGTCAGGTCGGTCGAACCGTCGATCGTGATCCGGTTCGAGTCGTAGATCCAGCAGAGGTTGTGCAGCTGCTGATGGCCGGCCAGGGAGGCGGCTTCCTGGGAGACGCCTTCCATCAGGTCGCCATCACCGCAGATCGCGTAGACGTCGTAGTCGAAGAGCTCCTCGCCGAATGCGGCCCGCTTCCAGAGGCCGGCGACCGCCATGCCGACCGAAGTTGCGACGCCCTGCCCGAGCGGTCCGGTGGTGGTCTCAACCCCGGTGGTCAGGTGCGATTCCGGATGGCCCGGGGTTGAGGAGCCGAGCTGGCGGAAGTTCTCGATGTCCTCGAGCGTGACCGAGAGGCGGTCGGAGACCGTGCCGTCTTCATCGACCTTCTTCACCCCCGCCAGGTGCAGGACCGAGTAGATCAGCATCGAGGCGTGGCCGGCGGAGAGCACGAAGCGGTCACGGTTCGGCCAATGCGGATCGGCCGGGTCGAAGCGCAGGTACTCCTGCCAGATCTTGTAGGCCAGTGGGGCAAGGGCCATCGCGGTCCCGGGATGACCGGAGTTGGCCTTGTCGATCGCGTCGATCGAAAGGGTCCGGATGGTGTTGATGGCGCGGAGTTCGGGCGTCTGGGAATCGAGGGAGTCGGTCACGGACGCCATCCTATGAAAACGGCCCGCAATCAGGGAGCGGGAAACCCGGACTTTGCGTGATTGAACCGGGGCCGGGGCTCAGTAGCTGCTGCTGGGCTCGCCGAGCCCGTGGGAGCCGCTGGCACCGAGCGAGGTCGCCTTGTCCACCTCGGTCACCACATGCTGAGGATCGGCGACCCCGTTGAAGGTGAAGAGGTTGTCCTCGTCGGTCGCCGCGGTGTCGAAATCGACGTCGCCGACCTGGAGCAGCCGCTGGAAGACGGTCTGGCTGTAGTTGACGTTCTGCACCCTCTCGAGCCGGGTCTCCTGGATGTCCCGGGCGAAGATGCCGCGCTTGATGTTGAGCCGGCGATTGGTGATCGTGTAGACGGTCGCCACCCGCTTGATGAAACCGATCAAGACCGCGATTCCCAGGGCGGCCAGGACGATGATGAAGACGGTGGCGAACCCTTCGCCCAGCAGCTTGGCGATCACCGCGATGATCAGGCCGATCAGCAGGCCCTTCAGGTAAAGCGCGAGGATCGAGCGCCAGGAAGGATGGCCCTGAAAGATGATCTGTTCGCCGGGGCTTGGTTGGAACGACACGGCGCGAGCATATTCGACCGGGCCGGTTTCGTGTGGAGGATCGATCCCGGCCTCCGCTCGTCCGTCCGCCCCCGTACCCTCAACCGGTGTCCATCGCCAGGGTCGAGCCGCTGACGACGGCCCGCGCCCTGCGGGGCCCGTTCGACTACCTGATTCCGGACCGCCTGGGCGACATAAGCGTGGGCACGGTGCTCGAGGTTCCCTTCGGCCGGAGGCGGATCACCGGGGTGGTGATCGAAATAACCGACACCACCGAAGTGCCCCCGGAGAAGCTGGTTGAGCCCATCCGCGTACTCGGCACGGGCACCAACAAGGACCTGGTCGGGCTGGGTCGCTGGATCGCGACCGAATATTGCTCGACCCCGGCCCGGGGACTCGGACTGGTCCTGCCCCCCGGCACCGGCACCGGTGGCGAGCGGACCCGCTTCCGGGTCGAGAAGCTGAACTCGATCACCGACGCGGGTCGCGAAGCACTCGAGGGTGGAGTCCGGCTCGGGGCGAAGCAGCAACTGGCCCTTCAACAGCTGCTCGAGGGCGACCTCACCGGCCGCCAGCTTGCCGCCCGGGCCGGCATCGACTCCGCCACGCTGAAACGCCTGGAAGAGCGGGAACTGATCGAAAGACAGCAGGTTCATGTGCGGCGGCGCCCCGAAGGTTCCGGCGTCGGATCGGCCGCGGCAACGGCCCCCGAACTGACGCCGGCCCAGGCGGCAGCGGTGCGGGCGCTCGTTTCGAAACTGGACGATCCCGAAGCGGGAGAGGGAGTGCTGCTGGCCGGGGTCACCGGTTCCGGCAAGACCGAGGTCTACCTGGCGGTGGTCGAGGAAGTCCTCGCCCGGGGCCGGACCGCGATCGTGCTGGTCCCGGAGATCGGCCTGACCCCGCAGGCGGTGGGACGCTTCCAGGCCCGCCTCGGTGACCGGGTGGCAGTTCTCCACTCGGCCCTGACCGCCGGCCAGCGCTTCGACGAGTGGCAGCGGCTGAAGGCCGGTGACGCATCCGTCTGCGTCGGACCGAGGAGCGCGGTCTTCGCGCCGCTGGAGAACCTGGGGCTGATCGTGATCGACGAGGAGCATGACTCCTCCTACAAACAGGAGGGCGACCCCCGCTACGACGCCCGGGACGTTGCGAGGCGGCGGGCCAGGGAGACCGGCTCGCTCCTGGTCCTCGGTACCGCCACACCGCGGCCGGAGAGCTGGGAGAGGCTGGAGCGGATCGACCTCCCCGCCCGGGTCGACGAGCAGGGAATGCCGCCGGTCGAGCTGGTCGACATGCGCGAGGCCGACCCCAGGCAGGGTCCGATTCACCGCCGCACCTGGGAGGCGCTGAACGAGGTGCGCGAGAAACGGCAGAAGGCGATCGTGATGATCAACCGCCGCGGCTTTGCGCCCTGGCTGACCTGCCGCACCTGCGGGCACCACTGGGGCTGTCCGAATTGCGATGTCTCGCTGATCGTTCACAGGGAATCGGACCAGCTGATCTGCCACCACTGCAACCACGCTGAACCGCTGCCACGGCGCTGCCCGGAGTGCGGGGGTACCACGCTCTCCCAGACCGGAGCCGGCACCCAGCGGATCGAAAGGCTGCTGGTCGAGGAACTCGCCCCGATGCCGGTCTTCCGGCTCGATGCCGACACCAGCGCCGGGCCGGGAGGTCACGCCCGGATCCTTTCCGCCTTCGACCAGGAGGAGAGCGCGATCCTCGTCGGCACCCAGATGGTCGCGAAGGGACATGACTTCCCCGAGGTCACCCTGGCCGCGATCCTCGACGCGGACGCGACCCTGCGCTTCCCTGACTTCCGGGCCGAGGAGAGAACCTTCTCGCTGGTCACCCAGCTGGCCGGCCGCAGCGGCCGCAGCAGGGCCGGAGGTCGTGTGATCGTCCAGACACTTGCCCCCGGGAACCCGAGCATCAGCCATGCTGCCACCCACGACTCGACCGGGTTCCTGGCCGGCGAGCTCGAACGGCGACGGGAGCTCGGCTACCCGCCCTTCTCGCATCTGATCCGCATCCAGCTCGCGGCGGAAGAGGAACCGGAGGTGGAACGCGCCGCCGACCTGGTCGCCGCCCGCCTCGATGCCGCCCTTCCCGCCGGGGCGGAGTTGCTGGGCCCGGCACCGATGTTCCGGGCCCGGAACCGGTTCCGCCGGCGCATCCTGGTCCGCTCGACCACCCGGGCGGAATCGATCGAAGCCGTTCATTCCACGATCGAAGAGTTGCTCGCCGACAAGTTCCTGCGAAACATCACCCTCGCAATCGACGTCGATCCCCAGTAGCTCGTCGGTAGACTCGGCGGCGATGGCTTCCGAGGATGAAACAGCCACCCTGAGCGAAGAAGCGGCCGAATATGCCGAGGGCATGGAACGGGCCGAAGAGGCCCTGGCCGAAGCAGCCGCGGAACCCGAAGTCGAGCCCGAGGGCGGCGAGGAGCCGACCGGACGATTCGACGAGGAAACGCTCAGGAGACGGGAGGCGGCGCTCGCCCAAATCGTCCAGTACGGCGATCCCATGCTGAAGAGCCGCTCCTCGGAGGTGACTGATTTCGACGAGGCGCTGGCACTCGAGATCGAGCGCATGTTCGAACTGATGAAGGACGGCCTCGGGGTCGGGCTGGCGGCCCCGCAGGCCGGCAAGCTCCGGCGCCTGCTGGTCTTCCAGACCAACGCCGACGCCATTCCGCAGGAACTGGTCAACCCGGAGATCG
>JAGQUR010000042.1 GCA_020438395.1 Solirubrobacterales bacterium | reverse complement strand
AGTGGGGCGTCGAGCTGGGCAAGGCGCTGGCCCAGAAGATCATCCCCGAGCTTCAGTCCGAGGACCTCCCGCCGCTCGATCACGACAGCTCCACGGCCGAGCTGATCCGGCGCTACCGCGAAGCCAACGGCCGCCGATGAGCCCCGCTCCCGCCGAGACGCCGATCAAGGCAGTGATCTTCGACGTAGACGGCACCCTGCTGACCACCGGCGGGGCCGGCGCAGTCGCCTGGAACAAGGCCTTCGAGGAGGTATTCGGCAAGTCGGTTGACATCGCCACGGTGACCGAATCGGGCATGACCGACCACGACGTCGCCTTCGCCGCGCTGAGGACCGTGATCGACCGGGAGCCGACCCGTGAAGACATCGACGAACTGACCCCGATCTACATCCGCGAGTTGCCGGAGGCTGTTGCGAATTCGGAGAGCTACCGGATCGAACCGGGCATCGTGGACACTCTCGAGCGGCTGGCTGCGGACGGCATCCCGATGGGTATGACCACCGGCAACATCGAACCTGCGGCAAAGATCAAGCTGGAGCGGGGTGACCTCAACCGCTTCTTCGCCTTCGGCGGCTTCGGTTCCGATTCCGCCAACCGCGCCGAACTGACCCTGCACGCGGTCAAGCGGGGAATTGTCACTTGCGCCACCGGCAACTACCCCGCGGGACGCCCCCAGGTGCTCTCGAAGGACGACTTCATCGCGGTCGGCGACACCCCGCGGGATGTGTCCGCCGCCCACGAGGCAGGCATCCGCATCGTCAGCGTCGCCACCGGCCTCTTCGACCTCGAGACGCTCAAGCAGGCGGGCCCCGAGTGGGCGCTGCCAACGGTTGAGTCCGGATTCCCGGTCTGACCGGTTCCGGTCCTGCCGAACGCCCCTAGCGCAGCTTCAGCCGGGCAGGCTTCCCCGATCTCCCGGCCTTTGATCGCGCCAGCACCGTGATCCGAATCCGGTCGCCCTTCGGGACCCTGCCGACGCGAAGATGCGTCTTGCGGATCAGGAACTGCAGATTGCGACCATCGGATACCCGCACCCGGACGAGGTACTCACGGGCGCCCGAGGCTTTTCTCCACCTGAAGCTGACCGTCGATCGCTTGCGCCTGGCCTTCAGTCCCCTGACCCGGGGACGAATCGGTCCCGGGGCCCGGTAGCTGGTGATCTTCCTGCGCACCCTGGGCAGGCCGTCCTGCTCGATCAGGGCGAAAACGGCCCGCTTGCCGGCGGGACCATCGGCTGCGCTGAAGCGGATCTTCCCGTGTGCTTTCGTGGTTGACCCGATCCGGCTGATGCCGACCCCGACCCTCTCGAAGAAGGTGGTCCTGAGCCCGGATCGCGAAGTCGCCTTGAAGACGAGGGTCCTGGACCTGCCCTTGCCTCGTTTGATCCTGCCGCTGGCAGTCGGCGGGGCGAGGCTGCGCGCAAACTCGACACCGGTGATGACCGGGCCCGGCTGGTTCTCGATCGTCCACGCCCCGGAAGCGGGTCGCCACAACCCGATCAGGGTCTGGTTGTCGCCGGTGAGTGCGGTGACCGGCTGCTGACCTGCAGGGTCCGGGGCGAGCGGAGTGATCCTTTCGCCAGCCGGCGAGATCATGATCACCGATGGCGAGCCGGTATCTCCGGTGAGCCTGAGCGTGGCACCCCTGAGCCCCTTCGGGATGGTGATCGACCGGTCACCGGCCCTGGGTCCGCCTTCGACAAGCGGTGCGGAGCGGACTTCAAAGTCGCCGGTGTCGCAGCTGGGAGGACCCAGCAATTCCGGCGTCTTGCCCCACCGGTAGCCGAATCCGATTCGGCCGTAGGCGCAGCCGGCGATGCCCTTGGTCGACACGAGACCGTCGAAGCCGGAACAGATCTTGAAGGGCGACTTCCCGACGCAACCGTCGTAGGCGACGGAAGCAGCGAAGAGTCCCCGGGCGGCGTCGATGAACCCGCCCATCTCGTTGCTGGCCGAGACGATTCCGAGGTCGATCTCGCCCTTCGAGCTGTAGGAGAAGTAACCGTCGGCATCACCGTGAATTTTCGTCTCGGAGATCGGCAGCCCGGCGAGGCTCCCGTAGCCGGTCAGGTCGATCGCGAATACCGGCCTGGTCGAGATCCTGAGGTTGGTGTTCAGGCCCACCAGATACAGGTCCGGAGCCAAAGGCTGAAAGCCGAACTTCGCTCCGGCGTCGATCACCAGCGGGCCGAGTTCGAGCCCGCCCGAAACGCTGTTGAGATACACGTCGGTGAACAGCATCACTCCCGGGAACGGAACCGGGGTGACCTCCACGAATCCCCGGTGGAAGTCCCCGTCGCGGAACTCGATCTCCGCCTCGATCCTGGCCCCGCCGACAATCACCGTCCCGCTGCCGGACCAGTTCGAGCTGCCGTCCCAACTGATGTCCAGGTCCTTGAGCACTACCGGTCCCACGGTGAGCGCACCGACGTGGAACTGCATCGAGGCGACCTCCAGACCATGGTCATTGCTGGCCTTGATCACCGCGTTCCCGGTCAGCCCTCCGAAGAAGCCGGGCAGTTTCAGGGAGACCGGGATCTCGACCGAATCCTCCCTGAGGATCACGTCGATGTCTCCCTGGACCGGGAACCCCTTCAGGTTGACCGGAAATGACCCCGTGTCGAAACTGACCAGTTTCGTCCCCGCTGCGCCCAAAGGCAGCCGCAGGTGAAGCTCACCGCGGAACAGGACGATCGGGTCGCCGCCGTTCGAAAGCTGGACGGTGACCCGGCCGGTACTGTCAATCGTCTTCTCCCTCGTGCCCAGCAGGAGCTTCACCCCGGCGTCCGGAATGATCTCCAGCCCGTTCAGCCGGATCGGGCCCTCCGAGACCTTCGCCGCCTTGCCCGATGCGCTCAGGAGGCAGCCTTCATCGGCCAGCATCTCCACCGCGCCGTACTTGATCCTCTGGCAGGAAACTTCGGTTCCCGGGGCCGAGCCGCCACCCGGACGGTTTCCCAGACCGGGGAGTCCGGTCGCCTGCTGGCGCCCGAACGGGGCGACCAGCACCTGGCCAGACCCGACCACGGAACCGTTGGACACGTACGCGGCGAAGCCGCCCCCGTCCCCGGCCGCGGCGACCGCCAGCTGACCGATTGCCCCGTTACCGGGCGCTCTCGCGAGCAGCCGGGTCGAGGAGAACTTCTTTCCGTCTGGTGATCGCCGTTCGCGCACCTCGCCCTCGCTGCCGGAGGCCCGGTCCACCCAGGCGAAGTGGAGGGTCCCGCCCGGGTCAACGACCAGGTCCCTCGCTCCGACATCTGCGGTGTCGGCCATGGTCACGCCGGCCGCCGGCTGGATCCCGTTCAGGCGATGAATCTTCACCGGCTTGTAGTAGGCGTCACGCACCGCCAGGTAGGCACCTCCCGGCCCGGCCGCCAGCTTCGGCTCGCGGCCGGTCATCTCGGAGATGCTCCAGTTGGCCGTGTCGTTCGGGCTCCCGGCTCCGTTCCACTGGCGAATGAAGGTCTGGCCGTCGAGGCTCGAGAAGGCGGCCATTGGCAGGCCGTTCACCGTCGCGAGCGAACCGCTGTATGCGCGGTCGGGACCGTCTTCACCAAGGTTTGCCTGGGTGCCCGAATACTGCCCGGGCAGGATCGCCTGGAAGAAGGTCCCTCCGGTCCGGGTGTCGGTGATGGTGCCGATCCTCAGGGTGTCGGAGGTGCCGAAGACTTCGGCGTCACCGGAGGGTTCATTGTCACCGACGAGGGCTGGGCCGCTGAAGGAGTCGCCGCCGTCGTCGGAAATCCACAGGTACAGGTTGCGGCTGGAGAGCCCGAGCGGAGTGGACACGACGTTCGGATAGCGAAAGCTGAGGATGGCGATGTCATCACCGATCGCAACGATCTTCGCTCCAGCATGGTCCTCATTGAACTGGGGCGAAGGCTGGCTCGGAAACATGGTTGCCGTTGCCGGCGGGTTGTCGCAGGAAGTGGACCCCCGCTTCATCCGGCAGTAGTGGACGAGGTCGGGTCCCGTGCCTCCCTCGCTCAGCCAGACGATGTGGGCGGTCCCGGCGTCGTCGACGAGCAGGTCGGGGAGTTTCCCGGAATCGCTCAGGCTTGTCGACGGCATCGGGGGCGCGATCTTCGTTCCCGGAGCGCGGCACTTGCCGGGGTACCCGGGGGTGCGGGCGACCGGACCCTTCTTCGTCGCCCGGCAGGCCTTCTTCTTTGACTTCTTGCCTGCGGCGGAAGCGTGATCCGCCTTTGACGCAGCGTCGGCTGGCGGCACCCCCGTCGTCGGCAAAGAGCCGGTGAGCAGGGCCGCCGCCCCTGCCAGCAGGACGAGCATTCGGGCCAGGCTCCGGGCCATGACCCAAACTAGCCCGTACCGCCTCCCGGATCAACCCCGACCAATGGGGTTTCCTCGCCTAGAGCCCGGCGACTTCGCGAAGCTGGTCGGCGCGGTCGGTGCGCTCCCAGGTGAAGTTCTCGTTGCTGCGCCCGAAGTGGCCGTAGGCGGCGGTGTCCTTGTAGATCGGCCGGTGCAGGTCGAGGTACTCCCGGAAGGCACCGGGCCTCAGGTCGAAGTTGTCGGCGATCAGCTGCGAGATCTCCCAGTCGCTCTTCTTTCCGGTTCCATAGGTCTCGGCCATGATCGAGACCGGACGGGCGACGCCGATCGCGTAGGCGACCTGGACCTCGCAGCGGTCGGCGAGACCGGAGGCGACCACGTTCTTGGCGGCGTACCGGGCGGCGTAGGCGGCCGAACGATCGACCTTTGACGGATCCTTGCCGGAGAATGCGCCACCGCCGTGACGGGCGGCACCGCCGTAGGTGTCGACGATGATCTTGCGACCGGTCAGGCCAGCGTCACCGACCGGGCCGCCGATCACGAATATGCCGGTCGGGTTGATCAGCAGCGACTTGTAGAGCGCGTTCTCGTCGAGCAGGTCCCCGTATTCCTCGGCCAGCACCGGAAGGATCACGTTCTCCCAGAGGTCGGGCCGGATCGTCTTCTCGTTGTCGACGTCGGGAGCGTGCTGGGTCGAGATCAGAACCCGTTCCACCGCGATCGGTCTGCCGTCCGAGTAACGGACGGTGACCTGGGTCTTGCCGTCGGGCCGCAGATACGGCAGGGTGCCATCCTTGCGCACGAGCGAGAGCCGCTCGGAGAGCCGGTGGGCGATCTGGATCGGCATCGGCATCAGGGCTTCGGTTTCGTTCGTGGCGTAGCCGAACATCATTCCCTG
>JAGQUR010000177.1 GCA_020438395.1 Solirubrobacterales bacterium | reverse complement strand
CACGAGATGACCCTGGTTGCCTGGCCGCAGCGGGACGAGGCCTGGCGGGGAACCACGATCGACGAGGCGCGGGACACCCATGCCGAGGTGGTGGCAGCGATCGCGGACTTCGAGCCGGTTCTTCTCGTGGTCGATCCCGGGCAGGCCGGCGACGCGAGAAAGCGGGTGCCGGCGGAGAACGTCGAAATATTCGAGGCGCCGATCGATGACTCCTGGCTGCGGGACTCAGGGCCGATCATCGTGACCGGTCAGGGTCGCCGGGCGGGCATTGACTTCACCTTCAACTCCTGGGGTGAATCGTTCCTCCCCTACGAGAATGATGCCGCGATCGCCGGCCGCATCCTCGATCACCTCGGCATCGAGAAGATCAGCTCCGATCTGATTCTCGAAGGTGGTTCGATCGCGGTCGACGGGGAGGGGACCCTGGTCACGACCGAGCAATGCCTGCTCAATCCGAACCGGAACCCGGACCTGGAGCAAGCTGCGATCGCGGCGGAACTGGCTTCAAAGCTGAACATCGAGAACTTCGTATGGCTCGGACAGGGGCTGGTCGAGGACGAGGACACCGACGGACACGTCGACAACATCTGTGCCTTCATCGAGCCGGGCCGGGTACTGCTGCAGACTGCCCCTGAAGGTGATCCGAACGTTCCAAATGCCCGGGAGAACGCGGGGCGCCTGGCGGATGCCGGCATCGAGGTGGTCGAACTCGACCTGCTGCCGCGCATCGAAAGCCAGGGGGAACAGGTCGTCATTCCCTACACCAACTTCTACATCGCCAACGGGGCCCTGATCGTGCCCGTCAGCGGCTTCGATCCCGACATGGACGCCCAGGCGCTTGAACTGCTGGGGCGGCTCTACCCGGACCGGGAAGCGGTCGGCATCGACGGGCGTAACCTCGCCCTGGGCGGCGGCGGCATCCACTGCATTACCCAGCAGATCCCCGCCGCCTGACCGGCAGGGACTAGCTCTCGGCGCGAGCTTTCAGGCCCTCGGCCGCGTCCTTGGTCAGCCATTCCTTCAGCTTGTCCTGGACGGGCCCCTTGATCAGCAGCCCGAGCATTCTTCCGGTATCGGCCTTCAGCCAGTAGGTGGCCTTCGTCTTCCCCTCGCCGAGGTCTTCGAGCGACCAGCTGCCGATCAACCACTTCATGTCGCCCTTCTTCTGCTCCCAGGTCATGCCCACCTCGACCTCGTACTCGAAAGCGAGCCGGGAGGTGACTTCCTTGACCTTGCCATCGGACCTGATTTCGACCAGGGACGCGAGCCCTTCGGAATTCGTCTCGATCACGTCGAGCGAAATCATCGACTCCTGCCATTCCGGCGTGGAAGGGAGGTCGGCGATGATCGCGTAACACTCGGACATGGGTGCGTCTATCTCTACTGTGCGTGAGGCTTCAAGAATTCCCATGGCCAGATGCTATCCCGGTTTGGTGGACACCAAACGCAGGGCGGGCCCTGGGTGTCGGATTGCCCGCCCGGGTATCTTGGCTCCATGACCGATCTCAGTCTCAACGGCGTCCATCACATCAGCTGCATAACCGGCGACGCTCCCGGAAACGTCGAGTTCTACGCCGGCCTGCTCGGCATGAGGCTGGTCAAGAAAACCGTCAACCAGGACGACCCCTCCGTCTACCACCTGTTCTACGGAGACGAAAAGGGAACCCCGGGATTCGACCTGACCTTCTTCGAGTACCCGGGCACCCGCGACGGCCGGGCAGGTGCCGGGATGATCCACCGCATCCTCTGGCGGGTCGGGTCATCGGAGTCGCTGGACTACTGGGCCGAACGACTCGAGGCCGGGGGCGTCGAGACGAGGAGAAGCTCCGACGAGGAAGCCGGCTTCTTCGGGGTCGGGCCGACCGGCGAAGGTGACACGCTCCTGTTCCAGGATCCGGAGGGCCTGACTCACGAGATCCTCATCTACGAAGGACCCGACGAGCCGCTCGTCCCCGCCCACGTCGAGATTCCGCCCGAGCACGCGATCCAGGGCTTCCACGGTGCCCGGGCCTTCTCGGGAAACCGGGAGATAACCGAGCAGGTGCTCGGCCTGGTCCTCGGATTCACCGATGAAGGTGAAGGCAAGTGGCATCTGGCCGGGGAGGCCGGAGAAGATTTCGAGGCGAGAAACGGCTTCTATTTTCTCGACGAGGCCCCCGAGGAGCGGGCGGTGCCCGGCGCCGGAACCGTCCATCACATCGCCTGGGCATCACCGATCGACCAGCATCCGGACTGGCGGGAAAAGGTGGCGGCAACCGGGCTCTACATCACTCCGGTGATCGACCGCTTCTACTTCAAGGCGCTCTACTTCCGCGAGCCGGGCGGAGTCCTCTTCGAACTCGCCACGATCGGCCCCGGCTTCGCCACCGACGAGGATCAGGAACACCTCGGCGAAAGGCTCTCGCTACCGCCGGATTTCGAATCGGTCCGGGAGCAGGTCGAACCGAATCTGAGGCCGATCCCCGACATCACCCAGTGGCGGCCCTGAGCGGCAGGACCGCCCCGTTGCCGGCGAAATAGACTCCGCGCCGATGAGTCGCTACGAACCCCGGGAAATCGAGGGCAAATGGCAGCGCCTATGGGCCGACGAGGGCACCTGGGAGGTGCCGAACCCTGGTCAGGAGGGCTTCGACCCCGAAAAGCCCAAGAGCTACGTGCTCGAGATGCTGCCCTACCCTTCCGGAGAGCCTCATGTAGGACACCTGAAGTGCTACTCGCTGGGTGATGCGATCGCCCATTTCCGGCGGCGCAACGGCTTCGAGGTGATCCACCCGATGGGTTTCGATTCGTTCGGGCTGCCGGCCGAGAACAATGCGATCAAGACCGGCGAGCCACCCCTGGTTGCGACCGAACGATCGATCGAGTCCTTCCGTCGCCAGTTCGCCGACTGGGGTGTTTCGATCGACTGGTCGCGGGAACTCGCGACCCACACTCCCGAGTACTACCGCTGGACCCAGTGGATTTTCCTGCAGCTCTTCGAGCGCGGGCTCGCATACCGCACCCAGGCACCCGTCCAGTGGTGCCCCAGGGATGCAACGGTGCTGGCCAACGAGCAGGTGGTCGACGGACGCTGCGAGCGCTGCGGCACAGAAGTCGAAACCCGGAACCTGAGGCAGTGGTTCTTCAAGACCACCGAGTACGCGCAGCAACTGCTCGACGACTTCGACGAGCTGGAGTCCTGGCCGCCCCATGTGATCACCATGCAGCGGAACTGGATCGGCCGCTCGGAAGGCGCTGAAGTCACCTTCCGCTGCGAATCGGCCAACCTCGACTTCCCGGTCTTCACCACCCGCCCCGACACCCTCTTCGGAGCCACCTTCTTCGTGATGGCCCCGGAGCACCCCGAACTCGACCGGCTGATCGAGGGCACCGAGGTCGAGGAGGAGGTCCGCGAATACGTGAACTCGGTGGCCCGCGAATCGGTCGCCGAACGCGGCGACGAAGGAAGGCCGAAAACCGGCGTGCCGCTCGGTCACTACGTCACCAACCCGGTCAACGGCGAGGAGATCCCGATGTTCGTCGCCGACTACGTGCTGATGGACTACGGCACCGGGGCAATCATGGCGGTGCCGGCCCACGACCAGCGCGACTACGAGTTCGCCCGGGTCTTCGACCTCCCGGTGAAGCGGGTGATCGAAGGGGAGCCGGAGGAGGCGGGAGACGAGAACGGCCTGCCTTACACCGGGGACGGCCCGATGACCGGTTCCGGACGCTTCGACGGAATGAACAACCGCGAGGCCTACGGCGAGATCGTCGACTGGCTGAAGCTCGAGGGACGCGGAGATTCGGCGGTCAACTACCGGCTGCGTGACTGGCTGGTGTCACGCCAGCGCTACTGGGGCGCCCCGATCCCGATCATCTACTGCGACGACTGCGGCATGGTGCCGGTGCCGGAGGACCAGCTTCCGGTGAGGTTGCCCGAGATCGACGACTACGCCCCGAAGGGCAAGAGCCCGCTGGCCGCGGCCACCGACTGGGTTGCCGCCAGCTGCCCGAATTGCGGCGCCGAAGCGAAGCGCGAAACGGACACCATGGACACCTTCGTCGATTCTTCCTGGTACTTCCTGAGGTACCTGGACGCGCAGAACCCCGAGGTTGCCTGGGATCGCACGGCGGCCGATCACTGGATGCCGGTCGACCAGTACATCGGCGGGGTCGAGCACGCGATCCTCCACCTGATGTACGCACGATTCTTCACCAAGGCCCTGAAGGACATGGGCCACGTGAACGTCGTGGAGCCTTTCGCGAACCTCTTCACACAGGGCATGATCACCAGGGACGGAGCGAAGATGTCGAAGTCGAAGGGCAACACGGTCAGTCCTTCCGAGATCGTCGCACGCCACGGTGCCGACGCCGCCCGCACCTACGTCTGCTTCATGGGTCCGCCGGAACGCTCCGGCGACTGGACCGATGAAGGGGTCGAGGGTGTCCACCGCTTTCTGGCCCGGCTCTGGAGGCTCGGCGAGGAGGTGGCGGCCACTGCCGGAGCAGGAAAAGCAGCGATGCCCGACGGCCTCGAGGGCGAGGCCCGCGAGGTCGCCGCCAAGGCCCACTGGGCGATCGACAAGGCAACCGCCGATTTCAACCGGGGCTTCCAGTTCAACACCGTGATCGCCGCGGTCATGGAACTGGTCAACGAGATTTACCTCGTCAAGGACGGCCTGCTCGGCGCCGGCGGAGATCGGGCTGAGGCGGTGCGTTTCGCGACCGCGACCGCGGCCTCGCTGGTTCAGCCTTTCGCCCCGCATCTGGCGGCCGAGGTCTTCGAGAAGGTGACCGGGCAGCGGGTCTGGGAGGCGGCCTGGCCGGTGGCCGACCCGGAGATGCTGAAGTCGGAGACCGTGACCATCGTGGTCCAGGTCGGGGGCAAGGTCCGCGACCGGATCGAGGTGGCTGAAGGAGCGCCCGAGGACGAGATTCTCGCGGCGGCCAAGACGGCAGAAAACGTGTCCCGCCACCTCGAAGGCATGGCGATCGTGAAGGAGATCGTGGTGCCCGGCAAGCTGGTCAACCTCGTCGTCAAGCCGGCCTGAACCCGGGCATACCGCAGGGCGCTTACGGATCGCCCGTTCGGAATCGTTGCACCCGTCGAGCCACGGGTGAGCTTTTTCGTGGCAGGTTCGAGGCATGCCCCGAATCAACGGACAACTACTGGTCTATATCGGGGTTGGCATCGTCCTGGTTCTCGTCGGGCTGAACTCGATTCGGGGTGAGAAGTCCGAGTCCGCGACCTTCGGGGTCAACTCCGGCAGGGCGGGGAGCGGGTCGGTTTCCGGCGGCAACTCACCGGCCGCTGACGGCGGGTTTTCGACGAGCGCCGCCACGCGAAAGCTGATCGTCGACGTGGCCGGGGCGGTGAAGAAGCCCGGGGTCTACCGGTTCAGCCAGGGCGCCCGGGTGATCGACGCGATCGCCAGGGCCGGGGGTGTCACCGGCAGAGCGATGACCGGAGCGATCAACCGGGCGGCGACACTCAACGACGGCCAGCAGGTCGTGGTGCCCTCGTCTGTGGCGGGCGGCGAAGGCGCGGGCGACGGATCGGCTCTTCCCGCCGCCTCGGCGCCCGGGGCTCCGGTCAGCCTCGGAACGGCCACCCAGGCGCAACTCGAGGAGATCGACGGGATCGGGCCGGTCACGGCGCGGAAGATCCTCGAGTTCCGTGACTCGCAGGGAGGGCTTGGATCGATCGATGAACTCGACCAGATCAGCGGCATCGGTCCGGTCACGATGGAGTCGCTCCGGGCGGCGCTGTCGCCGTGAAACTCACCGCCGACTGGCGGCTGGTGGCAGCGGTCGGCGGTGCGGCGGGCATGGCCCTGTCGCCGTTTCTCGATCCCGGGGGAAGCTGGCCGATTGCCCTTCTGGCGGCCGTTCTGGCGACGGTGATCTTCGTCCGGCGTGGCCGACTGGTCGGCGTCGGCCTCATCCTGAGCGGATTGGCGACCGCGGTCGCCGGACTGCTCGTCGGTGCCGCGAGGGTGGACTCGATCGATGGCGGGGCTCTGCGGGAAGCCCCCGGGCCGGTTGCACTTTCGGGATTCGTCACCAGCCTGCCTTCGCAGTCGCGCGGAACCTTCCGCTTCGACCTCGAGACCGGCTCCGGCAGAGTCCTGGTCGAGACCTCATCCCCGCGGGCGGACACACTGTTGCCGGGCCGGGGCGTGCTGGTCCGCGGAAGTCTCCAAGAGGCACCCGACTGGATGGCATCCGACCTGAAGAGACGTGGAATCGAGATGATCGTCCGCGCCGGCCGGATATCGCCGGACGGCCGGAGGCGGGGCGGGCTGGCCGGCTTGATCGACCGGATGCGTGACAACGCCCTGCGTGCTCTTTCAATTGCCGTTCCCCGACGTGAGTCGGCTCTTTCCCGCGGCTTCGTGCTGGGTGACGACAGCGACGTGGACGGCCGCACTACCGAGGATTTCCGCCGCTCCGGCCTCAGCCATCTACTTGCCGTGTCCGGGCAGAACGTGGTCCTGCTGGCCCTGCTTGCGGTCCCGTTTCTCGCATTGCTCGGAATCGGGCCCCGGGGGCGGCTGGCCGGGATCGCCGGACTGATCCTGATCTACGTTCCTCTGGCCGGTGGCGGTCCGTCCATTCAGAGAGCCGGGGTCATGGGCCTGGCCGGGCTGGCCGCACTCGCGGCGACCCGGGCGCCTTCGAGGCTCTACGCGCTTGCGCTGGCGGCCCTGGTCACCCTTGCCCTGAATCCCAGGGCCACTTCGGACGTCGGCTGGCAACTCAGCTTCGCGGCGGTGGTCGGGATCATGCTGATGGCGAGGCCGTTGCATCGAAGGCTCGCCCCGATGATCGGGGACGAAGGCTGGCGGCGAAGCCTTTGCGAAGGAGCTGCTGTCACCATCGCGGCCACGGTCGCGACCGCACCGCTCATCGCCTTCCACTTCGAGCGGCTGCCGGTGGCGACCCTCGCCGCAAACCTCGCGGCCATGCCCGCGGTGGCACCGGCGATGTGGCTTGGGATGGTGGGGATCGCGGTCGGTCAGGTCAGTCCGGTACTCGCCGCCCCGTTCAACCTCGCCGGCTCGGTTTTTCTCGCATGGATCGCCCAGGTCGCCGAATGGTTCGGACGTCCGGCCTGGGCCGTGGTCGAAGCAGATCCCGGAAGTCCATTCGTCCTCGTTCTGGTCTCCCTGGTGCTGGCACTAGCGACGCTCGCGGTCTTTCGCCTTTGGCGGGTCAGCCCGAATCCGGTCAGGGCCGGGAGCTGGCTGCCGGCGGCCCTGGTGGTCCTGCTCGGCCTGATCGTTCTCCTGCCGGGGATCCTCGGAACCGGCCGACGGCACCTGGACCAGCCGCCGGAAGGAGGGGCGCGGGTGGAAGTTCTCGACGTCGGACAGGGGGACGCGATCCTCCTGCGACCGTCCGATGCCGACCCGATTCTGATTGACGGCGGTCCCCCGGACGGCGATCTGACCGGTGCCCTCGAATCCGCCGGTGTGGATCACCTTGCTGCCGTTCTGGTCACTCACCCCGATCTCGACCATTACGGAGGTCTCCTCGATCTCTTCGGGACCGTCCCGGCAGACCGTCTGTTGTTCGACAAGGCTCCGCCCGAACTGCTGGCACTGGCTCGCAGGTCGGGGGCCAGGTTCCTCCGGGTCAGTCAGGGCGAACGGTTCAAGGACGGCGACATACGGATCGAGATCCTCTGGCCGCCGGCGGAGGATCCCGCTGCTGCGGGGGCGGAGATCGGACCAACCTCCTACGGGTCCAGTCCCACCAATCTCAGGTCGATCGTCGCCCTCTTCGAGTGGCGGGATTTCCGGATGCTTCTGACTGGTGACGCGGAAGCCGAGACGGTGCCGATGGAGTCCGGTCCGATCGACGTGCTCAAGGTCTCCCACCACGGCAGCGAGGATTCCGGCCTGCCGCAGCTGCTCGAAGAATCCCGGCCCCGTCTGGCGATCATCTCGGTCGGAAAGGACAACCGCTACGGCCATCCGGTCCCGGACATCCTGAACGAGCTATCGGGGGACGGAATCCCGACCCTGAGGACCGACGAGGACGGAACAGTCTCGGTCGTTCTCGGAGACGGTCCCGGTTACCGGGTAGAGACCGGTCAATGAGCGGCCGCGTCGATCAACCGCCGCGCCGCCGGGGGATCGGCGAAAATGTGGGGGTGAAACCGGCTTACCTGATCCACGGCAGCGACAGCGCCAAAATCGACCAGGCGCGCGCCCGGCTCAGGCAACGGGCCGAGGCCGAAAGCGGAGCCGGTGGACTCGAGGTCTTCGAACCGGCCGACGGCAAGGGGAGCCCCGACGCAGATGCGCTGGCTGCCTCGATCGGGTCGCTGTCGCTGATGCCGGGGCGCCGGTACTTGCTCGCCGACCGGATCGAGAAATGGGGCAAGAACCAAACGGCCACCGTGGCTGAGGCGATCCGGGAAGCCCCCGACGAGACCACCGTGGTCCTGATTGCCCGGGGGAAGGTTCCGGCCGGGATCGCCGAGGCCGTGAAGAAGGTCGGGGGAGAGACCCTCGCCTATGAGGCCCCCGAAGGTGCCCGCCTGCCGGTCTATCTGGTCGAGAGCGCGGCTGCGCGGGACTTCGAGCTGACTCCGGAAGCGGCCCGGTACATGATCGCCCGCATGGGCGAAAGCCTGCCCCGGCTCGGTGCGGAACTCGACCGGCTGGCGCTATGGGCCGGAGCCGGCGGGAGCGTCGATGTCGAGGATCTGCAGGAGATGGTCGCGGACACCTCGGAGACCAGCAACTTCGCCCTGGGGGACGCGGTGATCTCGGGCGACCGGAAGGAAGTGATCGCCGTGGCGGAGCGATTGCTCGCCCAGGGAGCGACAGCCGGAAGCACGGTCTACACGACTTCGACCTCGGTTCGCCGGGCCCACAAGGCTCTGGTCAGACTGGAAGCCGGGGAGGACCCGGCGCGACTTGAACGCGAGCTCGGGGTACCGCCGTTCGTGGCCCGGCGTCTGATCAACTCGCTTTCCGGCACCACGGTCGAGGCGATGCGGGAAGCGGCGATCGCCCTGGCGGAACTGGAGGTCTGGACCCGAGGCGGAGCGGAATATCCGGACGAACTGGCCCTGGACCTGGCCCTGCTGGCTGCTACAGAGTGAAGCTAGGCGGCGATACGGGCAGCGCGAGCTTTCTTCCGGGCGCCGTTATTGCGATGGATCGCGCCCTTCTGGACCGCCTTGTCGATGCG
>JAGQUR010000176.1 GCA_020438395.1 Solirubrobacterales bacterium | reverse complement strand
GGCTGGTCACCTTCCACCGGATGGAGGTGGTCAGCCTTTTCCATTCGCTCGTCTACACCGGGCTCCTGGTCTGTGCGTTTGTTCTCGGTAAGCCCCAGCCGTACACGTTCATCCTCGGCCTCTCCCACGGGCTGCTGTGGATCGGGATGTCCTGCGCCAGCATCCTCGCGGTCCACTACCGGGTGATCAATCTGCGCCTGGCCCTGGCGATCACCCTGCTCGGCTGCATCGCCCCGTTCTTCGGATCGATCGAGTTCCTGCGCCAGAGCCGTCAGCGGAAAGCCGGCGAAGCAGAGGCGGCTGCCTCGTGAGCGGTCATCGCCGCCTGCTGGTCACCAACGCCACGCTGGATGGCGAAAGGGTCTATCTGACCGCGCTCGACGGGGTGATCACCGCCATCGGTCCCGACGCCGGCAGCGGAGTGACCCAGACCGGTGGTCACGACTTCGAAACCCTCGACGCCGGCGGCGGCATCCTCTGCCCGCCCCTGGTCAACGGTCACACCCACGCTGCGATGACCCTCTTCCGCGGACACGGTGACGACCTTCCCCTGATGCGCTGGCTGACCGAGGCGATCTGGCCGGTCGAGGCGAAGCTGGAGGATGAGGACGTCTACTGGGGCACCCGGCTCGCCTGCCTGGAGATGATCCGTTCCGGCACGACCGGATTCTGGGACATGTACTGGCAGCCGCAGGCAACCGCCAGGGCGGTCGAGGACGCAGGCATCCGCACGGCGATCGGCCCGCCGCTCTTCGACGCGCCGGACAAGACCTTCGAGGAGCGAAACCGGGAACTCGAAGGCTGGCTGGACGAGCTGGCCGCCTTCGGCGACCGGGTCACCGCGGTAGTCGCTCCCCATGCCATCTATACGGTCGGCACGGCCAGCCTCGAGTACGCGGTCGGCCTGGCCGCGGAACGGGACCTGCCGATCCACATCCACCTCTCGGAGACCGAAGGCGAGGTGACCGATTGCGTCGCAGCGCACGGCATGCGACCGGCCGCCTATCTCGACAGCCTGGGCATGCTGACTCCGAAGACGACGCTGGCCCACGGGGTCTGGCTGGACCGGGAGGAACTGGAGCTGATCGCCGACCGGGGCGCCACGGTCACGACCAATCCGGTGGCCAACATGAAGCTCGCCGTGGGCGGGGTCTTTCCCTATCCCGAGGCGTCCCGGGCCGGAGTGCCGATGGCGCTCGGCACCGACGGAGCCGGTTCGAACAACTCGCTCGACCTGCTGGCCGACCTCAAGGTCTTCGCGCTCGCCCAGCGCCACAACTCGGTCGATGCCGAAGTGATCCCGATCGAGGAAGCCTGGGCAATCGCCACCGGCCAGAAGTCAGAACTGATCCGCAGTCTCGGACGCCCCGCCCTGCCAGCGGCCGATCCGCTGACGGTCGGAGCTCCCGCCGACTTCGTCGTCCTCGACCCAAAGGCACTCGAACTCTCGGTCGGCAACCTGACTTCAGCCCTCGTCTACGCGGCCAGCGGATCGATCGTCAAAGACACTGTGGTGGACGGACGGATCCTGATGAGAAACCGCGAAGTAGAAGGCCACGAGGAAATCCTCACCAGGGCCCTCGAACGCGCCGCCCGCCTCTTCGCTTAGAGGTAGCCCAGCGGGTCCTATGCGAATCGCTAGTGCGCTATTGACGGGCGATTTGTCTGGGGTCTGGTGTCCTCACTGCTTTGATCCAGATCGCGCTGTTCTTGTCCGTTCCTGTGTGGCAAATCTGGGGATCGAAGTAATCTCCTCTGTCCACTGAGTAGTGCGAGTACAGCAGGTAGATGGCTTCGGGAGTAACCCGGCCTTTGCCCCTCTCGTTCCAGCTGTACCAGTCGCTGACTTCGTAGGCGTCTTCAAATCTGAATCTGCCAGTCTCCTGATCAACCTTTGTGGTACCTAGCAGCGAACCGGAACCCGTTGCGTACCCGCCTCCCCGCTGACACTTGATGCGGTATTCCAGGCTGATCTCAATCTTGTGGTCCGGGTAGATGAAAAGTTCCATGTCCAGGCCTCGGCCCTTGTAGCGGTATCGGTGGAATCGGCGTCCCATCGGTCCAACCGCCAATGCATCTCGTCCGGGACCGCCGAAGAGTGAGTCGGTGCCCTTTCCGCCGAAGAGTCGGTCGTCTCCCTTGTCGCCGTAGAGGAGGTCATCTCCCCCCATGCCTCGCAACACATCGTTACCTTGGCCGCCGTGGAGTCTCTGTGGATAGTTGCCACCCGTGATGACGTCATCACCCGGACCGCCGAAGGCCTTCAATGCCTCGCCCCCGAAAATCACATCTTTGCCCGGGCCCCCAAGAAGCAAACCCCTGACTCGCCCTTTCACGATGTCATCTCCGGATCCCAGGAAGAACCTCCCGCCGGCCCCCAATCTGCTTTCCAAAGTGTCGTCCCCCGCGCCTGCGCATAGTTGACCATCGACGGACGTGTGAATCTTGTCGTCTCCGTTCCCGGTAGCCGTAATTTTCCCCGCGAGGATGACGTCAGAGGCGTCGCTGCCCTGGACTGTCGCGTACTTCCCATTGCACTTGAGGCGCGGAACTGAACCGCCTTGAAATTGCACGATCGCGAATCGAACCTTTCCGTCCCGCATGGTCGTCGCCGCAACCCTCACCCGACCGCCTTCCAACAGGATGGGGATCGAAGCCTCGGCATGTTCAATCCAGTTTCCACCGACAGGCGGCGGGCGCGAATCCACGATCTTGCTCGCAGTGCCGTCGGTTGAAAACGTCGGGTCGGCAAAGCCGTTGGGCGTGGTCCGGACTACGCCTATCGGGCGCTGCTTGCTGCCGTTGCCGTAGTAAACCCCGCCCACTATCCCCAGATAGACCCTCTTTCCGTTGGCCGAAACGACCGAACGACTGATCTCCCCATCAAGGTTCGAATTTACCTTGTAGTCGGTGCCTTCAAGAGTCCGTGCGCCGCTAGCAATAAGTGAATCATCCAGTCCTCCCGTAGCTGTGAGGCGAATTATCTGGGGGCCAGCCGTGATGACCATAGACCCGTCGCCCAGAACATGGATGCCTTCGACGTTGAACCAGGAACCCACCTTTGTAAGGCTGTACGGCAGCAACACCCGCCCGTCGTGGCCAAATTGGGATCTTCTCGTGCCATCCGGATTGAACCGGACCACCCAGAACCAACTGTTCGGCTCGCTCGCATAATCGCCCGTAGCGTCCTCACCATTGGCAAATATCAGGGACCCGTCCTCCTGAACCGCCACCTCGGGCACCATGTCGTAGTAGCTGTATCCCGACCCGACCTGAATCAGTCCGTCATCGCCAAGGGAAGCGTCCGGAGTCCCGTCCGGAAGAAGGCGCATGATCGCGAGATCGCGACAAGATTCATCGCCCGGATCCGAGGCAGAGATGTCGTCCGGGTCTCCACAACGGCGACTCGCGGATGCCGCGACGATCCGACCCTGATCGTCGATATTGCCGGCGTTGAACCCGATTTCCGGTCCGTAAGGATCATCGAAGCTCGAATCCAGTTGATTGTGGAGGTCGGAAACCACGATCCCGTCCGCGCTGAAGGTTGGATCGAGTTGACCGTCCGCATCGAGCCTGATGACCGAGGGGTCATTGCCGATCCGACCGAAAGCGACCACTTTTCCGTCCGGTGCAGAGACGATTTGCTCCCAGGAGGAATCCGGCATTTTGAAGAACCCGTCCGACCCAAAATTCTCATCGACCGATCCGTCTGCCAGCAGGCGGGTGACGATGCCATCGCCATCGCCCTTGCCGCCGCCCGACAGCAGCATCCGGCCGTCCGGAAGCCGCTTGAAATCGAGCAAGGTCATTCGACCATCAGTAGGAACATCGACAGTGACGACGCCACCCTTGCCGAAAGTCGGGTCGGGATCGCCCGGGGCCGCTTGGCTCATGGCATTGCCGGCAAACCAGGCGAGTGCCAGCACAGCGAGAAACAGCCTGAATCGGAAACTGGTGTCAATCAACGGACGAAACCCCTCCATGGCCAAGACGCGATCCTCCGCCGCGCCGTTGATTCAGTAAACCCGATTCTCGCCCGGGAGTTTCGACGAAGTGGGAACTGTCGTCTGACGAGCGCACCACCCCTTCCGAGCGGGTGGATGCCAGGAGCCTCCAGGTGTTCGCTGGCAAGGAGACAGGCCGGAAATGGCCGCGATAGTAC
>JAGQUR010000041.1 GCA_020438395.1 Solirubrobacterales bacterium | reverse complement strand
GTTCGCATGGTCACTCTGCCCGCGGAGGCGCGTTCCCTCATCGAGTCGGATGCGCTTGCCCATCTGGTCACAATCAACCCGGACGGGAGCCCCCAGGTCACGTGCATCTGGGTCGGCCTGGACGGAGACGAGATCGTCAGCGGTCACATGTTCCACGTCCTCAAGCTGAAGAACGTAGAGCGGGACCCGCGCGTGGTGCTCTCGATCGAGGCCCGGACCCGAAACGAGATGAACCTGCAGGAATACCTCGTCATACGGGGGACCGCCCGGGTCGAAGAGGGCCGCGCGGCCGAGCTGCTTCAGGACCTGGCGCACACATATATGGGCCCCGACGCGGTCTTTCCGCCGCCCGGGGTGGAGAGCCCCGGCTTCGTCCTCAGGGTCACTCCCGAACGCCTCGGCGGGGTCGGCCCCTGGGCCTGATCCCGGGCTCGTCCGCTGCTCGTCGCCGGGCGAAGTTGACATAACGTCCCGAAACTGGCTTCCAGACTCAAAAATCCTGCAAGTTCGAACAGTGTCTGGTAAGGTCGGTTTCGTATGGGGGCATACGTCAGGCACGAGGGTGGATTCACGGCTGCGCGAACGCGGGGGAGCCTTCGCTGGACCGGCCTCGCCCTGATCGCTGCCTTGCTGCTTTGTGTCGGCCTCTCCCTGGCGCCGTCCAGGGCCAGCGCGGCCGATTCCGTCTACGTCGACTACCCGCCGCAGGGTGGCGTCTTCAACGGCCCTCCATACGACTACATGGGCCGGGCTTTCCCCGACGTTTTCCCGCTGCCGCCGGTCTACCTGCCGCAGGTGACCGGAGCTGTGCAGGCGGAAACCTCGCCTGGCGTATACGGGGGGCCAATCTGCAAAGGCGGCACCCTCGGTATGTGTGGCATCTATCACTGGCGGACCGTTCTTGACACCTTCGGTGAGGACTGGAAGGCATCGGACAGCGAGACCGTGGTCAATCCGGGAGCGAATTCTTTCGCCGACGGCAACTACCGCGTGCGGGTGGGTCAGGCCAGTGGGATCGGACTTGATCCGCTCTGGGCGGAGAATTACTTCCATGTGGATTCGACCGAACCCACGACCGCGATCGACCTGGGGCCGAACCTCTACAACAACAACGCCGCGGCGACCATGCACTTCGAGTTCAGCGGCACCGACCCGGTCGTAAACAATTACGCGAGCGGAATCGACTACTTCAACTGCAAGCTGGACAACGGCCCCTGGGACCACTGCACGGCGCCCGGTGGCTCGGCCCCTTACACGTATGACCTGATCGCCTCCGAAGGTGCTCACACCCTCTACGTCCGGGCCGTCGACAAGGCCAACAACGAGGACGCCAGCCCGGCCGAACACTCCTGGATCATCGACGAGACGCCCCCGGACATCACGATCAACAAGCCGCTGAACAAGGACCGGTACCTGCTCCACAACGGTCCCAACCCGATCTTCAGTTGCGTTGACCCGCTGGCCGGCTCGCCCCCCGGTGCCTCCGGCATCGCTTCCTGCACCGCGACCCCAATTAACGACGAGGACCTCGGCCCCCATTACTTCACCGTGACGGCGATCGACAAGGCCGGCAATACCTCTCAGAAGACGGTCGCCTACACGATCGACCCGCCGGATTACGGCGACTTCGTGATGGAGAGCCATCCGCTCGCCTACTACCGATTCAACGAGGCGCTCGGCTCTGACGTGATGGTCGACAGCTCAGGTAACGGCCACAACGGGATCTACCAGAACGGAATCGCCCTCCAGCGTGACGGGGCGACCAACTGCGAGCGGCGCCCGCATCCGCCGCGGGTCTGCGAGCTGGCCCACCCGGCCGAGAACAAGGCGGCCTACTTCCCTGCCCGTGACGGCCATGGCTACGTGAACGGGATCACAGCCCCGACTACCGCCTACACCATGGAAGCCTGGGTCAAGCCGCGTGACGGGGCCAACATGATGGTGATGAGCCATGGCGGCGGTGGGCAGCTCTTCATCTCCGGCGGCAACCTCGCCTTCCGTCAGGTTCAGGACACGATCTACTCGAACGGCGCTGTGCCCCCCGGCGTCTGGAGCCATGTCGCCGCGACATGGAACGGCAGCGTCACCCGCCTGTATGTGAACGGCATCCTGGTGGCTTCGTCGACCACCGCGAACAAGCCCCCGTCGGGCACGGCCACCTTCTACATCGGCTATGGCGAGATGGCCCCGTGGTTCCACGGCGACATGGACGAGGCGGCCTACTACTCGACCGCACTCAGCCAGCATCGGATCTTCGATCGCTGGAAGGTCGGCGTTGCCAAGGACAATCCTTCGCTTGTTGCCGGCAACTCGCCCTTCAACACCGAGGGCCCGGCCACGGACCCCGATTCGCCGAAGAACGGCGGTCTCTACGCCCCGGGCAAGACCCCGCATGCGGACTTCGACTGCCATGACCCGGATGACCTCCCCGGTGATTCCGACATCGCTTCCTGCACCGCGACGGTGGACGGCAACCCGATCCTGAGTGGCGACCCGCTGCCGGATTCCCCGGGTGTCCACACCTTCGTCGTCACCGCGATCGACGAGGGCGGCAACACCTACGTCCACACTCATACCTACACGGTCAAGACCTTCAAGGACCTGTTCAACACCGATGGTCCGGTTGCCTACTACCGCCTCGGTGACGGTCCGGGACCGGTCATGGCCGATTCGTCCGGGAACGGCAGGAACGGCGAGTACAAGAACGCCCAGGATTCAGGTCCGCTCGGCATTTCCGGCGACGGTGACCATGCCCGCAACTTCTTCGGAACCAGCGGTTACGGCTTCGTGAACGGGATCGCCGCTCCGCGCTTCCAGTCGACGATTGAAGCGTGGGTCAAGCCGCTGGGTGATCCCGATCCGGTCAGCACTGATTTCGTCGGAGGCTCGAACCCGGCCGGCTGGTCGGTCCAGAACATCTGGAACCCCGGCGGGACGGCTGGCGTTTCGGACAACGTCCTCTACGCCGACGGAGCCAGCTTCGGCACCAACGCTACGTTCGGCTCGGGCCGGACCGTCAACTTCGTGGCGAACATCCCTGCCGAGCCGTACAGTCACGCCGGCTTTGGTGCCGACTACAACAATCCGCCCTGGGCGATGTTCAGCGTCAAGGGAGACGGTCGCCTTTACGCACGGACCAGCAACGGAGTCGACCCGGCGGTCGAGACCGACCTCGGCACCGGATACCTCGGGTCCAATCATCGTTACACGATTGACTGGCATGCTGACCGCCTTGTCTACTACGTCGACGGTGACCCGGTCGCCGTTCATGCGGTCAGTTTCGGCCCGGTCCAGATGCGTCCGCTTATCTCGAACTACAGCGCCGGCGGGGCGTCGGTGGCTGTCGACTGGCTCCGCCTGAGTCCTTACGCGAACCGAAACCAGTCGATCGTCGGCCACGGTGACGGCGGCGAGATCTACATCAAGGACGGCTACTTCGTATACCGCCGCATGGACACGAGCGTCACCTCTTCGGTCGCGGTCCGGCCGGGTGAGTGGCAGCAGGTGGTCGGCACCTGGGACGGTGTGGACATCCGTATTTACGTGGACGGGGTCGAGGCCGGAAAGGTCGAGTCAACCAAGCGGCCGAGCTCCGTTTCGACGTTCTACGTCGGCTACGGCGAACTGGCTCCCTGGTTCAACGGTTCGATCGACGAGGTCGCCTACTACCCGGTGGCCCTGAACACGAACCGTGTGTTCCAGCACTGGCTGGCCGACCCGCCGCCGGATGATCTGAACGCTGCGACCAACGGTGTGCAGCCTGACGACGTGAGTGACATTCACCCGACTCCGGGAGCGGGCGGCGGAACCGATCCTTCAGGCACTTCCGACGAGCCCAAGTCCGACGACCCCGGCAGCAGCGATCCCGGCAGCGGCGATCCCGACAACCCGACTTCTGACGATCCGTCCACCGACGACCCGTCCGGTGACCCCGGTGAGGGCGCCGACGACGGCACGGTTGAGCCGATCTACGAGAAGTCCGACAAGCCGAAGGCGGCCGCGAACAGGTCGAAGGCCGCCAAGGCGAAGAAGCGCCGGGCCGCGGTCCGGAAGTGCAAGAAGATCAGCAAGAAGTCGAAGCGTAAGGCCTGCCTGAAGCGGGCCCGCTCGATCTGATCAGAAGCCGGCCCTGGCGCGGGGCTGCATCCTGAAGCGCTCCGGGATCAGCGGCCAGGTTGCTCTCACGGATTTCTGAAGCATCCGCAACGCTCCGCGGTCACGGTCGGTGAGTTCGCAGCCGAACATCTCCCGGGCGGATTCCGGCAACGTGACCTTGGTCAGCCACGGTCCGGCAATGCCGACCACCGGGCCGACCGGCTTCCAGAGAAGTTCCGGCCAGCTTGGTGGGGCGGGAATGCCCCGTACCCTCCGAACCCACTCGCCGGCAGGGCGGGTCGGCTCGAGGACTTCCTCGAACATGCGCTGCCAGTAGCGCTCGAAGGCTGCGAAGTCCTCCGGCACCGGCCGCATGCTCACGCCGTAGCGGGCGTACCAGGTGATCGATTCGGCGTAGAGCTGTTCTTTCTCTCCCCGGGTCAGGGGACGGGCAAAGAGGTCCTGGGTCTTGATCATTCCTTCGAAGAAAGTTGCGTGGGCCCAGTAATAGGTCTCCGGGTCGAGCGCGTGGTAGCTGCGATCCTGCTCGTCGGTTCCGCGGATTTCCGGATGCTGATCCCGCACCCAGGAGCCGGTCGCGGCGGGGTCCGGGTCATAGATGACCCCGAGGATCGGGCCGGCGGAACGGGCCAGGCGCCCCATCGGGTTCTCGAAGAAGTCGGAGTGGTCGATCAGGCCGGCGGCTATTGCGGGGTGCATGCCCTACAGCACGCCGGCCCGCAAGGCGAGAAGGTTCCCGCGCATGTCACCGAAGTACTTCCAGGTCAGTGAGTGGGGGCCGAGCGGGGCGGACTCCAGATCGGAATCGGACAGACGCTCGAGAGTGTCGGGAGATTCGGCATATGCCGGTGGACTTGTGGCCACGGCGGGATGGTATACCGAACGGATCTCGGTTAGACCTGGTCGTATGCTGGTTCAGGGTTTTCCCGCAACCGGTCTATACCACTCACCAGTAGTATAGATGTATTCGCCACCGACCAGGAGAATGAAATGTCCGAGAGTGATTCGAAGCGCGTCGTAGTAATCGGCTCGTCCTTTGCCGGCCTGACCGGTGCGCTTCAGCTGAGAAAACTGCTTGACAAGAAGCATGAGGTTGTGGTGCTCGACCCTCGAGACCACTTCACCTTCATCCCCTCGCTTATCTGGCTTCCCTTCGGGGCGCGGAAAGCCGAAGACGTGACCTTCAAGCTGGAACCGATGTACGCCAAGAAGGGGATCCGGTTCATCAACGAAGCGGCGGCCGCGATCGATACTGACGCGCACACGGTGACAACCACTTCGGGTGAGGAAATCGATTACGACCGCGTACTCGTGGCGACCGGACCGAGGCTCGCCTTCGAGCGGATCCAGGGTCTGGGTCCGGAGGGCGGATACACCGAGTCGATCTGCAATCTCGAGCATGCCGAGAAGGCGGCCGAGGGCTGGCAGAAGTTCCTCGAGAACCCGGGTCCGGTGGTCGTTGGCACGGCCCAGGGCGGGTCCTGCTTCGGTGCCTCATACGAATTCCTTTTCAACGTCAAGCACCGGATCAAGAAGGCCGGCCTCGAAGACAAGGCCCCGGTCACCTTCGTCACGGCAGAGCCCTATCTGGGCCACTTCGGCCTGGCCGGAGTCGGTGACTCGTCCGACATGGTCGGGAAGTTCTTTGACAAGAACGACATCCAGGGCCTGCCGAATTCGGTGATCACCGAGGTCCGCGACGGCGAGATCGACCTGGAGTCCGGAGAGACCCTGCCCTTTGCCTACTCGATGATCGTGCCGCCCTTCGGCGGAGTCGACGTGGTCACCGGAACACCCGGCCTGGCCAACGACGCCGGCTTCATTCCGGTCGACAGCTACTTCCGGAGCACCAACCTTCCCGAGGTGTTCTCGGCCGGAGTGTCGATCGCTGTGGCGCCGCCGGAGAAGACCCAGGTTCCGGCTGGTGTGCCCAAGACCGGTCAGATGAGCGAGACGATGGCCAAGGTTGCCGCCGAGAACATCGTCGCCGACCTCGAGGGCCGTGCGCGCTGGGAGATGCCGATGGACGAACTGGCCGCGGTCTGCGTCCTCGACGCCGGCAACAGCGGGATCATCTTCAAGGCCGAACATGTCCTCGACAAGTCACAGGAAGCGGACGCTCACCTCATGGCGGGACCCCAGGCTCACTGGGCGAAGCTGGCCTTCGAGCGCATCTTCATCTCGAGCCGGAAGCGCGGGCACATCGTTCTCTAGAGCGTTGTGCCTACTTCCGCCTCGAGCCCGGATCTCTCCTAGGTCCGGGTTGACTGTCGTGCGATAGAGGAGAGCATCCGGCGCGTGACCCGCCCGTGGGTGCCGGAGTCGATTACCAGCGCCTTGTAGATGCGGCCTTGAATCCCGGGAAACTCTGCATGTGTGATCGCCGAAAGCCGGGTGGCCGCATGGTCACCCGGTGCCAGTCTCCAGGTCAGGGAGTAGTTCGAAAAGCGGTGCCTGCCGCGCAGGACCAGCAACTCGGGGGCGAAAGCCTCGGAAACCCGGAAGCCAATCCGGGTCGAACCAATCTCGTCGAGTACCCCGTTCCTGTTCAGTGGCTCGACCCCGATCGCTCTGCCGTAGAGCGCGAAGAGGCCGCCTCCGGTTGCGCTTCCGAACGAACGGATGAGGGAGTCCCAGACGGTTTGGATTTCCGCCTCGATCTCGACCGAATGCTCGTCTATGAAAGGCAGTCCGCCAGGCATGCCCCGATGCTAGCCCCGGCATGCGACCGGGCATGTGACAGTCGCACTCGTGCGGTTACCCGGTGCCGGCCTCGGTTTCGAGTTCGAGCTCAGTCACTTCACCGGGATCTTCACCGACCTCCCGGGCGGGGGCCGGTTCCAGCACGATGAAGGCAACGGCCAGCGCCGCCACGACCAGGCCGACGGCGACCCAGAAGGCGATTTCATAACCACCGGTCAAGGCTTCTCGCCGCGGATCGCCCGCGGCGAGGAGCGCATCGGTCTTGTTGGCCGAGATCGTGGCGAGGACCGCCAATCCGATCGCGGCGCCGACCTGCGCGGTCGTGTTGACCAGGCCTGAGGCCAGCCCGGCATCGGCCTTCGTTGCCCCGGACATCGCCAGGGTCATCAGCGACGGGAAGCAGACGCCGATTCCGGAGCCGAGCAGCAGGGTGGAGGGCAGGACGTCGGTGACATAGTTGCCGTCGACCGGCACCCGGGCAAAGAGCGCCAGCCCGGCGGCGATCAGGACCAGCCCCGGGATCAGGCACCTGCGGGCGCCGAACCTCATGATCAGCGGCTCCGAGAACTTCACCGACAGGGTGCCCATGACCAGGGTGGTGGGCAGGAAGGCAAGGCCGGTCTCCAGGGCGTCATACCCGAGAACCTCCTGGAGGTAGAGGACCCCGAGGAAGAAGAGTCCGAACATGCCGGCCACGGTCAGGGCCTGGATCGCGTTCGCCCCGGAGACGTTCCGCGACTTGAAGATCCGCAGCGGGACCAGCGGATTGGCGGTGGTCGATTCCCTGAGCAGGAAGGCGACCAGGAGGCTCGCCGACCCGGCCGAGCAGAGCAGGGTGGTGATGTCGCCCCAGCCCTTCGTTGCGGCCGGCTCCACGATCGTGAACACGCCGAGCATCAGGGATGAGGTGATCAAGACCGCACCGAGGACATCGGCGCCGTGGGCGAAGCCGAGGCCCTTGTCCCGTTCGAGCAGTCGCAGCGAGAAGTAGCCGGTGGCGATTCCGATCGGGATGTTGATGAAGAAGATCCAGTGCCAGGAAAGGACCTGGGTGAGGACGCCGCCGGCGAGCAGGCCTACCGAGCCTCCGGCCGAGGCAACGAAAGCGTAGACCCCGATCGCCTTCGCCTGCTCGCGAGGCTCGGGAAACATGGTCACGATCATGCCGAGCACGACGGCTGCGGTCAGCGCGCCCCCGACCCCGGCCGCGAAACGGGCGGCGACCAGCATCACGTCGTTCTGGGCAAGCCCGCAGAGCAGGGACGCGATGGTGAAGAGGACGAGGCCGGTGATGAAGACGTCACGTCGCGAGATCAGGTCGCCGAGCCGGCCGGAGAGCAGCAACAGACCGCCGAAGGCGATCAGGTAGGCGTTCACCACCCAGGCCAGGCCCGACTGGGAGAAGCCGAGGTCCTTCTGGATCGCCGGCAGCGCGACGTTCACGACGGTGGCGTCGAGCACGATCATCAGAACCCCGGCGCAGAGAACGTAGAGCGCGATCCAGCGCGAACGTTCGGTGTGGCTATCGGAGTCTGAAATGGACGAAATGACTGGGTTTTCAGACTGGTCGGTCAAGCAGGCCACACTAACAATTCGGATGGGCCGGCTCAGCCGGTGGTGTTCTAGGACCCGGTGAAGGTCTGGTAGAGCAGGAAGAGGTTCAGGGCGATGATTATCACCGCGAAGAAAGAAGCGAAGATCGTGGTCAGGCGGTGGTTCTCGAAGCCCTCTCCCATCACATCCCGTCTGGCGGTGAGCATGATCAGGGGGACCAGGGCGAAGGGTATGCCGAAGGAAAGGACCACCTGGCTGATGACCAGGGAACGGGTCGGGTCGAGGCCGGCCGCGAGGACGACCAGGGCGGGAGCCATGGTGATTGCCCGGCGCAGGAAGAGGGGAATGGTGCGGTTGATAAATCCCTGCATCACGACCTGACCCGCGAAGGTGCCGACGCTGGAGGCCGCAATTCCGGAGGCCAGCAGGGCCAGGCCGAAGGCCAGGCCGGCGGCCGGGCTGACCAGGTTCTTGAGTCCGTCGAAGGCGCCCTCGATCGTGTCGATGCCGGTCCCGCCCATCACGGCGGCGGCGATCGCCAGCATCGACATGTTGATGAAGCCGGCGATGCCCATCGCCAGGCCGACGTCGAGCTTCTGGAAGTCGATCAGCGAATGCCGTTCCTTGTCGTTTTGCGGCTGGATCCGGTCCTGGGTGAGGGCGGAATGCAGGTAGATCACATGGGGCATCACGGTCGCCCCGATGATTCCGACCGCAAGCAGCAGGCTGTCGGTACCGGCCAGCTTGGGGACGAAGCCACTCATCACCCCGGAGGCGTCGGGGCCGATCTTGAAGGCTTCGTAGAGAAAGCCGGCGAGGATGATTCCGAGCAGGCCGATGATCGCCGTTTCGAATCGCCGGTAGCCGCGGTTCCGGAGTGCCAGCAGGACGAAGGCGATCGCGCTGCCGATCAGCCCGCCGACGAAGAGAGGGGTGCCGAAGAGCAGGTTGAGGGCGATCGCCGCGCCGACGATCTCGGCCAGGTCGGTGGCCATCGCGATGATTTCGGCCTGCACCCAGAGGCCCCAGGTGACCTTTCGCGGAAAGTGCTCGCGGCAGAGTTCGGGCAGGTTGCGCCCGGTTGCGATTCCCATCTTGGCCGAGAGGAACTGGATCAGCATCGCCATCAGGTTGGCGGCGAGGACCGTCCAGAGCAGCATGTACCCGTACTCGGCGCCGGCGGCGACGTTGGTGGCGAAGTTGCCGGGGTCGACGTAGGCGACCGCGGCCACGAAGGCGGCGCCGAACAGGGCGAGGAAGTACCTCAGGCGCCCTTTCGACCGGAGCAGTTCGAGGTCGGTCGCGGTGGGCATCCCGATCGACCCGTCGGCCGCGACGTCACGTTTGTCCGCCGTGGTCCTGTCCTTTTCCGCGAGCTCGCTCAACGCCCGAGATACTAATACCTCGGAAAAGATTTTGAGTGATGCCTAAATATCCGGCTCGGGGCCGGTCATCGTCCTTCGGCGGCGTCCGGGCCCGGGCCGGCCTCAGCTATCGGAACCGGCGCTGAGCCACTCCTTCGCCTTGTCAAGTTCGGCGACGGGAAAGACCTCGAGTTCCCCCGGAACCATCCAGCCGAAGGCATGCATGGACTTCACCAGCCACTCGGCGTCGGTGACGATCGCGCTCTTCTTCCATTCGGAGTGGTGGATGTAGGCGACGATGCCGGTCCGGGTGTCCTGGAGCGAGGCCCCGGCACTCAGCTTGAAATCGCCGTCGAGCACGTAGAGCATCCGGACCTCTCCTGCCTCGACTGCCTTCTTCACGGCAGGTTCGAGCACCTGGCGGTAATCGTCGGCCGTCACCTCGCCCGTGGCGCGAAATCCGATGGTGCCTTCGGGCATGTCTTCCAGCAGTTCGATCATCTCGGTCTCCTTGGTCGTTTTCCCCCTCGGTCGATCTTACTCAGGCCGGACTTGATTATTTTTTGGTCGTTCGTTTATTATTTGGGAATCCACTTTGACCTTTAGGAGAGAGATGAGCGAGAACGGCAGCACGAGTAACGGAAATGCAAACGGAGACGGCGAGTTCAGGACCGAAGACGAAGCGCTTCAGGTCCTTCTGGACGGTGACATCGACAAGGTGATGTCCGGACTCGACCGGATCATCGAGGCGGCGCCCTCGTACGAGAAGCTGTTCATGCGCTGGCAGCGTCAGCACTGGTCCACCGAGGACTACGACTTCACCGAGGACGCCCGCCAGTGGAACGACCCGGACTTCATGACCGAAGACGAACGCCGGTTCATGCTCTTCGGCTTTTCGCAGTTCTTCCTCGGGGAGGAACGGGTCACAGTCGAGCTGCTCCCCTTTGCGATCGCTGCTCCGTCGCATGAAGCCAAGGCCTTCCTGACCACCCAGATCTCCGATGAGGCCAAGCACATGGTCTTCTTCGACCGCTTCTATCGCGAAGTACTGGGCATGAAGGCCGATGACATCGGCGCGATGCTCGATACGCAGCGGCCCAACGTGAACAAGGACTGGGAAACCCTCTTCGACGGGATCCTCCACGACTGTGCCGAGCGGCTCCGGCTGGACCCGACCGACTTCCCGGCCCTGGTCCGCGGGGTGACCGTCTACATGATCGTGATCGAAGGAACGCTCGCCCTGACCGGCGCCCGTTTCATCATCAAGTCCTTGAAGGAACGGGGCTGGCTGCCCGGCTTCGTCCAGGGTTTCACCGCGGTCAACCGGGACGAGTCCCGTCACGTCGGCTTCGGGGTCAAGTTCCTGGCCGACGCGATCAAGGCCGATCCGGCCAACGCCAGGATCGTCGAAGACACCCTGAAGGAGTGCCTGCCGATCACGCCCCTGGTCTTCGCTCCCACCTGGGTCGATGACCCCTACAGCTTCGAGACGCCCTTCTACCACTCGACCGAGGTGTTCGCCTACGCGATGAAGGCCCTCTCGAAGAAGCTGGCGGCAATGGGCCTCGATCCGGCCATGCTGGCCGGCGATCCGGCCTGAGGCGACGCTTGGAAGTCGCGGCAGAAAGACAGACACGGGGGCCGGGGCGGCCCTCGTCCGGGGCCCGCGAGCGTGTACTCGACGCCGCGATGGAGGTTCTGCTCGAGGAAGGCTACGCCGGGCTCACCTACGCCAAGGTGGCGGTCCGGGCCGGCGAGAACAAGTCCCTCATCTCCTATTACTTCGGCTCGAAGCAGGGCCTCGTGGCGGCCGTGGCCGACCGGATCGGCGAGCTGATCACGGCTGAGGTCCTGACCAAGCTGCGGGACGTGGACTCCGTCGAAAACATCACCGGTGGTCTCGTGGCCGGGGTCTGGAAGGTCATGGACGACGACCAGCGGGTCGCCCGGCTCTACTTCGACCTGAGCGCGGCCTCGGTTGTCGATGACCGTATCCGTGAGGCGCTCCACGAAGTCAAGGACCGGTGGCGGCAGGTCATCTCCGGTTATCTGGCCACGGCCGGGGTTCCCGAATCCGAAGTTCCGCCCCTGTCAACCTTCCTCATGGCCGGCGTTTCCGGCCTGGCGATCGAGCGGCTGGAGGGGTATGAGCCGGAGCGTCTGGAGGCCGCCCGGCAGATCTTCATCAGGGCGGCAGCCTCCCTGGGCTGAACCCCCGGAGCGGACCGAAAATTTCCACTTGACATAACGGGCCATACCGGAGAGCATCGAATGCGGGTTTCGCGCGGTGCCAACCGGGAAGAGGTTCGCCTTATGAGCAGGTTCTCGCTTCGTCCACTGATCTCAATCGGGACGGTCCTCGCACTGCTTGGTCTGGCCCCGTCGGCGGCATCGGCGATGACCGTCACCTCGACCGGAGAGAGCGGCTGCTCGCTGCGGGCGGCGATCCAGGCGGTTGCGGCAAACAACAGCGGAACTTCCTGTGGCGCGGTGGTCAGCGGAGGGCCAACTCCGATCAACCTGTCGGCCAACACCTACACACCCTTCGACGGGCAGATAGTCGTGCCCGCCGGTGTGAACATCCAGATCAACGGCGACAACGTCAACAACCCGCAGACCACGGTCATCGACGGCACCGGGGCGACGGCCGGCCGGATCTTCGAGATCAAGCTCGGTGCCACGGTGAAACTCTCGGGACTGACGGTTACCGGCGGGCAGGCTCTTAACGGGCAGCAGGCTGCTACCCGCTTCGAAGCGTTCGTCGGCGAAGATGGCGGAGGAATACTGAACCAGGGCAACCTGACGCTGGATCACACGGTCGTCACCGGGAACCAGGCGGGCGACGGCGGCAACGGCGCGGACGGCGCCATTGAAACCCTGGGCGGCCCTGCCGGCGCCGGCGGCAACGGCGGGGGCATTTACAACGCCGATTCGGCTTCGCTGACCATTACCGACTCGACGATCAGTGACAACATCGCCGGTGACGGGGGAGATGGCGGTGACGGTGGAAACGGATTCAATGCGATCGGACACTTCCCGAACGGTTCGGCGGGCGGCAACGGTGCGAGGGGCGGCAGCGGCGGCGGCATCTTCAACTCGAACTTCGGAATACTCTCGGTTGACAGGTCGACCATTAGCGAAAACCAGGGAGGACGGGGAGGCAACGGCGGCGCGGGCGGCCTGGGTGCGGGTCCGGCCCCGGTTCCACCGCCAGGCAGCGGTGAGTTCAGCGGCGGCACCGGCGGCGACGGCGGCGACGGCGGGAACAATGGCCGGTTGCTGCGGAAAGACGGCAACCCTCCCTTCGACGAGGCGCTGGGCGGCGGTGGCATCTACAACCTCGGCAGCATGACCATGACCAACTCGACCGTCAACGGCAACAACACCGGGGCGGGCGGAAACGGCGGTCCTTCCGGCGCCGGTGGGGAGAAGAACACCGGTTCGAACACCTTCCAGTCGAGCGGCCGGGCCGGCTGGGGCGGGGGAGGAGGCCGGGGCGGCGGACTGCTGAACGGCTCCTGGCACCAGGGCTCAATAACCTTGCAGAACGTAACGATCACCGGAAACCTGACCGGAAACGGCGGGGCAGGCGGAGCCGGCGGAGGAGGGGCAACCAGCACGCTGGGCGGCGGCAAGGGCGGCATCGGTGGTGACGGTGGCGGGATCTGGGCCCAGGGGTCCCATGACAACGTGACCCTCCTGACCCACGCGACGATCGTCAAGAACTTCCTCGGTGTTGCCGGACCGGGTGGCGGCAGCGCGAACGGTTCGGCCGGACCCGGTGTCCGGGGCGTCGGCGCCGGAATCGCCGTGGGCGGCCGGTACAACCCGAGCGGCGCCGGGGTCTACCTGAAGAACTCCCTGATTTCTGCCAACGGTTTCTCGGGGAATCCGACATTCGACAAGAACTGCTCGCAGTTCCAGCCGGTCACGAGCTATCAGGAATTTGTCGACCAGGGCAGCAACCTCAGCTACCCGTTGGACGGGAGTCCCTGCCCGGGGCAGACGAACGTGGACCCGGACCTTGGTCCGCTCGGTGACAACGGAGGGCCGACCCGGACGATCCTGCCGCAACCGGGCAGCGCCGCCATCGGGGGCGTGCCGCTGGGTTCCTGCACCGTCACCACGGACCAGCGCGGCAACCCGCGGCCGGGATCCGACGGCAGTTGCGACATCGGGGCGGTAGAGACCGATGGCTCGACAACTCTCACCCCGACCACAACCAGCCTGGTCTCTTCGCTCAATCCCTCGACGGTTGGCCAGCAGGTCACCTTTACCGCCACGGTCTCGCCACCGCCGAGTAGCGGGACGGTGGCGTTCTCGGACGGAGGCACGACCGTCGCCGGATGTGGGTCGGCGGCGCTGAAGCCCGGCGGCCAGTTCACCTGCAGCACCTCATTCCCGACCGCCGGGACCCACGAGATCTTTGCCCTGTACACGGGCAACAGCCTTTTCGCGGGATCGGTCAGCCTCACCTATGACCAGATCGTGAACGGACCGGCCGCGAAGGCGAAAATCAGCAAGAACACTGTGATCGGGCCTTCGAGGGCGAAGAAGGGAAGCAAGCCGACGTTCACCGCGAAGATCACCAACGGCGGCAACGCGGCCGCGACCGGGGTCAACCTGAAGGTCACGGGAGGCGGCGCGAACATCTCGAAGAAGGTGGGCGGGATCCCCGCCGGCAGCACGAAGGTGGTGAAGGTGGCCATCAAGCTGAACCAGGCCGGCAGGAAGACCTTCACCTTCAGGGCCACCTCGGCCAATGCCGGCAGCAAGAGCACCACGAAGACGGTGACTGTCCGCCGGCCGAAGCGACACCGCCACTAGCCGACACCACCACTAGCCGACACCGCCACTAGCCGACACCGCCAGCCGGCGCGGCCACCATCAGCCGGCGCCGGAGCGAGGTTGAAATCATTGCCAAATAGCGCACACAACTTCAACCTCGCTGGTCAGGACCGGCGCTCCCCCATTCACAAGACAGCAAATAAGAGGAAGAGGAATGACCGTCATCGGCACCACCCCTGACCGGGAGAATCTCGAGATGACCGTGGTCGCAGAATTCGATGCCCCGGCCGAGAAGGTATGGCAGGTCTGGGAAGACCCCCGCAAGCTCGAGAAGTGGTGGGGCCCGCCCACCTGGCCGGCAACTTTCACAGGCTTCGACTTCAGCGAAGGCGGCAAGGCCGAGTACCACATGACCGGGCCGGAAGGTGACAGGTCTTCGGGTTACTGGCGTTTCCTGGAGATCGAGGCGAATCGGAAAATCCGGTTCAAGGACGGATTCGCCAGGGAGGACGGCAGCCTCAACGACGACATGCCGACCATGGTGATGACCATGACGCTGGAAGAGGCCGATGGCAAGACGACCATGACCACCGTTTCGCAGTTCAACTCGCTGGAAGAACTTGAACAGCTGCTCGAGATGGGGATGGCCGAAGGCATCAGCCTGGCGATGGGCCAGATCGACGACCTGCTCTGATCCCTTCCGGAGCCGCCATCTCGATCGGGGGCGCACGAAGCTATTGACGCGGCGGGCCGGGGCGGCGATACGCTCCGGCCATGAGCATCCTCGACAGCTTTTCGCTTGATGGCAAGGTCGCGATCGTCACGGGAGCCTCATCCGGGCTCGGGGTGGCCTTCGCCAAGGGACTCGCGGAGGCGGGCGCGGACGTTGCGATCTGCGCTCGCCGGGTCGAGAAACTCGAGACGACCAGAAAGGCGATCGAGGACATGGGCCACCGGGTGATCGCGGTGACCGCCGATGTCTCGAAGCCAGAGGACTGCGAACGGGTGGTCGAGGAGACCGTGGCCAACCTCGGCGGGGTCGACATCCTGATCAACAACGCCGGCATCGCCTCGGCCGCGCCCGCGACCCGCGAGGACCCCGAAGAGTTTCGCAAGGTGGTCGACATCAACCTGAACGGCTCCTACTTCATGGCCCAGTCCGCCGGCCGGGCCATGGGCGAACGGGGCGGAGGCAGCATCGTCAACATCGGCTCGGTGCTCGGCTCGACCACCGCGCACCTTCCCCAGGCCGCCTACTGCTCGTCGAAGGCGGCGATCATCGGCCTGACCCGCGACCTCGCCGCCCAGTGGACCGGCCGCAAGAACATTCGCGTCAACGCCCTGGCCCCCGGCTTCTTCGAGTCGGAGATGACCGACCAGTACCCGGAGGGCTACCTCGAGCAGATGATGTTCCGGGTCCCGGCCGGCCGCAAGGGCGAGGCCGAGGAACTGGTCAGGGCGGGGATCTTCCTCGCCTCGGACGCCTCTTCCTATGTGACCGGCGCCCTGCTACCGGTCG
>JAGQUR010000040.1 GCA_020438395.1 Solirubrobacterales bacterium | reverse complement strand
GGTCACCCCGTGGGGCAAGCCCACGCTCGGGTACCGAACCCGCAAGAAGGGCAAACAGTCCGATCGTTACATCGTGCGCGGCCGTCGTCGCGGAAAGAAGAAGGGTAGGTAGACCGTGGGTAGGTCAACCAAGAAGGGCCCGTACGTGGAAGAGCGGCTGATGAGCCGGATCAATTCCATGAACGAGGCCGGTAACAAGAACATGGTCAAGACCTGGTCACGTCGCTCGACGATCTTCCCCGAGATGGTCGGCCACACGATTGCCGTCCATGACGGCCGCAAGCACGTGCCCGTCTTCATCTCCGAGTCGATGGTCGGTCACAAGCTGGGCGAGTTCGCCCCGACCCGTACCTTCAAGTCGCATACCGGCGGTAAGGACTGATGGCCGCCAGGACCAGGAAGAAGGAAGAGGCGGCCGAGCCGGTGCTGGTTCGTGCCACCTCCAAGTACGTGCGCGTGTCGCCCCGCAAGGCCCGCCTGATCGCCGATCAGGTGCGTGGCAAGCACATCGACGACGCCCGCTCGCTGCTGCAGTTTTCCCCGCGTTCGGCTGCCGAGGACGTCTCGAAGGTGATCGAGTCGGCAGCCGCCAACGCCGAGGCCAACCACGACCTGATCGGTGACGAGATGATCATCGCCGAGATCCGGGTTGACGAAGGACCCACCCTGAAGCGGTTCCGTCCGCGGGCGATGGGCCGGGCCACCCCGATTCACAAGAGAACTTGCCACATCTCCGTGGCGCTGACACCGGAAGACGAGGAATAGAAGACCTATGGGACAGAAGATCCATCCCGAAGGCTTCCGCGTCGGCTACATCCACGACTGGAAGTCCAACTGGTTCGCCGACAAGGAGTTTTCGGACCTGCTGATGCAGGACCTGGCGATCCGCGACCACATCGAGAACAAGCTTGCTCACGCCGGCCTGTCCGACATCACGATCGAACGTCGCGGCGAGGTCGCCGTTGACATTCACACCGCCCGTCCGGGCATCGTGATCGGCAAGTCGGGCAGCGAGGTCGACGCGCTTCGCAAGGACCTTCACAAGATCACCGGCTCGCCGGTGAAGGTGAACATCCGCGAGGTCAAGCGACCCGAACTGGACGCGAAGCTGGTCGCCCAGTCGATCGCCGAGCAGCTCCAGAACCGCGTCGCCTTCCGCCGCGCGATGAAGCGTGCCCTGACCTCCGCCATGCGCTCCGGCGCCAAGGGCGTCAAGGTCCAGATCTCCGGCCGCCTGGGCGGTGCCGAGATGGCCCGCACCGAGGGTTACTCGGACGGCCGTGTGCCGCTCCACACCCTGCGCGCCGACATCGACTACGGATTCGTCGAGGCCAAGACCGGCACCGGCCGCATCGGCGTCAAGTGCTGGATCAACAAGGGCGAGGTCATGCCCGAGGGCTTCGAGTCCTCCCGCACCTCTGACGAGCCGCCCGCCAGCGACCGTCCCGACCGCCGCGGCGGCCGTGATGACCGCAGGGGAGGTCGTCGCTGATGTTGATGCCGAAGCGGGTCAAACACCGCAAGGTCATGCGTGGCCGCCGCAAGGGCAACTCGAAGGGCGGCACCGCCGTGACCTTCGGCGAGTACGGGCTCAAGTCCCTCGAGCGCGGCTGGATCACCAACCGCCAGATCGAGGCTGCCCGTGTCGCGATGACCCGAAAGATCAAGCGTGGCGGCAAGGTGTGGATCAACGTCTTCCCGGACAAGCCGGTCACCAAGAAACCGGCCGAAACCCGCATGGGTTCCGGCAAGGGCAACCCGGAAGCCTGGGTCGCCGTGGTCAAGCCCGGCCGCGTGATGTTCGAGCTTTCCGGCGTGCCGGAGGAACTGGCCCGTGAAGCGATGCGCGTCGCCGGCCACAAGCTTCCGGTCAAGACCAAGTTCGTCCAGCGGGAAGGAGCCGGAGAGTGAAGTCCGCCGAAGCCCACAGCATGAGCGACGTCGAGCTGGTCGAGAAGCTCAAGGAGGTCCGCGAGGAATCCTTCAACCTGCGCCTCCGTCACGCCACCGGCGAACTCGAGGACACGGCCTCTCTCGGCCGAGCCAAGAAGGATCTCGCCCGGCTGCTGACCATCGCCCACCAGCGCAATATCGACCTCGAGCGCGAGTCGAAGCACAAGTAGGAACAAATGTCAGAAGAAGAAACTGAAAACACAGAAGTAGAAGAAGCCCCGGCCGAGGAAGCTGCCGAAGCTCCGGTCGAAGAGGCCCCTGCTGAAGAGGCTCCCGCCGCCGAGGAAGCGCCGGCTGAAGAGGCTGCGCCCGCAGCCGAAGAACCAGCCGAACCCGATCCGCTCGACGAGCTTCCCTGGAAGGAACGCCGTCGGGTGCTCAAGTCGCGTGAATCCGGCGAGGCCGGCCCCGAGCGCAGCGGTGAGCAGCGTCAGGCCGACCGTGACGTCACCCGGGCGAAGAAGGCGGCCGTCCGTCGCAACCGCCGGGCCGAGGTCAAGTCCGCCCGGAAGGGCGACGGCGTCGGCACCCCGCGGGCCGAGAAGACCCGTACCGGCAAGCCGAAGGAGCGTCAGGGCACCGTCGTTTCCGACAAGACCGACAAGACCATCACGGTCCAGATCGACACCGCCCGCCGTCACCCGGTCTACGAGAAGATCGTCCGTCACTCGCACAAGATCCACGCGCATGACGAGAACAACGACGCCCACGAGGGCGACGTGGTCCGCGTGATCGAGACCCGCAAGCTTTCCAAGACCAAGCACTGGCGCCTGGTCGAGGTCGTGGAGAAGGCGAGGTAGCAGGTGATCCAGCAGGAATCCAGACTCCGCGTCGCCGACAACTCCGGCGCCCGCGAACTCCTCTGCATCCGCGTCAAGGGCGGCTCGCACCGCAAGTACGGCTCGATCGGTGACGTGATCACCGCGACCGTCAAGCAGGCGAGCCCGCAGGGCAACGTCAAGAAGGGCGAGGTCGTCCAGGCCGTCATCGTGCGGACCAAGAAGGAGCTCGGACGCTCCGACGGCACCTACATCGCCTTCGACGAGAACGCTGCCGTGCTGATCGACGCCCAGAACAACCCGCGTGGCACCCGCATCTTCGGACCGGTTGCCCGCGAGCTGCGCGACCGTGACTTCATGAAGATCATTTCGCTGGCCCCGGAGGTGCTGTGATGCGTATCCGTACCGACGACCAGGTTCAGGTGATCAGCGGCAAGGAAAAGGGCAAGCAGGGCAAGGTCCTGAGGACCGACCCGAAGGCCGGGACCGTGTACGTTGAAGACCTCAACATGATCAAGCGCCACCAGCGCGCCCAGCCTTCGCCCGACGGGCGCGGCCAGGGCAAGGAAGGCGGGATCATCGAGATGGAGGGTCCGATCCACGTTTCCAACGTGGCACTGGTCGACCCGACTGACAACAAGCCGACCCGCATCGGCATCCGCACCACCGACGACGGCAAGCGCCAGCGCTATTCGAAGCGCACCGGCGAGGCCATTTAGAGAGCAAGATGGAAGCAGCAACGACAACACAGCAGGCAGTGCCGCCGCCGCGGCTCCGGGACACCTACAACGATGAGGTTCTCCCGAAGCTGATGGAGACTTTCGGCTATTCGACCCCGATGCGCGCACCGCGCCTCGAGAAGATCACGCTGAACATGGGCCTCGGCTCGTCGGTTGACTCCAAGTCGCGCGAAAAGGCGATCGGCGAACTCGCCCAGATCGCCGGCCAGATGCCGAACACCCGCATCGCCAAGAAGTCGATCGCTTCCTTCAAGCTGCGCGAAGG
>JAGQUR010000039.1 GCA_020438395.1 Solirubrobacterales bacterium | reverse complement strand
TCGGCCAGGTTGCGGGCCCCGAAGGCGATCGTCACGGCGTCAAAGCTCTCGTCTTCGAAGGGCAGGTCAAGCGCGTCGGCCCATTTGAACTGCGCCTGCCTGAGGCCTTCCTGCTTGGCTTTCTCGAGCGCCAGGTCGAGCATGGGCCGTGAGAAATCGGCCCCGGTCACTTCGCCTTCCGGACCGACCCTTTCGGCCAGCATCAGGGCCAGATCACCGGTTCCGCAGCAGAGGTCCAGCGCCTTCATCCCCGGTTCCAGTCGGGCCCTTTCAGCGGCACGGGCGCGCCAGCTCTGGTCGAGGCCGGCGGTCATCACCCGGTTCATGCGGTCATAGACGCCGCTGATCCGGTCGAACATGGAGTTCACCTCACCGGCGAACTCCTGATCACCTCGACGGGGAGGTGCCGAGTTCATTCCTCGCCGTCGAGCGAGGCGAGGTAATCGGCCACTGCGTTCAGGTTCTGTTCACCCAGACCCTGGAACGAGGGCATGATGCCCGGGCCGATCGTGACCGACTGCTTGATCGCTTCCTTCGGGATCTTCGAGCCGATGTCGGTCAGGTCCGGGCCGAGGCCGCCGTGGGCCCCGTTCTCGCCGATCGAGTGACAGGCAAGACAGCCCGACTCGGCGACGATCGCCTTGCCCTTCTCATATTGCGGAGCGGTTTCCAGTTCGATCTCGGTCGGCGAACCTGCGGTGGCGCCGAGGAAAGTCAGGTACGCCATGGCGATGATCACCATGATTCCGGTGATGGTCGCGATCGGGCGTTTCCACGGCACCCGTTCGGGACCGCGGTCATAGAACGGAAGCAGGAGCAACAGGACCATGCAGATGGTCGGGATGCCGATCGTGGCGACCGGGACCAGGGCCGGCGGCTTGATCACGCGCAGCAGTTCGAAGAGGTAGAAGAAGTACCACTCGGGGCGCGGCGTGTAAGTGGTGGTGGTCGGATCGGCCTTGGGCCCCTGCTCGGCACCCATGACGATCGACATGACGATCAGGACACCGGCGACGACCAGCATCATCACCGAGTCCTTCATGATCGCGTAGGGGAAGAAAGGCTTGCCCTTCTTCTTCAGGATCTCGTACTCGCGGAGGTATTCCTCCTTCTCACGGGCGTTCACGGAGTCACCTCCCCTTCGCCGGAAGTATCTGAGTCATCGGGAGCGTCAGTCTCTTCGGCCGGCGCTTCCTCGGCCGGGGCCTCGGCGGCCTCTTCGGCAGCTGCCTCCTCGGCAGGTTCCTCGGGGGCGACGGCGGCTTCGGTCTCTTCGGCTTCCTTCGCCTCGACTTCTTCGGCTTCTGCGGCCTGGGCGTCGGCTTCCTCGACCGGCGGCTCGGCCTCGATCTCGGCAGCCGCGACGGCGCCGTTCACAGGTACATCCTCGAAATCCTCACGGGCCACACCCGCGGTCACTTCCTCCTCGGGCATCGAGCCCTTGGGGCGGCCGGCCCGGACCCACGGCGGGGCGGTGGTGCCGAGCTTGACCACGAAGAAGAGATGGGCGCCGATCAGGGCAGCGATCAGCCCTGGCACGACCATCATGTGGAGTGCATAGAAGCGCGAAAGCGTGGTCGCGCTGAAGTCCGGTCCGGCCCTCAGGAAGTCAGCCAGGTAGGGGCCGACGATCGGGCCCGACGCGGTGATGTTGTTGGCGACGATGGTTGCCCAGAAGGAACGCTGGTCGAAGGGCAGCAGGTAGCCGGTAAGGCCCATGACCGTGGTCAGGATCAGCAGCACCACGCCGATCACCCAGTTCAGCTCGCGCGGGTACTTGTAGGCGCCGAAGAAGAAGGTCCGCGCCATGTGCAGGAAGATCAGGATGATCATCAGCGAGGCGCCCCACTTGTGCATGCCACGGACGAATTCGCCCATGAAGACCTCGTTGGTCATGTGGGTGATCGAGGCGTAGGCCTGGGTGGCGGACGGCGTGTAGTACATCGAGAGGAAGACGCCGGTGATCGCCTGCATGGCGAAGATGAACATCGTCGCCGAGCCCAGGGTGTAGAACCAGTTGGTTCCCTTGGGCACGTGCCGCGACATCATCGCGGTGAAGATTCCGGTTGCGTTTACGCGGGAGTCGACCCAGCCGGCGACGTCGATCGACTTGTGGGTGCCGTGATGGACGGCGAGGTCCTTGGCCTGGCCCATCCGCTCGCCCTTGGTCGGCTTGGCCACCTGTTCGGCGTCGCCGGACCCGTTGGCCTCGGCCTCTTCGGTCTTCTTTCGCTTGAGAAGGCTCATTCAGATCAGCTGCTCGGCGGCGGGAAGGTGGACGGACGCGGCGGGTACAGGAACTCCCAGATACCGCCGGTGAACTCGCCGGGGTCGCGCACCCGGACGGCCTTGAGCTGGTTGGTCACCGAGAAGCGGGGGCCGAGCTCGACCTGGCCGCCACGGACGCGGGTCTGGAAGCGGTCGAGCGGGCGAACCGGCGGACCGCCGATCCGCTTGCCCTCGAAGTCGTAGACGCCACCGTGGCAGGGGCAGATGAAGTTCTGAGCGGCCTGGACGAAGCGGACCGGGCAACCGAGATGGGCGCAACGGGTAGAGATCGCGACGATGTCGTTCGGTTCCTCGTTGTACTTGGCGGCGCCGGTACGGATGTAGGCGGTGGTCTTGCCGGCCTCGCCGATGCCCGGGGTCTCGGTGAACACGACCTGCTTGTAGGTCTCGTTGTTGAAGTCGCTCAGCGGGCCGACCGCTTCCCAGCGTTCCTCGCCGCGCTCGAAGAGAGGGGCGACTGCGAAACCGACCACCGGCAGGACGACCGCGGCAGCAGCGACTCCGCCGATCGCCTGGCTGGCGACGGTGAAGACATGGCGACGGGTCATCGACTCGCCTTCGAAGTAGCCGCGAGGCTCCTTCGGGGGCAGTTCGACGCGGGGCTCTTCCCCCGGCTTGGAGTTGTTGTTCAACGGTTCGGACACGCTTCTAGAGATTCGACGGGCGGGAGTCTATTGCAGTCTGCGCGAAGTCGAATTCCCGTCCCATGCCGCTGGTCGCGGCGCTGCGGGCCGACCACTCGGCAAGGGCCCCGGCGGCGCCATCCCGACCGTGCTCCAGACCGGACACGGCCGCTTGCTGGTCCGCGTCTTTTCCGCATGCCAAAGCGACAATCTGACCCAGCCAGACAACCTCGGCCAGGTCCGGTCTCCCCGCCGCCTGGAGCCCGGCCGCTACCCTGATCAAATCCGACAGTATCCCTGTGGATTCGAGGTCGTCGAGGTCGGCCAGACCGCGGATGCCGATCGCGTAGAAGAGATCGCCGGCCAGCAGGGCGAGATCGGGGTCCGGATCGTCGAGGATCCGCGAAGTGCCGTAGTGGCAGAGGTACCCCTCCCGCACCGCCTCGACCACGAAGGCGTACTCGCCGGCCTTGCCCCTGGTCCGGGGGCCGGTCGCGGCCAGTTCCCCGTAGCGGGGATCCCCGGCCATCGGGCGGGCGGGCGACTCCTTCACGGTGAGCGGCGGACCTTCTTCACGCACCCGGGCGGCGAGACGTTCCAGCGCCTCCGAACCAGTCGCCGCGCTCACCCGACCGACCTGCCGGGGTCTGTGGCAGACAGCGCCTCCGCAGCGGCCATCAGGGTCCGGTCGACCTGGATCTCGTCCTGGGCGAGCGAGACGAACCAGGCCTCGAACCGGGAAGGCGGCAGCCAGATGCCCCGTTCGAGCATGGCCCGGAAGAAGGCCGCGTGGCGCTCCCCGTCGGTTGCCCTGGCGTCATCAAAGTTCTTCACCGGCAGGGCCGAGAAGAAAAGGGTGACCAGTCCGGGGGCCGATGCGACCGTCAGCCCGTGCTGATCGGCCAGGTCGGCCAGTCCGGAGGCCAGGCGGTCGGTGAGGGCGCCGAGCCGGGCGTAGGCGTCGTCGTCCAGCCGGCGCAGAGTCGCCAGTCCGGCCGCGACGGCCAGCGGATTCCCCGAAAGGGTCCCGGCCTGGTAGACGTCACCGGCGGGAGCCAGTCTTTCCATCAGCTCGCGGCTGCCCCCGACGGCCGCAGCAGGCAGGCCACCTCCGATGATCTTGCCCATCACCGTCAGGTCGGGGTTCACCCCATAGAGCTCCTGGGCGCCGCCCCTGGCGACCCGAAAGCCGGTGATCACCTCGTCGAAGACCAGCAAAGATCCAGACTGTTCAGTCGCTTCACCCAGGAAATCGAGGAATCCCTCGGCCGGTGGCACCACGCCCATGTTGGCCGCGATCGGCTCGGCGAAGACTGCGGCTACCTCGTGCTTTTGCAGAGCCTCTGCCAGCGCTTCGCGGTCGTTCCAGGGCACCACCACCGTGCCGGCCGCCTGGGCGGCGGGGATGCCGGGCCCGGAGGGGATGCCGTGGGTCGCGACGCCGGAACCGGCCTCGGCCAGCAGCCCGTCGGAATGCCCGTGGTAGGCACCGGCGAACTTGACCAGGATCTCCCGGCCGGTCGCCGCCCGGGCCAGTCGAGCCGCGGTCATCGCCGCCTCCGTTCCCGAACTGGTCATGCGGATCATTTCGACCGATGGCATGCGCGAGGCCACTTCCTCGCCCAGTTCGACCTCGAGTTCGGTCGCAGCGCCAAAGCTGGTCCCGCGGGAGGCCGCGTCCTCGATAGCCGTCAGAACCTCGGAGTCGGCGTGGCCGAGGATCATCGGCCCCCAGGATCCGACCCAGTCCAGATAACGGCGGCCATCGCGGTCTATTACCTCGGCCCCTTCGGCGGATTCGATGAAGACCGGGTCGAGCCCGACCTGCCGCATCGCCCGGACCGGAGAGTTGACGCCTCCCGGCAACACGCGACGGGCCCTTTCGAAGAGTTCCGAGTTGTCGAGGCGATTCTCGGCACCGCGCGCTTCCTCAAGTTGCTTGGCCTTGGCCTCCTGGTACTCGACCTCCTGATTGGTCTCGCCAAGCGGACGACCGTCTCCGCGGACCTTGATCGTGACCTTGTCCGGTGCGCCCCGGCTCAGTCCAGCCATCCGGCAGCCTCCTTTGCGAAGTAGGTGACCACGAAATCCGCTCCGGCCCGGCGCATCGAGACGAGCGCTTCGAGCGCCGCCGCCTTCTCGTCGATCCAGCCGTTCGCACCGGCCGCCTTGATCGCCGAATACTCCCCGGAGACCTGGTAGGCGGCAACCGGGGCGCCGGTCTCGTCCTTGACCCGCCGGACGATGTCGAGGTAGTGGGAGGCCGGCTTCACCATCAGCGCATCGGCCCCCTCCTCGAGATCAAGCTTCGCTTCGCGTATCGCCTCGTCGGAGTTGGAGGGGTCGAGCTGGTAGCCGAGGCGGTCGCCGATCTGCGGGGTCGAATCGGCTGCCTCGCGGAACGGCCCGTAGAAGGCGGAGGCGTACTTGGCTGCGTAGGAGAGGATCGCCGTGTCGGGATGGCCCTCCTCGTCGAGCTGGTAGCGGATCGACCCGATCCGGCCGTCCATCATGTCGCTCGGGGCGACGATGTCGGCCCCGGCCTCGGCATGGGAGATCGCCGTGCGGGCCAGCAGCTCGACCGTCACGTCGTTGTCTACCTGACCATCCCGGACGAAGCCGCACTGGCCATGCGAGGTGTATTCGCAGAGGCAGACGTCGGTGATCACGACCAGGTCGGGATGGGCCTCCTTCAGGGCCCGCACCGCCATCTGGACGACACCTTCGTCGTCATAGGCGCCACTGCCGGCCTCGTCCTTTTCGGAGGGAATCCCGAACAGCAGCACCGCCGGGATGCCGGCCGCTTCGATCTCGCCGGCTTCCTCGACCAGCGCGGTGATCGAGAACCGGTTCACCCCGGGCATCGACTCGACCGGTTCGCGCAGGTCGGTGCCGGCGGTGACGAACAGCGGCTGGATCAGATCGGCCGGGCTCAAACTCGTTTCACGGACCAGTCCCCGCAGGGCCGGGGTTCGCCGCAAACGCCGAAGGCGAGTGGAGGGAAAACTCATAACTTCAGTCTAGGCGGGGCGTTCGTGGTGGGGTGCGGCACGTGGGGTACCGAAAAAAGATATCGCTGCGCTCACTATCCATCTTTTTTCGGCACCCCACGCACCACACCAAACCGAGCTCGCTTAGAAACGCCTCAGGGCGAGTCTGGCGAGGGCCCCGTAGGTCGCTGTCAAGAGCAATAGGTGGAGGAGGGGTAGCCAGAGGGAGGGGCCTGAGATTTCGAGGCCTCCGGTTATTGCGTCGAGGGTCGGTCGGAAGGGGAAGACCGCGCTGACCAGGTTGATGGCGGTCTCGATCGCCGGGCCGACCGCGTCATCCGGGACCAGCGACAGCAGGGCGACTGGCAGGCAGACCATCACCGCGGCGAGAGTTGCCGCCCGTACCTCGCGCGCCGCGGCCCCGAGGGCAGCGCCACCGGCCGAGAAAGCGGCCGCGCCGAAGATCAGCGCCAGCAGCCAGAGGGGGGCTCTCCCCCACCCGATCCCGACGAAAAGTCCCAGACCCACGAGAAGGATCAGCGCCACTCCGGTGCCGACCACCGTTCCAAGGCCGACCTTGGCGACGAGGATCTGGCCCCGGCCGACCAGGCCGGCCGTGAGTCGTGTGAAAGCGTTCTCTTCCTTCTCCAGTGCCAGCGACCCCGCGACCAGCAACACGGTCACGAACATCAGGGCGAAGGCGACGGTCACCCCTATCGCGAAGGTGTCGAGCGAAGGGGCTTCGTCCCCGACCTCGACCTTGTCGGCCTTGATCGGTTCGGTGATCGCGGTCAGCAGGGGACCGGCCAGGTCCAGGTTGTCGGTCGCGAGATGGGCGAAGCGCACCGCCCGCTGCAGTTGCTCCTTGTCGGTTCCCGGTGGCAGCTTCGGCTCAATCTTCTTCAGGATCTGTTCGCTCTTCTGCAGGCCGAGCACCTCGATCTGCTGGCCGAGCAAATCGAACTCGCCCCCCTTGAGGATCAGGTCGAGGTACTGCTTCGCGCCTTCGGAGAGGCGCTTGGCCAGCAGGAGGTTTGCCTCGCCGAGCATCGCCTCGATCCGGTCATCGGTGACCTGGTTCTCGACCGCGTCGGACCCGTTGACGATGATCTGGATCTCCGGCGACTCCGGGCTGAGCGAAGCAAGCGAGCGGATCTTGTCCCCCAGATCCTCCGGCACGATCACTGCCGCTGTGGCCTCTCCGTTCTCCACCATTTTCCTGGCGTCGGCGGTGCTGTCGGCTTCGATGCAGTCGACCCGGCCGCAAAGCTGGTCGCGGATCTCGTTGCCGTCGACCTCCTCCCCACCGAAGCCGAGTGGCTCCCCGGCCGGCATCGCGTTGTAGAGCGCGACCTTGGTCTGATCCTGCTCCCTGGTCATCGCGAAGCCGACCAGGAGTGCGATCACGATCGGGTAGAGGATCAGCAGGGTGAGCTGCAGCGGCGAGCGCTTGAGGATCTGCAGGTCCTTGAGCAGCAGCCAGCGCATCAGTGGCCCCGCTCCCTGAGGAAGGCGAGGAAGGACGTCTCGAGGTCGCCGGCTGCGGCGGGACCGCCGCCCGCGGCTCCGGCTTCGACCGCCTGGCGGAGTTCGTCGGCGGTGCCGCTGAAGATCCCCTCGCCCTCGGCCACCACCACGATCCGCTCGGCGTAACGCTCGGCCTCCTGGATGTCATGGGTGGAGAAGGCGACCGCCGTTCCCTCGCCGACCAGGCCGAGCACAAAGCCCCAGAGCCTTTCGCGCTGGGCCGGATCGAGACCGACGCTCGGTTCGTCCAGCAACAGAACCGAAGGGTCGGCCATCAGCCCGATCGCGATATTGACCCTTTGCTGGTTGCCGCCGGAGAGGGTGCCGACCCGGTCACCGGCCCGGTCGGCCAGACCGGTCAACTCAAGCATCCGCGTGACCATCTGTTCAGGGTTCTCGGCGGTCTGCCCGGCGTCATGCTGGAGGTGAGCGAAGAGCAGGAGGTTCTCCCTCACGCTGAGTCGCCGGTAGAGAGCCGCCTGCTGCGGAACCCAGGCGACGCCGTCGCCGGTCACTTCCCCGGAATCGGGTTCGGCGATCCCGGCGAGGATCGAAAGCAGGGTGGTCTTACCCGCCCCGTTCGGCCCGATCAGGGCAACGACCTCGCCCGGACCGACCTCGAAGTCGACGCCGCTCAGGGCCTTGCGGCCGTCAAATGACTTGGAGACCCCACGGGCGGCCAGCGCGGGGTTGGAACCTGTCACCTGAGGGGGCACCTCGGAGAACCTACCCAAACATCCACATGTCATCCGGTCTTCGCCGGATGACCACGGAAACCCGCCCCTTCCCCTCACGTCAACTGATGGAGGAAAGGGGCTCCGCTCAACGGCAGCACCAGCGCACCTAAACTTGGCGCATGAAGCTGCTCTTCATTGGCGATGTGGTTGGCAGTCCGGGCCGGAAGGGCCTGGCTGCCGTAATGCCGCGACTGCGTGAGGAACACATGCCGGACCTGATCGTGGTCAACGGCGAGAACTCGGCCGGCGGCCTCGGCATCACCGAAAAGACGGCCGACGAGATCTTCGCCTGCGGGGCTGACGTGATCACCCTCGGCAACCACAGCTACAGGCAGCGCGAGAGCTGGGAGTACCTGGACCGGGCCGAGAGGGTGGTCCGGCCGGCCAACTACCGGCGGGCCAATCCCGGCAAGGGACACTGCGTGGTGACCGTGAACCCCGCCGACGGTTCACCGGGTCGGCGGGTCGCAGTGATCAACCTGATCGGCAAGATCAACCTGGATGCGGCCCGCTCGCCATTCGACGAAGCCGACCTGATCCTGGCCGACCTGGAGAAGAACGGTACGGCCGACACGGTCATCGTCGACTTTCACGCCGAGGTGACCAGCGAGAAGGTGGCGATGGGCTGGTACCTGGACGGTCGGGTCGCGGCGGTGCTCGGAACCCACACGCATGTGCCGACCGCCGACGGCCGGGTGCTGCCGCAGGGAACCGCATTCATCTCGGACGTTGGCATGACCGGCGCCCGTGAATCGGTCCTCGGAGTGAAGAAGGAGCAGGCGATCGAGAAGATGCGAACCGACATGCCGGTGCGCTTCGAGACCGCCACAGAAGATGTCTGGGTGATGGGCGCGGCCATCGAGATCGATGAGAACGGTCTCGCAACCGGCTTCACCCAGGTCCTCGAACCTGTTTCCTGACTACTCAGATCCGGATCGGATCGAGATAGTTGATCGCGTAGGCAACCAGTACTGCAGCCGAGGTGACGAGGAATTCGACTCTTCTCGTGGTTCTCCGTGTCCTGTTCATTTGACACGAGAGTGACGGCTGTTTGCAGGGACTTTGTTACGAAACTGCGAAATGCTC
>JAGQUR010000038.1 GCA_020438395.1 Solirubrobacterales bacterium | reverse complement strand
ACAACGTCCAGTTGATGGCCGAACTCGTCGATGAAGCCGACATGATCTACCACCTGGCCGCCGCCGTAGGGGTTCAGTTGATTGTCGACAGTCCGATTCGTGCCCTCGAAACGAACATCCGGCTGACTGAAATTGTCTTGAATCTGGCGAGCAAGAAGGGCAAACCGGTGCTCTTCACATCGACCAGCGAGGTGTACGGCAAGAGTCGGGCACTGCCTTTCGCCGAGGATGGCGACCTTACGTTCGGGGCCACGGACAAGGGCCGGTGGGCATATGCCTGCTCCAAGGCAATCGACGAGTTTCTGGCCCTCGCCTACTACCGGGAGCGAGGACTCCCGACTGTCACCTTCCGTTTGTTCAACACGGTCGGACCGAGGCAGACGGGTCGCTACGGGATGGTTATCCCCCGCCTCGTTTCGCAAGCCCTTTCAGGCCGCCCTCTGACCGTGTATGGCGACGGTGAACAACGCCGTTGCTTCTGCCATGTGTCTGACACCGTCGAGGCCCTGGTCGGGATGCTGGAAGTCGAGACTGCCTACGGTCGCGTCTTCAATGTGGGCTCCCAGGAAGAAACTTCGATCGTTGATCTTGCCCGTCGCATAATCGATCGCACGAATTCGGAATCCGAGATCGTCTTCGTGCCCTACGAAGAAGCCTACGAACGCGGCTTCGAGGACATGGAACGGAGAATTCCGGACCTGACGCGAGTCGGAGAAGAGATTGGCTGGCAGACCAGCCGTGATCTGAACGAGATCATCGACGACGTCGTTGCCTATACGCAGTTCTCTTCCGGCACGGCAACTGCCGTCTGACCGCGTCGCGGGAAGCTCCCGGGTCAGGGGCTTGCTGACCCGTCCTGCGCCAACCTGATCAGCCCGGGATCACGCGGGTTGAGCCGGAGCGCGCGACGGTAGTAGAGATCCGCGGCCTGGTCGAGTCCGCGTCTGGTCGCAAGATCGCCCAGCAGGCTCCAGGCGACGAAATCCTTCGGGTTGTTCTCGGCGGCTGCGAGAAGACTGTCCCTGGCGGGTTCGTACAACCCGAGCCGTGCCAAGGCTGCCGCCTGGAAGTAGTAAGAGCGTTGCGACGGCTCGAGGCGGATCGAATCCCGCGCCGCCGCGAGAGCCTCGCGAGGGTCCGACTCAAGCTTCTCGATGGCCTGGTTCTGAAGCTGGAGCGAGCGGAGTTGTTTCAGAACCGGGACAGAAACCAGTGCGACCAGCGCCGCGACAATCACGATTGCCGGCAGGGAACGCCGGCCAGAGATGGCACGCAAAGGGGGTAGCAACGTGGCGGCGGAACAGATAGCCACCGCGGTCAATCCCGGCAGCAAGTGCATCCAGTCAACGCTCGTGTGGAAAAGCCAGACGAGGAAGGTTCCCCCGGCAGCAATTGCCAGGGCGGGATCCGCCGCTTCGGCGCCGCGCCCGCCCCGCGCGGTAACCCAGAATCCAAAGCCCACCGCACCAACGAAAGCAACCAGGGCCAGGCCGCCGATCAGCCCCAGCTCGCCAAGGGTCTGAAGCTCGATGCTGTGAGCCTGTTGGACATCCTCCGAAGTCTTTCGCTCCTGGTAATAGCTCTGGCGATAATTTCCAGCACTGATCCCGGTCAGGGGGTCGTTCTTGAACTGATGGACGGCGACACGCCAGTAGTCGTATCTGTTGCCCCCGCCGGAAGTCAACCGTGAACCGCCATCCGTTTCCTCGAGCTCGGTGAAGGAATCAACCTGATCCCGGATCTGATCGCTCTTGCTTCCGGCTACGACGACCGTGGCGCCCAGGGCGAGTACGCAAACAACCGCCAGTCCCGCTCCCGAAATGACTCTGAGGGTGTAGGCGAAATCGGGCGAACGCTGATTCGCGCGGGAAGCCAGCCAGCTGCCGAAGGCAACGGCCGACCCGGTGATCAGGCCGCCAATCAGTCCCATGGTTACAACCGATCTCAGGTCGTCGACGGCCAGGGCACCGTCCCCGAGATCTACCACCTGAGCGAGAGCAGGAACCGTGACGCCTACACCAACGGCGATCGCCAGGAGAATGCAGCCCCGGGTCACTCGTCCCGGAACGACGGCGATCACGAGCACGGTTGAGGCGATGATCGCCACGACCGCACCCCGGCTCTGGGTCAGCACGGCGAGCACCAGCAACTGCACAGCAGCAAACGACGCGGCCCCTCGCAGGAAGTGATTTCTGGCCCTCTCGGCAACAGCCACCATGGGCCAGAATCCGGCGAGCAGGTAGGTCGCGACGCCATTTATGTAGTCAAGGGGGCTGTTCAGCCGATTGGCGATGAACAGGTCCGAGACAGCTTGATCGTCGGTCAGCAACCGGAAAAGAAGGTAAACCGCCATGACGAGAATTCCGCCTGCCGTCGCCCCGACCAGCCAGCACCTCGAAAGCTCGTCCCGCAGCAGGTAGAGCAGCACCATGAAGAAGACCCCGTAGAGAATCCACCGGGCCCCTTCGGTTATGGCCAGATCATTCGCGTCAGCCCAGCCGGTCGACGCCAGGGCCCAGAAGCCGAGCCCGAAGAGGCCGCCGGCGGCGATCGCCGCGGCGCCGGTCGGAATCATCGGGCGTGCCACAAAGAAAGCCAGCAGGATGACCAGCCCGGCCAGCAACATCGGCTCCCAGACCGTCGTGTCATAGAAACCGAAGAAGAATGCGCTGATCCCGGCCAGGAACCCGAGCAGGGTCAAGGCGATCAGGCGCAATCGCTGGCCTGTTTCAGAACTCGTCCCCAGTGGAATATCCTCTCGCATCATGGAATTCGTCGACCGAGCCTACCCATCTGCCTCCGCGGTGGGCACCGCAACCCGCGGCCGCCCCCGGGAACGCTTTCGAGGAGTGCCGTTCCGGCTCGTTTGGATCACCGTATTCGCCTTGCTCTTCCTGTCCTTTTCGACCGGAGTCAAGGCAGATGCCGCAGTTCACGTAGACCCCAACGGACCGGCCGGCCAGCAATACGCCCTGCCCGTCGACGCCATCAGAGGCGAGACCGGCGGGGACCCGGCCGCAGGTGTGCCGGGAGCCCGCTCGGAGCAGGCGCCCCTCTTCGGCCAGGGAATCGGACCCGCCGACGCGAAGGAAAAGCGCGGAAACTCGCGCAAAGAGCAGCAGAGCGACAAGGCGACCAACGGAAATCCCGGCGACGAGGCGGAATCACCTGCCGAAGAAAGGTCCCTCGACGAGACGATTTCCGGCATCACCGGAGACTCGGGCTCGTCCTTCCCCCCAGGCATGATTGCGGTGCTTGGTGGTCTCGTTCTGCTGGGCATCGGAGCCGGCTGGCTGGGCCGGCGGGCGCTCTGACCCCGCCGGAGATTCCCAATCCGGCGCACCCGCTGCCGCACCAATTGTGGCCTAGCCGTGTTTCAGAGTTTGTTCGCTTCTTTTTCCTTCTCCGCTCAATTCTTCAAACCGAAAGTTTCTCCGTGAATCAGCCTTGTTGCGGCCTTCGAGCCGAGGTACGGGATACCCGAAAACCACGCTTGACTCTGGCCTTCCTCCTCTCGTTGGTTGTCCTCTCGTTCTTCCTGATCCCCGGGACAAAGGCAGAAGCGGCACCAAACCTTGGCAAGGCGATCTGGGGTCCGGCGACTCCCGAAGCGTTCAACCGGTACTCCCAGCTCGGGGTCGGCATCTACCAGATGTCCATCTCATGGGCTTCGGTGGCCCCGACCCGGCCCGCCAACCCCCGGAACCCGAAGGATCCCGCCTACCAGTGGCTGGAAGACCTGGATACTGCGATCAAGCTGGCCCGACCGCGCGGCATACGAATCGCCGTGAACGTCACCTTCTCGCCGCGCTGGGCGAACGGAAACCGGCAACGTCGATGGGCGCCGAAAAAGCCATCGGATTTCGCTGATTTCGTCGCCGCAACCGTGAAGCGGTACCCCTACGTCCGATACTGGATGATCTGGAGCGAACCCTCACGCCGAGCCAACTTCATGCCCATGGCACGGGTGGTTGGCAAACGACAGTTGACCCGGAGGGAAACCGTGGGTCCGCGGACGTACGCGAGGGTCCTTGATGCCAGCTACAGGGCAGTCAAGTCGGTCAATCGAAATGACTTCGTGATCGGAGGCAACACGATTCCGGGAGGTAACGTCCGGCCCTTGCGGTTCATTCAGGCGATGCGTCTGCCGAACGGCAGTCCTCCGCGCATGGATCTGTACGGGCACAATGCGTACTCGCCGCGGTACCCGAAACTCTCGCGGCGACCGGCCGCTTTCGGAACCGCGGACCTTTCCGATTTCGACTCGCTGGCTCATTGGCTGGATCGGAATCTTGCTCGTCCCGGCCGGAACCAGCGCCTGAAGATTTTCGTCTCCGAGTACTCGCTGCCGACGAGCCGTAACGAGGTGATCCCGTTCTGGGGAAATCGCCGCGACCAGGCCCGTTACGCCCGGGCGGCGCTTCGACTTGTTCGCAACTTCGGGCGGGCATACTCCCTGGGTTGGTTCCAGTTGTTTGACCAACCGCCGCAAGCCAATAACCTGCAGGCCGATTGGGGATTGCTCGACTGGCGAAACCGGCCGAAGCCGGCTTTCTGGGCCTTCAAGCGAGGTTGAACGTGAAACGAAGGGAATTGGCTAAAATGGGGACGAAGCGCGGGCAAATTCAGATCGCCTGCCTGTTGGGTTCCCTGATCCTTTTTTCCGGTCTGGCTCTCGTGCTCAAGGGCCCGGCGCCAACTTCGACCGAGCCTGCATTGGCGAAGGCCGCTCCCGATGCGAGGGCTTCTGCCGGTCAGCGTCTGGGAAAGGCGATGTGGGGACCGGCCGAAGTCAATGGCGTATCCCAGTTCCCCACCTACAAGGACCTGGGCGTCGGCATCTACCAGATGGCGATCGACTGGAGCCAGATCGCGGCAACCCGGCCAGCCACGGCGACTGATCCGGCCGACCCTGCCTACCAGTGGCCCGAGCATTTCGAAAAGACGATCCTCGAAGCCAACCGCTACGGGATGCAGGTGACGATGATGGTCATCGGGGCGCCGGCCTGGGCCAACGGTGGTCACAGCGACCGGGCCTGGACGCCGAAGAACCCGAAGGATTACGCGGACTTCGTAACCGCGATGTCGCGCAAGTACCCAAGGGTCCGATTCTGGATGATCTGGGGAGAGCCGAACCGGTCGCCCAACTTCAAACCCTTGACACCTTCCCGGACCGGACCGCTGAACGCGGCTCAAGCTCGAGCGCCAAGGAACTACGCCCGCATCCTTGACGCGGCCTATGTCGCCCTGAAGAATGTCGATTCAAGAGACCTGGTGATCGGAGGAAACACTTTCACCGCGGCCGGCAGGGACAGCATCTCAACCTATCAATGGATCAGGTACATGCGCTTGCCCAACGGCGGCAGGCCCCGGATGGATCTCTACGGACACAATCCCTTCGGCTTCCGGATCCCAAGTCTGGCGAACAAGCCTTCCCCCAGGGGCATGGTCGATTTCTCCGATTCGAAGCGCTTGACCAAGGTGCTGGACCGCTACTACCCGCGCAAGCGTTTCCGGCTGTTCCTCTCGGAATGGGGAGTCCCCGCCGGTGCGACCGAGGATACCGAGTTGGGATACAAGCTCAACTATGCGACTCAGG
>JAGQUR010000175.1 GCA_020438395.1 Solirubrobacterales bacterium | reverse complement strand
GCCGGCAAGTCGACCCTGCTGAACGCATTGACCGGAGCCGGGATAGGCGTGGCAGACCGGCTCTTCCACACCCTGGACCCGACCACCCGGGCCTTCGAGTACGAGGGGCGCAGGTATCTGATCACCGACACGGTCGGGTTCATCAAGAAGCTTCCCCATCAGGTTGTCGAGGCGTTCAAGGCGACGCTCGAGGAGACCGTGCTCGCCGACCTGATCCTGCATGTCGTGGATGCTTCGGCCGGCGAGGAAAGGATGCTGGAGGAAATGGCTGCCGCCGACGCCGTCCTCGACGAGATCGGTGCCGGGGACAAGCCGAGGCTGCTCGTGCTGAACAAGATCGACCTGCTCGACGAGGAAGAACGGGCCGAGGCCAGGATCAACCATCCCGACGCCGTACAGGTGTCGGCCATGACCGGCGAAGGGCTTGAGCATCTGCGAAAGGAGATGGAAAGAGCCTTCGAAGAGACCATGGCACCGGTGGAGCTGCTGGTGCCCTACACGGAAGGCTCGAGGCTGCACGAGCTGCATGAGGTTGCCGGCAAGGTCGATCGCGAGGACGGGCCCGAGGGAGTGCTGGTTCGCACCCGGCTGCCGCTGGGCGAGATGCATCGGTTTGCTGACCTCGTGACCAACTAGAGTTCCCGGCGATGGAACTCAAGGTCCAGCTGCTCCGAGACTCGGCAACGATCCCTACCCGTTCGCATGACGGGGACGCAGGGCTTGACCTTTACGCCGCCGAGGCGGCCCACATCGGCCCCGGGGAGCGCTGGCAGGTGGCGACCGGCATCGCGGTCGAAATCCCCGAAGGCCATGCGGGACTGGTCCTGCCGCGTTCCGGGCTGGCCAAGCGACACGGCATTTCCCTGGTCAACGCGCCCGGCCTCATCGATGCCGGCTATCGGGGCGAAGTGGGGGTGCTGCTGCTGAACAACGATCCGGCCGAGGTTTTCCGGATCAAGCCGGGGGACCGGATTGCCCAGCTGCTGGTCATTCCGTTCGCCGCGATCGAGCCGGTCGAGACGGAGACCCTGAGCGAGACCGCCCGAGGCGAGGGCGGCTTCGGCTCCACCGGCGCCTGACTGGCGCTGTTCAGCCGGCCCTGGCCGCGGCGAGCGCGGCCTCGTGAGCGGCCTGTTCCAGTGAGTCTTCGAGCGGTTCCAGGTCGGGCCGCTCTCCGTGGTGATGCTCAAGGCCGGTCGCGATGAGGTGATCGGCCAGCCAGGCGTTCTTGGGCAGCAGCGGCCCATGCAGGTAGGTTCCGATCAGGTTGTCCTCGCGGACTCCCTCGAAGCCGTCCTCACCGTTGTTGCCGAAGCCGTGCATCACCTTGCCGAGGGGCGTCGCGGCGCCGAGCCGGGTGCGGCCGCCGTGATTCTCGAACCCCGCCAGTACCCGGTCCCGGCCATCGAGATCGACCTTGATGGCGACGGGGCCAATCAGCCGGGGTCCGGGCTCGCGCACGGTTCTCAGGTCAACCAGCCCGAGGCCGGCGATCGCTTCGCCTTCGAGCTCGTAGTACTCGCCGAGGAGCTGGTAGCCGCCGCAGACCGCGAGGATCGCCGCCCCGCTCTCCTTGGCGATACGCATGGACTGCTGCTTGGTCTCGATCAGGTCGCCGGCCACCGCCTTCTGGTCGCGATCCTGGCCACCGCCCATGTAGAGCAGGTCGAAGGCTTCCGGATCGAAGCGGTCGCCGGGGCCGCAGCGGGTTACCTCGAAATCGATCCCTCGCCACTCGCAGCGGTGCTGGAGAAAGAGGATGTTGCCCCGGTCCGCATAGATGTTCATCTGGTCCGGGTAGAGGCTGAGAAGGCGGAGCTTCATACGGGAACCCTACGGTTCAGGGGACCCCGGCATCATGCCGGGCGACGACGATCACCGAGCCGATGTGGCGGTCGGTTTCCGGAACCTCGATCGACCGGGTCGCTACCAGCCCGGCTTCTTCGAGCTCGGCGGCAAGGGAGTGGCGGTCCATCCGGTAAAGGGTGATGCGGTCCTCGGATTCCTCGAACGAACCGTCCGGCCCCACGATCTGCCGCAGCCGGACAACGGTCAGCGATTCGGGTTGCTCTTCGACCGCAACCGGCCGGCTCGCGTAGACCCGGTCCTCGATCTCCCTGACATCGGGCAGGACGTCGACCGGACGAGAAACGTCGGGGACCCATTCGGAGATTGCGAAAGCGGCGATCCCTTCCGGTTCGAGCCGGTCCTTGACACCCGTCAGCAGGTCCAGGCGGGCCGGCCTGCCACCAAGGATGTGAAGCAGCTGCTGGGGAGCGATGATGGTCTCGAAGCGGTCCCGTCCAAGATTCAGCCCGGACAGGCCGGTGACGCTGCCGGTGATGGCCGAGACGGGCTCCGGTCCGGAGATCCGGTTGAGTTCATCGACCAGCAGCGGGTCGATGTCAACCCCGAGTACCTCACGCCCTTCCGCCGCGAGGTGCCTGGTCACCCGCCCGATCCCGCAGCCGAGGTCCAGCACCGACCGGGAACCTTCCGCCAGTTCGGTCCAGACCGGGAGGTCGGCCGAGTATCCGCAGGACTCGACCAGCTGCCAGATCGCGACCTCGGGCGAGTTCTCGTCGCTGAGGATCAACCTTCCCAGTACTTCTCCGTGTCCCCGCGGGCCGCCAGCAGGTTTCGAAGGTCGAGCAGCGCGGTGTAGGTCGGCAGCGCGAACAGATCGCTCCCGGCCGCCTTAAGTGCATGGTCGAGGGCCATCTCGGGATCATCGATGACCTCGATGCGGGCAAGCGGCCACCCGGCGTACTTGAGTCGCAGCGCCATTTCAGACGCCCTCGTGCCCGTGCAGGTCACTTTCCCGACCCGGTCGGCCAGCATCTCGAAATCGGCATCCCAGATCCAGGAGACGTCGCGGCCATCGGCAATCCGGTCATTCAGGGCAATCCAGAGATCGACCGGCGCCGGTTCCAGCGAGAGGGTCCGGATCACTTCGTTGGCGCCGGCCGGATTCTTGATCAGGAGGATCGAGAGGGAGGTTTCGTTGATCTGGATCCGCTCGACCCGTCCGAATACCGCCTTCATCCCGGCCAGGCTCCTGACCGAATCCTCGACCGGGATGCCCATCTGGCGGGCCGTGGCAATCGCCCCGAGCGCGTTGTAGAGGTTGTAGAGGCCCGGCAGGGGCAGTTCGAGCTCCGAAGCGCCTTCGGGAGAGTCGATCGTCGCCGTGACGCCCGACATTCCCCTGAGCGTTATCCGGTTGGCCGAGACGTCCGGTTCGGGGCGACGCATGCCGCAGCTCTCGCAGTGGTAATGGCCGAGGTGGCCGACGAAAGCCCGGTCATAGGTGAGCTCGTGCCCGCAGACCCGGCAGAGCTTGGCGTCGAAAGCGTGCTGAAGCTCGGAGAGGGCCTGGGACTCGTCGGCGATGCCGAAATACGTGGTGCCGGGGCCGCTGGAGTTGCCGATGTCGGCGATCAGCGGGTCGTCGGCGTTGAGAACGAAGTCGGTGGTACCGGCGGTCCTGGAGGCCAGGTCCGCCCAGGCGTCCGCAAGGGCCTCCGTCTCGCCGTAACGGTCGAGCTGGTCCCGGAAGAGATTTCCGAGCAGGATCGTGTCCGGCCCGAGCCGGTCCGCCACTTCCGGCAGCCAGGCCTCGTCGACCTCGAAGAGCCCCTCGGTTCCCTTCTGCTCGAGCAGCGCCGTCGCGACACCCCAGGTCATGTTGGAGCCTGCCCGGTTGTGAACCGGATGCCTTCCCGCGCTTTCGAGGATGGTCGCCAGCATGGACGCAGTCGTCGTCTTGCCGTTGGTGGCGCTGATCAAGGTGGCGCCGTCGCTCAGCCCGGCACCCAGCTTGTCGATCGCATCTGCATCGAGCTTGAGCAGGACCCGCCCCGGCAGGGTGGTTCCGCCGCCTCGACCGGACGCGCGGCTGAGCCGGCCGACCGACCGGGCGATCCAGGCCTTGGACCTGATCAAGAGGCCGGCTCCGGCACGATCATCCGCAGCGCGGAGGGGATCACCCTGATGGTCGCGGGGAGTTCGGTCAGCGGGTCGCCGTCCGCATAGACGGTGAACGGACGGCTGGCCCGGACCTCGATCGAGGTAACGCGGTGGGTTGAAACGGTCTCGGCTTCGTTGACGTGGGTGCCCTTGAAGACTTTCGGCATGTTGAGCAGGAAACGGAACTTGCCGACCTCGCCGATCGTCACCAGGTCCAGTTTTCCGTCGTCGATCTCGGCGGTCGGGGCGACGTTCATGCCCCCGCCGTAGAAGCCATTGTTGGCGACGATCACCGTGTACCCGGTGATCCGGCTCTGGACACCGCTCTCGATCAGCGTGAATCGGGCCGGCTTCCAGCGCAGCAGGGCCCGAAGGGCCGCGTAGGCGTAGACGGGCTGGCCTTTCAGCAGCTTCGCCTGATTGGCGATGCGGTTGGCGTCAGAGTCGAAACCGACCGAGGCGATGCCGAGGAAACGCTCACCGTTGGCATCACCGACGTCGATCGAGCGGGTGAACCCGGCCGCCAGACAGTCGACCGCGGCCGCCGGGTCTGTCGGTATTCCGAGGCCCCTGGCGAGGTCGTTGCCGCGGCCCGCAGGGATCAGCCCGACCGGGCTGTCTACACCCGCCAGTGCGCCCCCGACCGCGCCGATCAACCCGTCGCCGCTGACCACCACCGGGATCTCCCGGGAATCAACTGCTTCGAAGGCGAGATCGACTCCATGCTCGAGCGAACGGGTCCTTTCGACCCGGAAGGGGATTCGAAGTGCATCGAGCCGGCGTTCGACCTCCGGCAGGACCTGCTTCGAGCGTCCGCCGCCGGAGCTCGGATTCAGGATCAGGGTGTAGGCGCGTTCCTCGGTCAACTCTGCTCTTCCAGTCTCGCCGAGATCCATGTTCCTTCACCGGCGGTGCCGGAGCCGATCGATCCGAAGCCCCGGGACGCCAGTTTCCTGAAAACGAGGCTCTCGGGCGTGCTGAACGGGGTTTGATCGCCATGGCTGCTGGCGATCACGAGGCCGCCACCCGGCCTGAGGACCCTCGCTATCTCGCGGAAGAAGATCGGCAAGTTGACCTGGGTGACGAGGTCGAAGGAATCGTCGGAGAAGGGAAGTCCCGAGGCGTCGCCCACCCGGAAGTTCACCCTGCCCTCGGGGTCGAGTCCGATCTTCCCCTGGGCCTGTCTGATCATCGATTCCGACAGGTCGAGACCCCGGATCGAGGCGGTCGGGAATTCGCGGGAGAGAAACAGGGTTCCGGCGCCGGTTCCGCAACCAAGGTCGAGCACGCGCTCCGGCTTCGACTGAAGCGAGTCGAGTCCTGCCGCCAGCGTGGCGAGGTGACCGGCCGACCCGGCCGATGTCCGCTCGTCCCAGCCGGCGGCGGCATGGTCGAAAAACCGGCCGACCGAGCTGCCGACCAGCGGCCACGCCCAGGGAGCGACGGCAACGAGGCGACAGATCGCCTTGCCGACGACAACCGTCTTCCGGTCGGCGGATGGGCTGTACTCGGGCACCTGCGGATCATTTCAGAGGGAACGCCATAAACTGGCGCCGATGAATCAGCGCGGAAAGCTTGTGACTCTGGGAGTGATCGGCATCGCCCTGGCCGTCGTGGTCGTGGTGGTCCTGGTTGGACGGGGCGGTGACGACGACGGTGGCGAGACTGCTACCCCGGTCACCAAAGACGTGAAGCTGGAAAAGCCTCAGCCCGGGTCGGTGGTGAAGCAGGGTGAGGTGGCCCACGTGAAGATGGAAACAACGGAGGGCGACTTCACGATCGACCTGGACACGACCGACTGGCCGATCACCGCGAACAGCTTCGCCTACCTGACCGAGAAGAAGTTCTACGACGGTCTCGGTTTCCACAGGATCGTGCCCGACTTCGTGATCCAGGGCGGGGATCCGACCGGATCGGGTTCGGGAGGTCCCGGCTACAGCGTGGTGGAGACGCCTCCGCAGGACACCAAGTACCCGATCGGCACCGTCGCGATGGCGAAGACCGGGTCGGAAGCACCCGGTACCTCCGGCAGCCAGTTCTTCGTGGTCACCGGGGCCCAGGGCTCAAGCCTGACCCCCGATTACGCGATCGCCGGCAAGGTGACCGACGGAATGGACGTGGTCGAGGCGATCGGCAACCTTGGCTCTGCCGACGAGACACCGACCAAGCAGGTCGTCATCAAGAAGGCGACACTCGAGCAGGGCTGAACGCTGTCGGCCGCTGAACCGGAGCAGTTCACGGCCGATGCCGGCGGCCGGAAGCTGGCTGGCGAGATTGACGGTCGGGGTTCCGGAATTCTGCTCTGCCATGGTCTTTCGGCGACCCGACGCTACGTGGTCCACGGCTCCCGGCACCTTCCGCGGCGCGGCTACCGGCTGATCACCTACGACGCCCGCGGCCACGGTCAGAGCGATCCGGCGGCTAGCTACGAATACGCGGGTCTGGCGGATGACCTCGACCTGGTGATCGATGCGACCGGAGCGATGGAGTCCGAAGGGGCAGTGCTGGGCGGCCATTCGATGGGTTGCCACACGGTGACCCGACGGGCGCTGGCTAATCCCGACGGAGTCCGGGCCCTGATCCTGATCGGACCCGTGTTCACCGGGCAGACCGATGACGACTCGCGTTGGGACAGGCGGGCGGATGCGCTCGAGAATGGCGGTCCGGAAGCCTTTGCAGAGGTTGTGGCGGAGAACAGCCCGGCCGGGAAGGCGAGAGAAACTTCCTTCCGCCTGGCCCGCGACCGGGCCCGCCTCCATCTTCACCCGGAGGCGGTTGCCCAGGCCCTGCGCGAAGTGCCACGATCGCGTCCGTTCGGGAGCCTGGAAGAGCTGGCGGATCTGGGGATGCCGGTTCTGGTCGTAGCCAGCCACGACGAATTTGACCCGGGACATCCGCGGGAGGTGGCTGAACGCTGGACCGAGGCGATACCCGGCGCGGAACTGATCGGCGAGGAGAAGGGCCAGTCACCGCTCGCCTGGCAGGGGGGGATGCTGTCGCGTGAGATCGACTCCTTCCTGGAGCGGCATTCCCTCGGGCCGGCGTGAAGCGACGGGTAGCCTTCCCTTCATGGATGTGATCGAGGAACCGCCGGGACCGCCGCCCGCCCAGGGAATGGTCTGGATCCCGGGAGGGACCTACCAGATGGGCAGCGAAAGGCACTACCCCGAAGAGCGGCCCGTGGGGCCGATGACGGTCGATGGTTTCTGGATGGACGAGACCACGGTGACCAACCGCCAGTTCGCGGAATTCGTCGAAAGCACGGGCCATGTCACGACTGCAGAGAAAGCCCCGGATCCGGCCATGTACCCCGGTGCCGACCCTTCGTTGCTGGTTCCCGGCTCGATCACCTTCGCCAAGCCGAATGGCCCGGTTGACCTTTCCAATCCGATGCAGTGGTGGGCCTGGACCCCCGGCGCGCAGTGGCGGCACCCCTGGGGGCCCTCCAGCAACCTGGAAGGAAAGGAAGACCATCCGGTGACCCAGGTGACCTGGGAGGACGCGGAGGCCTACGCCCGCTGGGCAGGCAAGCAGCTTCCGACCGAGGTCCAGTGGGAGCGGGCCGGGCGGGGCGGAATCGAGGCGGCCGAATTCGCCTGGGGAGACGAACTGGCTCCCGGGGGCGAGGAACGGATGAACCGCTGGATCGGGGAGTTCCCCTGGAAGTTCCGGCCCCGGCCCGGCGGTGCCAGGAAACCCGGCACGGTGACGGTCAAGACCTTTGCTCCGAATCCCTTCGGCCTCTACGAGATCACCGGCAACGTCTGGGAGTGGACGAG
>JAGQUR010000174.1 GCA_020438395.1 Solirubrobacterales bacterium | reverse complement strand
TGGAGATGGAGTTCTTCGTCCCGCCCGCCGAGGCGCAGGAGTGGTGGGAGAAGTGGGTCGAGATCCGTCACAACTGGTACCTCGACCTCGGTATCCGCCCCGACTTCCTGATGATCCGCCCGCATGAGGCCGACGAGCTCTCGCACTATTCGTCCGGCACCTCGGACGTCGAATACCTCTTCCCGATCGGCTGGTCAGAGCTGGAAGGGATCGCCAACCGGGGCAATTTCGACCTGACCCAGCATCAGGAGCATTCCGGCGAGAGCATGGAGTACTTCGACCAGACCTCCGGCGAGCGTTACATCCCCCATGTGATCGAGCCGGCTGCCGGTGCCGACCGCGCCGCACTCGCCTTCCTGGTCGATTCCTACCTCGAGGAAGAGGTGGAAGGCCGCAAACGCACCGTGCTTCAGCTTCACCCGCGACTGGCCCCGGTCAAGGTCGCGGTGCTGCCGCTCTTCAACAAGGAGGGCATGCCGGAGACCGCGCAGGAGATCAACATGGCGCTGCGGAAGGCCGGCATCCAGACCGAATACGACTCGGGCGGATCGATCGGCAAGCGTTACCGCCGGCAGGACGAGATCGGCACCCCTTGGGGAATCACCGTTGACTTCGACACGAAGGACGACGGCCAGGTCACCCTGCGTGACCGCGACTCACTCGAACAGATCCGGGTCCCGATCGAGGGCCTGCCCGAGTTGATCGCCGGCAAGCTAGCCGAGCCCTGGCAATCCCCCAAGCTGGACCAAGCTCCCTGAGCCGGCCGAAGCGCTCTGCTTGACTTCGGGCATGAGACCCGGCCCGATCGAAAGCACAGCATCTGACGCTCTCACCTACGGGGCGGTGCACCTGAACGTCACCGACCTCGACCGTTCGCTTGTGTTCTGGCGGGATCTGATCGGAATGACCGAGCTCGGCCGGGACACCCGGCAGGAGCGCTCGGCAGGCGCGGCTGGCAGCCCGGGTGCCGTCCGGCTCGGGGTGAAGGATGAATCCGGCACCGGCGAAGCGGAACTGATTGTTCTGCACCCCGGGGCAACTCAGCCGGTGCAGCGCGGCTACTCGGCGCTTTATCACCTGGCGATTCACATGCCTTCGGAGGCCGAGTTTGCCCGTCTGCTGGCCCGGCTCTTCGCCGCCCGTTACCCGAACGCGCCGACCGACCACGTGACCCACTGGGCCACCTACCTCGACGACCCGGACGGGATCAACGTCGAGATCGCCTTCGAGACGATCGACCGGGTGGGGAAGATCGACATCGTCGGCGGACGACCGCTGATCATCGACTCCGAAGGCCGCAGGCATGACATGACCGAGCCGCTCGGCCTCGAGGAAGTGTTCTCGCACCGACAGGATGAGGACCTGACGAAACCTCTGCCGGAGGGCAGCCGGATCGGGCATGTTCACCTCTACGTGGGTGACCTCGAGGCCGCCCAGGCTTTCTACGAGGAGATCGGGTTCACCAGACACATGGATGCTTCCGGAATCGGCTTTGCCGACCTCTCGCTCGGCGGGAGCTTTCCACACCGGATTGCGGTCAACGTCTGGCAGGGCATCGGTGCCCCGCAAGCGCCCGAAGGCACCGCCGGCATGAGGCATTTCGAGCTCTTCGGGGAGTCGGCGGGCCCTGCCGCAACCGAACAGGCCGATCCTTCCGGAAACCGGCTGGTGGTCCTCCCCAGGCCCTGAGCCGAAAGCGCCCTGCTTTCCGGTCACCAGCGGTGAGATAGTGGGACCGTGAGAACGCTGGTGGATCAGCGCCTTTCGGCCCTGCGCTTCGCTTCCCTGCGAATCGTCCAGATCTGTCTGGCGGCAGGGGCGGCCTGGCTGATCGCTGACAAGGTGATCGGGCATTACCAGCCCTTCTTCGCGCCGATCTCGGTGGTCCTGGTTCTCGGTCTGGCGATCGAGCAACGCGGACGAAGGGCCTACGAGATCGCTCTCGGGGTCGCCCTCGGCATCGCCATCGCCGACCTGATCGTGAATGTGACGGGCACCGGCACCTGGCAGCTGATGTTGGTCATCGGCCTTGCCGTCTCCGCCGCGGTGCTGGCCGGTGGCGGGGTGCTGCTGGTCAACCAGGCGGCGATATCCGCTGTCCTGGTCGCCACCCTGCCGGCTCCGGACCTGGTCGATTCAACCCATCGCTTCATTGACGCGCTGGTCGGCGGCGGTGTGGCCCTGACCGCCAATGCGATCACTCCGGTCGATCCCGTCCGGCTGGTGCGGCGCTACCTCGAACCGCTCCTTTCCAGGCTCTCTGGAACGCTGGTCGACATCGCCGATGCCCTGGACCACAACAGCCATGAGGAGATCGTGGCCGCACTCGAGAGGGCCCGCGGACTCGACCCGGCGGTACGGGAAATGAAGATCGCCGTGGAGGCCGGGCAGGAGACCATCTCGCTCGCCCCGACGCGGCGAAGATTCAGGGGAAGGGTCGATCAGCTTGCGGCGGCAGCCGAGCCGATCGACCTGATGATCC
>JAGQUR010000037.1 GCA_020438395.1 Solirubrobacterales bacterium | reverse complement strand
TGTACTTGGCGTCGTAGAGCATCGGCCGAAGATTGTCAGACATCCCGCCATCCACGGCGACGTAGGTGCGAACGCCGGGGATCTCCTTCACGGTTCCGATCGTGTAGATCGTCACGCCGGCGGTTCCGACCAGCGAGCGTCCCGGTTCGATCAGGATCTTCACGCCGTGGCCGAAGACGTCACGGACCGCCTGGACCTTGAGGTTCACGTATTCCTCGATCGGTGGCGGTGAGTCTGCCTCGTCATAGGAGATTCCGAGGCCGCCACCGAGGTCGAGGATCTGGCACCAGTCTCCGCGCAGTTCGCCGAGCGCCTCGACCGCGAGCCGGAACGGCTCGATTTCGAAGATCTGGGAACCGATGTGAAAGTGAAGGCCGACCAGATTCAGCCGATCCGAGGCCAGCGTTCTGGCGATCGCCTTCGCGGCGGTCCCGTCCTCCAGACCGAATCCGAACTTGGAATCGAGCTGGCCGGTCTGGATGAACGAATGGGTCGAAGGCTTGATCCCGGGAGTAACCCGGATCAGGACATCCTGGGTTCTTTTCAGAACCCGTTCGCAGCGTTCGATCTCGTCAAAGGAATCGACGATCAGATGGCCGACGCCCGAGCTGCCGGCCAGCGCGATCTCGGCGTCGGTCTTGTTGTTGCCGTGCATGTAAACCCGGGCGGGATCGAATCCGGCGGTCAGCGCCATGGTCAGCTCGCCGCCCGAGGCCACATCCACCGAAAGGCCCTCCTCGGCGAAGAGCCGGTAGGCGGCGGTAACCGGCAGGGCCTTGCTGGCGAACAGAACCTCGAAGCGGTCGGTGTGGGCGGAGAAAGCCTGCTGGTAGGCCCGGGCCCGGTTCCGCATTTCGGCGGTCGCGAAGATGTAGGACGGGGTCCCGAATTCGCGGGCAAGTTCGACCACGTCGCAGCCGCCAATCTCGAGGTGGCCGGCGTCATTGGTGATTGTCCCTGTCGGGTATGGCATCGCCGCCATTCTTACGACTTCCGGCCCGAGACACGGTTTGGATACGGTTCACGCCGTGGCAAGCTCCGGAAGACGGCCCATCAACGCACCGCCAGGGAGCCCGCAGGCCACCGGGGTGCCCTGGCTGGGCCTCTCGATCCTGCTGGTCCTGATCCTGATCCTCGCTGCCTTCATCGCGTATTTCTTCTTCGACGTCGGCAATGACGACGGTGGAGGCGGTTCGGGCGAATCCGTGGTCGAGAACCAGACCGGGGTCACCGGTGGCCAGGGTGTCATCGCCGGCCATTCGAATGGTCCGCTCGGTTTCCCTTCGGCCGCTACCCGCAACACGACGAGAATCAGCGGCAGCGACCCGGTCGACGTCTCGATGGCTGCCGCCCTCGCCGCTTACCCGACGTCGGGACCCGGCTCTCCCCCCTCCGCGGTGACGATCGTGGATTCCAATGACTGGCAGTCCGGCGTCGCCGCAGCCACCCTCAGCGCGCTGCCGGTCGGCGCGCCGATCCTGCTGGCTCCGTCGGGCACGCTTTCGGCGACCGGAGTCGACACCCTCGCCCAGCTCAATCCACTCGGTTCCCCCGACACCGGCGAGAACAAGGTCTTCACGGTGGGACAGGTCGCGCCACCTTCGGGTTATGAAGTCAAACGGATCGACGGCAGCGGCCCGGCCGAGATAGCGGCGGCGGTCGCGAAGGAGAAAGCCACCCTCGTGGACGGGCCACCGGCCGCTTTCGTCGTCGTCTCCTCGGAGGCACCGGAATACGCAACCCCGGCCGGGACCTGGGCCGCCCGCTCGGGGGACGTGGTGCTCTACACGGGCAAGGACTCGGTCCCGAAGGCGACCCTCGACGTGATCAAGGACAAGGCCAACAAGAACGTCCCGATCTTCGTCCTCGGCCCGTCGGATGTGGTTTCCAGCAAGGTCATCAAGCAGCTTGACAAGGCCGGTTCCACGGTCGAACGGGTCGGTGGTGACGACCCGGAGTCGGCCGCAGTCGAACTGGTCCGGTATTCGAGCGGGTTGTTCGGCTGGAACCTGACCGACCCGGGCCACGGCTACGTGCTGGCCCGGACGGATCGTCCGATGGACGCGATCGCGGCAACCGCGCTGTCGACCGGCGGCACCTGGCCGGCCCTGCTCCTGACCGACTCCAGCGAGAAGCTGCCGCAGGTGGTCGAGGACTACCTGCTTGACGTGAAGCCCGGATACGAAACCGACCCGACGCGCGCGATCGTCAACCACGCTTGGGTTATCGGGGACGACTCCGTAATCTCGGTGGACGAACAGGCGCGCCTCGATGACGCACTGGAACTGGAAATCGTGGAGACTGCGAGCACAACAGGATGAGCGAAACCGAACACATCGGAGTCCTGGACTCCGGCCAGAAAGTCACCCCGGAAGACATCCGCGAGCTCACCGGTGCGGTGACCCCCCACTTCGCACAGCAGGTGCGGGTGCGGGTCGGCCGGCTGATCGAGGGTCTCGACGCGAAGGATCCGGCGCGAATCTTCGGCGAGCGCGAAATGGCGCGGCTCGAAGACCTGGCCCATCACAGCGGCCAGCCCGGCGCCGGGCCGGCTCACTGAACGGGAGGCGCCGAGCATGGCACTCAAGGAAGTCGCACCGGGAGTCGAGCGCCTCGGGCAGTTCCCGCTACCGATGGTCAACGTCTACCTGGCCGGAGACGTACTGATCGACGCGGGCACCACCTGGGACCGGTTCCGGATTCCCCGCCAGATCAAGGACCGCAAGCTTTCGATGCTGACCCTCACCCACGTCCATCCGGACCATCAGGGCCTCGCCCGTGACATCTGCCGGGACCGTGACATCCCCCTCGCCTGCCACGCCGATGACGTCGATGCGATGGAGGGCCGCAGGCCGATCTCGGAGGGCCAGGTCACCAACCCCGTGCTGACCAGGGTTCAGTCCTCGTGGGAGGGCCCGCCCCACAAGGTTTCACGGGTGCTCGAGGACGGCGACGAGGTGGCCGGCTTCACCGTGGTCCACACGCCCGGTCATGCCCGCGGTCATGTGGTCTATTTCCGCGAGTCGGATGGCGTAGCGGTCTGCGGTGACGTGATCCGGAACATCAACTACGCGACGGGCCGCACAGGTCTCGGCGAGCCGCCGGAGATGTTCACCTACGACCCGGCCGAGAACCGCAACTCGATCCGCAAACTCGCCGCCCTGAACCCGACGGTCCTGCTCCCCGGCCACGGCCCGGCCGTGACCGACATGGACGAGTTTCAGGCCTGGGTCGCCGCCCTTCCCGAAGACTGAAAACCTCGCGGGAAGAAGTCAATACGGGGAAACCAGATCCCGGATCATCGGGAAGTGCCGCACATTGATCGTCAAGAGATCCGCTCCGGCCAGCAGTGTGGTGGCCGCGATCAGATAGTCCGCCGTGTCGATGCCCCCGTGTGACTGGCGGAACTTCCGTGCGAGGTCTCCGGCCAGACGACTGACCGCTTCCCCGACCGGGATCCATTCGACCGCGCCGAAGAATCGTTCGAGCTTGTCTTCTTCCTCGTCCCTGACTCCGGCCGCCAACTCGAATCTGGTCACCTCGCTGGCCAGCAGGGGAACTCTGTCCTCGGCGAGTCCGGTGAGCAGCCGCACCGCTTCGGTCCGGCCCCGCAGGTGATCAACCACGACGCTGGTGTCGAGCAGTTTCATTCCAGCCCGTAGCGGGCCAGTCGCCGGTCAAGTCCGCCGGGACGTAGCTCGTCCACGAAGTCATCACCCGACTCCGAACCCTCCCAGGAGCCGGCCGTTTCAAGTATCAGCCGCAGCGGATCCGACTGGCCCCTTCCGTAAGAACGCCGGATCGCCCTGCGGATCAGCTCCGAGCGGGTGGCGCCGGTCTCGGCGGCAGCCTGATCCAGCAATTCGAGCTCGTCGTCCCCGAGATATACCTGTGTACGACCCATGACACAACTATACACCTATATACACCACAAGCCTACTTGCCGAATACCTCGATGATCTTCTGGTTGTACTCGGTGACCTGTTCGTTGGGGATGAAGTAGGTGGGGGCGCCAGGCAGGATCGCGTCGCTGAACTGGGCGACCTCGGCCACCTTCTCCCTGACCTTGTCCGGGGTTCCGACCGCGCAGTAGGTCTCGACCATCTCGTCCGAAATGGCATCTGCGACGCCCTGCAGGTCACCCTTGCGGAAGGCCGCTCCAGCATCGGCGGCGTTCTGTCCGAAGCCGTGGAGTTCGAATAGAGGCAGGTAAGTCCTGACTGTCGCATAGAAGGCGAGCGTGTTGCGGGCCGCGTCGAGTCCGCGCTGGTAGTCGTCATCGATCGCCACGCAGATGCTCGGGAGAAAGGTGAACGACGAGCGGTCCCGGCCGGATCGGGAAAGTCCCAGTTCGAAGGCGGGCACGATCTCCTGCTCGATCCATTTCGCCGAGCAGATGATGTGGCCGATCAGGCCGTCGGCGACGTCGCCGGCCATGCGGGCCATCCCCTTCTGCACCGCCGCCGTGTAAATCGGGATGTCGGCCCTGAGCGGCGGAGTCGAACGGAACCAGCCCTTGATGTCCAGGTCGTAATACTCGCCCTTGTAGGTGACGGCCTCTCCGGCCGCGGCGGCGTGGATGATTGCGCGGACCGCCTCGATCGTCTCCCGGAGATGTGGCGCGGGCCGGCCGTATTCGGCGTTGTGCCAGGTCTCGTTCAGCCGCTTGACCCCTGGCCCCAGGCCCAGCCGGAAACGGCCCCCGGTGATCTCGTCGATGTCCATCGCGCTCATCGCCATGGTCATCGGGCTGCGGACGAAACCCCAGGCGATCGCCGTGCCGATCCCCATCGACTCGGTCTTCGCCCCGAGGAAGGTGGTCTGGGTGAACGCGTTGCGGAAGATCTCGATCGCCCAGCCGCAATCGAACCCGGCCGCTTCGGCCTGTCTGGCCAGCGCCGCCATGTCCTCCGGCGTTTCCCCTGCGATTCCGATCGAAACCTTCTCCATGGCACCCATGCGCCGGAGCGTACCTGTTTGAAAACAGGCCGAGGTGGTACCTGCCGTTTTGCGTACCAGTCCGTACGCGAGTCGAGAACTATCTGACTTCCAGGGAAAGGGACCAGATGAACAGGATGCTGCTCAAACTGGCCGGTCTGGCCACGCTTGTCTTCGCGTTCACCGCGATGACGGCGAGTGCTTCAGCCGACCCGGTCGCCTTCAATTTCGACCGGGCGATCATCAACCTCGGTGGAGGATCGGGCCCGCAGGGCCTGAAACTGATCGATCCCGATGCAGACCCGCCCGATGCTCCGGCCACACTGCGCGGAGAGGTCGACACCGGCACCGACGCCTTCACGGCACAGGCATCCGAATTCACCTTCCCGCAGAAGACGACCCAGGTTTCCGGCCAGGATGTCGTGGTGACGATCACGGCCAGCGGGCCGATCGGCGGCACCTTCGATGCCGGCACCGGAGTTGCGGACATAGACCTGCCGGTCACGGTCAGTGCGCAGGTGCTGGGAAACACCTGCACCACCTCCTTCCCGCTCGAGCTCCAGACCACAGGAACGCTTTCCGAGCCCGGCGGCAATCACGATGCCGCTCCCTTCGACCCGGGCAGCGGCGCCGGCAGCGTGTACAGCACCTTCACCGTGCCGAACTCGACCGGCGGCGCCCTCTGCGGAGCGGTTGACGGCGCGATCGGCGGTTCCGGCGACATCTGGCTTTCCGGCAGCGGCGGCATCGACGAGGGCATCGTCACCGTCTATCCGGGCGGCGAGGGCACCAGTCTCGAGACGACCGACGGTGGCTGGACCCACAGCACCTCTTACGGCGCCCTCTGCGGCCTGACGCCGGGCGTCCTCTGCCCGGCGATGAACGGAACCTTCGAGCCGGCCGACGGCAGCGGAGGCGCGGCCGACGGCTTCCTCCGCGACACGGCCACCGGTCTCACGGTTACGCCGACCGCGCTCGGTCAGACCTCGACCGGAATCTGGACCAGCCCCGAGTTCACCTACGACGGAGCCGAGGGCGAGCCGGCCGAGAGCCTCGGCTTCGGCCTGGCCCGCAAGGGTGCGCTGACCGACCTGTTGAGCCAGGCGAACGCGAACTGGCAGGTCGATCTCGTCAAGAGCAGCGACAGTTCGGTCATCCCGCTGATTCCCAACGGCGACGCAACCAATTCGGACAACTGGGTCAACGTTCCGGGCAGCGCCCTGGACGCCGCTGCTCTCGACATCGGTGAGTCCTACCGGATCGTGATCACGACCAATGTGGTCGCCGACCTGATCGGGCTCCTGCCGTCGGGCACCTTTGATTACGACCAGGTGGCCCTGACTGCCAGAAGGCCGACTCCGACAGGGCCCACCGGCCCGACGGGACCGACCGACCCGACCGGACCCACCGGCGCGACCTCCCCCACCGGTCCCACCGGCCCGACTTCGCCCACGGGACCGACATCGCCGACCGGCAGCACCGGTCCGACTGGTCCGACCGGGCCCTCGGGACCGAATAGCCCGTCAACCAGGCCGCCGAACAACGTCACCGCGATCTACAACGGGAAGTTCCTGTTCCTGCGTCTCAAGTGTCCGAAACGGTTCAGGCCGCGTTGTCTGGGCAAGGCCGTCGGAGTGACCCGCAAGTCACCGAAGCGCAAGCTGGCCCGGCCGATGACCAGGTACGCCAATGCCAGGCAAAGGGCCGGCAAGTGGAAGGTCGTGAAGCTGCGGGTCAGGCCGAAGTACAAGCGGCGCATCGCTCGCTACGCAAAGCGGCCCAACCGGAAACTGATGGTGGTCCGGCAGGTGGTCCGCGCCAAGCGCTTCAGGCATGGCAAGCGCAAGGTCGTCTTCCACAAATACAAGGTTCGTAGCGCCTCGAAGTAGATACGGACATATCTGAGGCAGTCACGAAAAAGGGCCCGCGTTCAACGAAGAACGCGGGCCCTTGTTGTGTCTTGAATCGAGCCGGTTCTACAGGCGCTCGATGAGAGTGGCGGTTCCAATACCGCCGCCGCAGCACATGGTGACCAGACCGGTCTTCTTGTCCTGACGCTCCAGTTCGTGGAGGAGTGTGGTCAGCAGCCGGGCGCCGGTCGAGCCGAGCGGGTGGCCGATCGCGATCGCGCCGCCGTTGACGTTGACCGTGTCCATGTCGGGCTGGAGTTCGATCTCCCATGCCTTGACCACCGAAGCAAACGCCTCGTTGATCTCGGTCAGGTCGATGTCGTCCATGGTCATGTCATTGCGCTCGAGGATCTTCTTCGTGGCCGGGATCGGACCGGTGAGCATCATCACCGGATCGACGCCGACCGCCGTCTGGTCGACGATCCGGGCGCGGGGCTTGAGTCCGAGCTCGTCGGCCTTCTCCCTGGTCATCAGCAACACCGCGGCAGCGCCGTCCGATACCTGGGAGGAGTTGCCAGCAGTGATCTTGCCGTCCTCCTTGAAGGCGGGCTTCAGGCCGGCCAGGGCCTCGAGACTGGTCCCCGGACGAATGCCCTGGTCGGTGGCGTAGGTGTCGCCGTTGACCTGGAACGGGGCGATCTCACGCTCGAAACGACCCTCTTCGGTGGCCTGCTGGGCACGGGCATGCGAACGCACGGCGAGCTCGTCGAGGTCAACCTTGGGGATCTCCCACTTGTCGGCGATCATCTCGGCCGAGATGCCCTGGTTCACGAGGTCGTACTTCTCGAGCAGCTCCGGCGAGTAGGCGAAGCCGTATTCGCTCATCACCTTGGCCGAATCGGCGAAGGAGATGTGACCCATGTGCTCGACGCCGCCGCCGATCATCACGTCGTGGACGCCGGAGGCGATCATCGCCGCGGCGTAGTTGATCGCCTGCTGGGCCGAGCCGCACTGGCGGTCGATCGTGGTCGCCGGGGTCTCGATCGGGAAGCCGGCCTCGAGCCAGGCGTTTCGCCCGATGTTGAGGGTCTGCTCGCCGAACTGCTGCACGCAGCCGGCCACGACGTCCTCAACCTCGGCCGGGTCGATGCCCGCCCGTTCGACGACGTTCTTGTAGGCATGGGCAAGCAGGTTCGAGGGATGTACGTCCTTGTAGTAACCCTTCTCCTTGTGGCCGCGGCCGACCGGGGTGCGGACCGCCTCCACGATTACGACTTCACGACCGCCAAACTTGGTCATCATCTGCCTTTCTCGGTAATCCAGTCTGTGGCTGTTGGGGGAAAAAGCTTGTGTCAATCGTAGCTGATTGACTCGTCAGTCAATACCGGGCGGCGCTCGATCTCAATAGGGTTCGGCCGGATGACGGCAACACCCTACGAATTCGTCGCGATCGCCGGCAGCGGCACCATCGCGACCGGTCTCGCTGCCGTGGCATCAACCTCCAGCCCGCGCGTATTGATGCTCGTCCGCTCTGAGGAATCGGCTAACCGGGCGCTCACCGCGGTCGAGAAGGCCTGCCGGCGGATTCCCGGCGCGGATCCTTCCCGGGTCACCGCCACGTTGGACATCGATGATCTCGCCGGGGCCGACCTCCTGGTCGAAGCGGTGATCGAGGACGCGGCCGTCAAGGCGGACCTGCTCCGCCGGGTTTCAGCAGTCGCTCCGGCCGCCGACCTTGCAACCACGACCTCTTCGCTTTCGATCACCCGGCTGGGCGAGGATTCCGGTTGCGCGGACCGGGTCTACGGACTTCACGTTTTCAACCCGGTTCCGGCGATGAAGCTGGTCGAGTTGATCTTTCCCGACGCGGTGGGCGACGAGGTCGCCGAGCGGGCCCACGACTGGTGCCATCTGATCGAGAAGACCGCGGTCGAGGTGCCTGACACCGCCGGGTTCGCGGTCAACCGTCTCCTCTTCCCCTACCTCTTCGATGCGGTCCGCTACCAGGAGCGAACCGGCCTGGAAGCGGCCGCCGTCGATCAGTGTATGACCCTCGGTGTCGCCCACCCGATGGGCCCCCTGGCGCTGCTGGACCTGGTCGGCCTGGATGTCGCGATCGCGATCGGCGAAGCCCTGAACGCCGAATCCGGCAACCCGGACCACCTTGCCCCGGCCACCGTCCAGGATTTCGTGGCGGCCGGTCATCTCGGCCGCAAGAGCGGCCAGGGCTTCTACGACTATTCCTGACCCAGGGCGCCGATTCTTTCGGCCAGTTCGAAGTCCTTTTCGGTCAGGCCGCCTTCCGCGTGGTTGGTTATCGAGACCCTGACCTTGTTCCAGGAGACCTCGAGATCCGGGTGGTGGTTCATGTTCTCGGCCGGCTCCACCAGCGAGTCGACGAAGCGAATCGAGCCGACGAAGTCTTCGAACTCGAACTGCCGCACGATCCTGTCTTTCTCGAGCGACCAGCCGTCGAGTTCCGCCAGCCGGCCCTGAATCTCCGCATCACCCAACAGGCCCATGATTCGAGGTTACCCGGGATGGCATATTTCACCCATGCGTATCGCCTCACTCGTTCCCTCCTCCACCGAGATGCTCTTCGCGCTTGGTCTCGGCGATCAGGTCGTGGCGGTCACCCACGAATGCGACTTTCCGCCCGAGGCCCCGGAACTCCCCCACCTCAGTGAAACGGTCATCGCACCGGGACTTACTCCGGCCGAAATCGACGCCGAGGTAAAGCGGGTGGTCGGCCAGGGCGATCCGCTTTACCGGTTGAAGGCCGAGGTCCTCGAGTCGGTCAGACCGGACCTGATCATCGCCCAGGACGTCTGCGCGGTCTGCGCCGTTTCATATGACGACGTGCTGGCGATCGCCGCCCGCCTGCCGGGGAAACCGGTGGTGCTTCGACAGGACCCGACTTCCCTGGCCGAAGTGCTGGAAAACGCTGTCGATGTGGCGGAGGCGGCCGGAGTGCCCGAAGCAGGGACGGCCCTGAAGACAGAGATGGAGTCCCGCATCGAATCGGTCCGCAGGAGCGTCGAGGGCCTGGAGCGGCCCACCGTGCTCGCCCTCGAGTGGCTTGACCCGCCCTTCACCGGGGGACACTGGGTTCCGGAGATGATCGGGAACGCGGGAGGCCGGGACCTCGTCGGTGAGCCAGGCAGCGAATCGGCCGAACACGAATGGCACGAACTGGTCGGGCTCGACCCGGACCTGACCGTGGTCATGCCCTGCGGCTACGACGCCGGAGCCGCGGCCGCGCAGGCTCGTGAATACGAAGGCAGGATCAGGTCAACCGGGACCCGCCGCATCGTCGCCGTGGATGCCGCCGCTTCCTTCTCGAGACCCGGTCCCCGTCTGGTGGACGGCATCGAGCTCCTGGCAGAGCTGCTCCATCCCGCGGCCGCCACAGCAACCGAAGGTCTGGCCCGGGTCGAGGTCAGAAGGGAAGACTGACGAGGGCGAACTGGATTCCGTGAACGGGCTCGGCGGCCGATAACGCCGCGAACACGGAAACAGCGCCGATCGCGATCATCCCGCCGTACTCGAAAAGGCGGGCGTTCGAGCCGAAGTAGCCGCGCTCGCCGGCGATGACCAGCAGGCCACAGAGAGCGCCGCCGATCAGGCCACCGATGTGGCCGCCGATGCTGATCCCGCTGATTGTGAAGGTGAGAAGCAGGTTGATCCCGATGATCACGCCGATCTCGTTTGCCACGTGGCCCAGCCCGCGACCGTAGGCGATGATGAAAGTCGCCGCGAAGAGGCCGAACACCGCGCCCGAGGCGCCGACGGTGAGAGCGAGGTTGTCGCTGAGCAGGATCGCCCCGAAGGAGCCGGCCAGAAGGGAGGCGAAATACACCATCAGGAACCTGACCGTGCCGATCGATGGCTCGAGCACCCTTCCCAGGAAGTACAGGGCGATCATGTTGAAGGCGATGTGCATGAATCCGGCGTGGAGGAAGCCGCTGGTCACCAGCCGGTACCACTCGCCGTCGGCCACCTGGGCGCCGCGCAGGCCGAAATCGCCGATCAGGTCGGAGGTGGTCGAACTCAACCCGCCCGATCCGGTCGCCATCTCGGCCAGGAAGACGACCACGTTGATCGCGATCAGAGCGATCGTCGCCGGGTAGCCACCAACCTGTGAGGTCGCCGCCGCGCCGCTGCGGACTCTCGTCTTCTCGGTCGCGCATTCCGGGCAGCGCATGCCGACCGGGGTCGTCGTCATGCAGTCCGGGCAGATCGGACGACCGCAGCTCGAACAGGAAACGCCGGTCTCGACGTTGGGGTGGCGGTAGCAGGTGGCCAAGGGCCGTCAACCCTATCGGGGTGCCCGGGTCCGGCGTTCCTGTGACAATGAGCCCGATGGAGAGGACCGCATACGCACGCCTCTATGCGACGACGGCCGGCGCGTTTCTGGTGCTGCTCGGCTTTGTCGGGCTGCTGGAGAACACCGAATTCAGCGCCAAGGAGCTGACCACCGAGCTGTTCGGTTTCTACGCGATAAACGGGTGGTCGGGGATTTTCCACGTCGGTGCCGGACTGCTCGGCCTGCTGCTGGCCCGGCCCCTGCCCCGTCTCTACGCGATCGTCGCCGGGGTAGTTTTCACAGCGCTCGGCATCTGGGGAATCCTCGCCGCCAACGGGACCTGGCTGCTCGGCGGCCTGCCGGCCAACCGCTGGGTCAACCTGATCAACCTGCTGATCGGAATCGCAGGAATCGTCGCCTATACGGCCAGCCGCTGGGACCGGATCTCCGGCTGGGCCGGGGGGCTCGAATCGCGGTTCGAAGCGCGGGCAGAAACCCGGCGCCAGAAGCGGCGGCGGAGAAAGATCCGCAAGCGGCGCACCGCGGCAGGGGGCTGAGACTCAGCCGCGGAAGCGGCTGCGGCGGCGGAACCCGACCAGGATCAGGGCGCCGGTGGCGACTCCGCCGGCGGCCAGGGCGGTGACCGGCCGGATCCAGTTGCGCGGATCCCGCAGCGATTCGAGTTCCGACTCGGTCAGCTCCTCGGCCCAGTCGGCAAGGTCGGAGGCGGCGGCGTCGGTGATTGCCGAGAAGGTGTCATGCAGGCGGTCCGACATCCGCTGGGGCGGATCAACCGGCTTCAGGGCGTCGGCGAGCAGGTTTTCGATGCGGATCTCATCCATGCTCAACCGGGGCTCCTTCCGCATCGAGCTGTTCCTGCAGCTGCTTTATCGCGCGGTGAATCAGCACCTTCGTCGCGCCGTCGGACTTGCCCATCGCCCGGGCGATCTCCCGGTTGTCCATGCCCAGCGCGAAGCGCATGACCAGTGCCTCGCGGCGATCGTCGGGGAGTTCCTGAAGGTTCTCGATCACCGCCCTGAGCTCGGCCCGTCCTTCGACCAGGTCCTCGGTCGAATGCCGGGCGGCCGGGGGCTCGATGCTCTCCAGCGGCGTCTGTGGCTTGCGTGACCGGTCGCGGTGATAGTTCGCGGCGAGGTTGTGGGCAATGCGGATCAGCCATGGCCGCAGGGGACGGCCGTCCGATTCCCGCCGGGCCCGGGCGAAGTGGCGGTAGGCCTGAAGGAAGGTCTGTTCGGTCAGGTCCTCGGCGTCGTGATGGTTGCCGATCCGGTAGTAGGCGTAGGAATAGACGTCCTTGAGGTGATCGCGATAGAGCTGCTCGAAGGCCCGATCGATCTCGGCCTTCGACTCCGGTGTTGGTTGCGCGTCGGGGCCGGACACGCCCGCACCTTATCCCCAACCGGTTCATGCCGCTCTCCTTGAATGTCCGGAACGCCGCAGTGCGGCGACCCACTCGTCGGAGCTGATCCGGCCGGTTGCAAGGTCGGCCAGCCCGGTAAGTGCCTCGGCCGGACAGCCGTCGGCCGCCACCGTTGCCGCGATCTGCGGGACCGAATCGAGGGCCTCGGAGGCCTGCCCGATCGTTTCGCGGATCTGCTCCGGGGCGCTGCCCTTGCCGAGCAACTCTCCGGCCCGGCGGTTGCGACTGCCGGATGCCATGACGGTGGCGAGGAGGTCCCCGACCCCGGCCAGGCCGTTGAAGGTCTCGAGGTCCGCCCCGTGCTTGACCGCGTATCCGACACATTCGTCCCAGACCGCGGCCGCCGCGATGCCGGCGGCGTTCAGGCCATGCGGTTCCGCGGCAGCGGCGGCGAGAACCGCGGCGTTCTTGGCGGCACCGGACATCTCGACCCCGACCACGTCCCGGGAGCGCTCGCAGACGAGGCCGGCCCGGTCGAAGACGTCGCCGAGCTGGGCGCGGAGGTCACCGTCGGAGCTGCCCAGGACGAGCGCGGCCGAGCCCGAGACCGCCTCCCTCGCGTGGGCCGGTCCCCCGAGGCAGGAAACCCCCCTCGAGCGGATCCGTTCTCCCACATATTCGGCAGGAAGCTGTCCCTTCGGAGCGATCAGGCCCTTGGCAAGGAGCAGCACGCCCGCCCGGCGACCGACCCGATCGGCGACGGAGCCCACGGCCTGCGGGTATGAAGCCGAAGGCACGGCAATGCAGAGCAGGTCCACCCCTCCCAGTTCAATCTGGTTTGAAGGCCTGACCTCGATGCCGTCGGGCAGCCTCACACCCGGAAGGTACTTGGCGTTTTCGCGGGCCAGGGCCATCTCCTCCGCCTGGGCGGTGGTCCGGGTGCCGAGCTGGACCTCGAGACCGCCTCGGGCCAGCAGGACCGCCACCGCAGTTCCCCAGCTGCCGGCGCCGATCACCGCGGCTCGGCGCATTGGAGGCAAACCGCCGATGTCCTCCCACTGAAGCTCGACGTTCGGCCAGATGCGGTCGGTGACCGAGGCGGCCAGGGCCGGCGAGGGAGACTCGGACTGAGGGAATGACATCGGCCGGCCGACCCGGATGTCCACCTTCCGCGGCCGGATCTTCCAGCCGCGCCGGACCCGCTCGGTACCGCTCACCGCGACCGGGAGTACCGGAGCCCCGCTGCGGAGCGCGAGCCTGCCCACACCCCGCTTCGGCTGTCCCAGCGAACCTTTCCTGATTCTGGTCCCCTCGGGGAAAATGCAGATCGTCCCGCCCCGCTCGAGAACCAGTTCCGCTGTCTCGATCGCCAACTCATCGGCCTCGCCCCGGCGGATCGGGAAGGCCCCGACCCGGCAGAGCAGGAATCCCTGCCAGCGCTTCTCGAAGAGTTCGACCTTCGCCACGTAGTTCATCGGCTTGCCCCAGGGCAGGCAGGAACCGATCACGAAGGGGTCGAGGAAACTGCGATGGTTGGCGGCCACGATCGTGCCGCCCCTGATGTGCGAGTTCTTCCGTCCCTGCCGGGAGAGCCTGAAGTAGATGAGGAAGAACGGCTGCAGGATGATGCGCGCGAACAGATAGAGGCCGCGGTTCACCCCGTGCTTTCGCGTGTACTCGTGGTAGGCCTCGAGTTGCTCCTGAGTCACAAAAGACTCCTACACGCCCGCCCGGAGACGGTTACAAGCAGGTAGCCACTCAGGGAGCCGTGTCCAGGGCCCGGACCACGATCGGGGGCGAGATCTTCCAGTCGTCCTCGGTGCTCACCCGGTAGATCGCGTAGGGACTTCCGTCGGTCGGCCTGGGCAGATTGAGCTCGGTAACCCCGTTCGGGTCCGTATAAGTGGAGGCGAGTTCCCGAACGTCAAAACGGGAACAGCCGGTCTGAAGTCCGATCACGACCAGCGACTTCTCTTCACCGGTGACCTTCACCGTCACCCGGGTCCGTTTGCGGGGCTTCCCGTGACTGCCCCTGGTCGCGGGAAGCGTCACCGGCTTGCGCTCGCGCATACCGACCGCCTGGCCGAGCCTCCGCCAGCGAGAACTCTGCCCGCCGACTTTGGCCATGAATCCGGAAAGCCAGGTGTAGCGGCGGACCCTCGAATCCGCCGAGGCCCAGAAGATCCCGTCCTGGTCCACCTTTCCCGTCGCAACCCTGTCGCCCTGACGGCTGAATATACGAACCGTCTTGCCGGCGAAACCGGGGTCACTGACACCCTCGAAGCGGATTCGCCCTTCCTTCCGGTAGACCGCGGTCAGAATGACCGGACGGCCGCAGGGAATCACGCTCCCGGAAGCCTGATCACCGGCAGTCTCGGCCGCCTTCGAAAGGCTGGGTTTTCCCGCCCCGAAAAGGATCGCCATTCCGGCCACACAAAGGGCTGCTGCCACCACCGACCCCCGCGCGAGCGACGCTCGACTGCCCCCTGGTGTTTCACCGTTCACCACGAAACCGCATGTTAGCGCCGAAGCAGCGCCTCAATTCCTGGTCAAGCTTCTCAAGGCTTGTTGCCCGGGCTCGGGAGGCGCTGGGCGAAGAAAGACATCACGTCGGTCTCGGCTGCCGGTATCACCCCGCTGTGGGTGGCGCCCTGGTAGGTCTTGTAGTCGACCTTGTCGTTCAGGGCGGTGAGCTGTCCGTCCAACTGGGTGGTGAAGGACGGAATCACCGTGGTGTCCGCCGTCCCCTGCGCGAGGAATATCGGCGCGGCGGTCTTGACCGCGGGGTTCTGCTTTCCGAGCACGTTGTAGAGCGGGTTCATGTCGGCCCCCGACCTGATCAGTGCCGCGGGCGCGAGTCCACCAAGGCTTACCGGGCGGATCAGATAGGGAATGCACTGCGACAGGGTCTGGGGGAATAGCGCCAGGGCCGGATCCGAGAGCAGTTGCGAGGGCTGAATCTGGCTGTAGTCGACGCTCATTCCCCGGATGATCAATCCGGCGAGGCCGCTGGCGGGGCTCGGGTTGGTCAGCAGCTGCAGCAGTTGCGCCTGCTCCTTGAGCTGGGATGCCGGCGCATATGCGACGGTCCCACGAAGCTTTATCTCCGGAGTCCAGCTTGCTGCGAGACCGGCGGCGAAGAGTGCGGCGTGGCCGCCCTGGGAGTGTCCGGCGATCAGGTAGCGGTTGGAAAGCTTCGGGAAGAAGCGGAAGCCCCGGGATGCCCGCACGATGTCGAGCACGCTTCGCCCCTCGGGCACACCCACCAGGTAAGGATGGGTGCCGGGAGTCCCGAGACCCTGGTAGTCGGTCTGCAGCACCGCGTAACCGGCCCTGAGCCAGTCATTGATCTCGGGGTACACATAGTTCACATACGTGAGCGCGGGACCGGCGAACAGGTTGCGCGATGGGGCGCACTTGTTGGCGATCCCGGTCGTTCCGTGGGCGTAGGTGATTACGGGCCAGCCGCCGGCCGGTGGTTTGCCCCTGGGAAAGCTCACCGTGCCCGATACCGCGGTGATCTTTCCGGCCAGGGTCTTGGAGGTGTAGAGCACGCGGCGGGTACCCGCGGCTGCGGTGAGTGGCTTCTTCCCCGTCTTGCGCTGCCAGATCAACCGACCATGCTGCTTCGGCAACTGTTTGGGTGGTGTGTAGAAGCGGAGCTTGGGCGGGCCAATCTTGCGCTGGGCCTTCTTCGCATTGCTGGCGCCTGCCGCCGAACTGGCCTGAGTTGGCGGGGCGGAAACCAACATCGCCAAAGCAGCGATGGCCAAAAGAAATCCGACGGCGATGCCGCGTGGCCGAACAAACTGCGAAGTCATCTCAATCCCTCTTCCCTTCGGGGTCACCTGCCAACACCGACGGCGTGAGATCACTATCTCGCAGCCACACCGGTAACGCAAGTCAGCCTGACTTCGCAGATGGAGTCCGGCAAATGAACCGAATCAAGCCCGGCTCCGGGCTCGAACCGGAAACCTCCTGTTTACAAGGGTCCGACTGGTGGGTCTTGATGAGTCCAATCACATCGATTTCGCCCGATAGAGCCAAGTTGGCTCGGCCTCCATTGGCCTCTATCGGTCTGGGTTGGTACATCGAGTGGTACATCGCTCCCATCCGGGTCACCGTCTGCGTAACACCTCGAGCCCCTGAGACGCCATCCATTCAGAAAGGAAGGCGTCACCATGAAACCGAACAAGCTCCCGCGCGGATCCCTGGTCATCTACGAAACGAAGACTGGAGAGCCACGTTACCGGGCGAAGTGGCGGGATCGCGACGGACGGCAGTGTGCACCCACTATCGGTCCTGCTTGGCTGGTCAAGGAAGATGGCCTGTGGGTTCCCCGCCCTGGCCGACTCCAGCTCGGGTATTTCGACCAACAGGCCGCCTATATCCGTATGGCCGAGTTGATCGCAGAACGTGACCGCGAGATCGAACTGGAAGCAAGCCAGCCAGCACTTTCATTCGACGAACTTGCTGCGGCCTGGCTCGACTACCTATCTCGCGGGGGACGAGCTAAACCATCAACGCTCAAGGACTACCGACTGCTCCTCGTCTACCCCCGTTCGGCCATCCGAGGCAAACTCGAACGGAAAGCGCGAATCATGGAGCGGTTCGCCGGATGCGAAGCCGTCGCTATCACCACCGACGAAATCGCCGAGTTCCTCAACGGACTCGTGATCGAAGGCCTGTCGCCCCGTAATGTCAACAAGCACCGTGCGGTCCTTCACGCGATCTATGCCTTCGGAATGAAACCCGGCGCCTTCAAGCTTCCAACGAATCCGGTGGCCGGCACAGAAAAGCAACGTCACGGTGGCGAAGCGGCCATCGACACATTCTCCGCCGCTGAGCTTGCCTCGATCGAACGCGTCGCCTTGGACGGCGAGCATCGATCACAGCCCGACGACTTCTACGGCCCGGGAGTCTTCGTCGAATGGCGGCGACTCAATCAGCAGGACGCCGCGATCATCATCGTCGCCGCCCATACCGGCCTCAGACAAGGTGAGCTCCGCGCACTTCGCTGGCGCCACGTCGACCTAGAAGGTCAACGAGTGACAGTCGAGGCGGCAATCTCCGATGGTGAAGTCTCAACGACCAAGAGCCGCCGTATCCGAACCGTTCCGTTGACCAATACGGCGTGCCGCCATCTCAAGGGCGTAGCCTCCCGGTCTCACTTCCTTGAGCCAGAGGACCTCGTCTTCTGCGGAGGTGCTGGAGGAATCCTCGACGAGTCCGCCCTCAGGAGACGGTTTCGTCGAGTCCAAGAGAAAGCCGGCCTAAGAGTCCGTCGCTTCCACGACCTTCGCCACACCTTCGGCTCGGTCGCCGTTCGCCGCTTCGACCCGGTGACAGTCCAATCCCTGATGGGCCATTCCAGCCTGAGCACCACCGAACGCTACCTTCACAGCCGTCCCAGAGCCGACGATGCGGCAAAGCTAAGCGAGGCCTTCGAATCGGACGCCTAGGACGAACAAGGGAACGGCGCTGAGTCGGAGCTAGCGAGAAGCTCCCGACGGTGCTCAAGGAGACCAACGGCGATGTCGTCATCCGCGAGGTCCGGCGCAAGGACCAACCGGAATCTCCATGCAACATTCTCGCTGCAGTTCGAGAGTTTGAGCTCGGCTCCGCGAGCAGGCGTTTTCCCTGCCCTGGTGCCTTCTCGTTCCCGATTCGCCACTTAAGCGGGTACGAGAACGCCTGCGCGCTCAGTCGAGGCCCGTAACACCTGATCGAACTCACCCGCACATAGGAGATCCAATGGTCGCCGGTGATCGAGTGCTCGGTTCCGTTGCTGAAACCACACCCCTACCTGCGCTGGAGTGGCATCGGTGGTGTCGATCAGGAATTCGGCGATCGCCCGAATGTCGTCGAGATGCTCCGGGAGACCGACGCCGTTCGCATCTGCCCGCCAGTTTCGGATGGACTGGGTCGAGACCGATCCTGCCCGGGCGAGGTCTGAGACCCTGAACCCGAGTTGGGATATGAGGGCTTCGAGCTGTCTGCTCCTGAGCTCACCTGGTTGAAGCGCCGCAAGGACAGGGTCTTCACCCCCTTGCGTTTCGTCGTGGTCTGCACGGACATCTGGATGCTTCGCGTTTTCAATGTTCATGGCGGTACTGGAATGGAAAGACTGCGAAGACGGCTAACTGAGCCGCCTGCCCTGGCTCGTAGGTCCGGGACTGGATCGCCGAGACCGTAATCGGTACCCAAGCAAAAGTCAAGAATAGGCCACGTTTCACACCAAATCTTGCCCTGCCCTGATGCGCATCACGACCCACTCCATCACTGGGCCAGTATACGGAACCTGACCGGACAACCAGTGATACACTGAATTTGAGGGTGTCCTGGCCAGTGGTAGACCTTGCGAGAGGGAGAAAAGATGGAAGCTGCGTATCAGTCCGTTTTTCCGTGTAGTAGCTGCTTTGAGCTTTGCCTCGATTTGGGTGGTGATCGGGGGACGCGTTGAACTGGGCACCGCGAGATTGGGCCCAGTACCCCGAAGAGCTTCAGGACATCAACCAGGTCCTGCCAGATCCGGTTTTCTTCGCCTTCCGCAAGCGACCGGGGAAGGCCCTCCCCGGTCGCAAAGGATCGGAGTACCTTGACCTCGGCTGCCCCAGAGGTCAGCTCCTTATCTTCCTGGCTGGCACCAGCGAGACCCATATTTTTCGCGCGCTGACCCTGAAGCGCTACCCCAGTGGAGATCCCACTCCCGCTGAGCTCGATGCGCTGCGCCGTGAGTTTGAGACTGAGTGGACGGTGCGTAGACTGCGCGCCCCAGCAGCCAAGGTTGCCGACCTTCGCGGCCGCAAAGATCTGGTTGACGGAATCTCGCAGCTCCACGCGGCTGTCCACGAACGAGACACTACGAACGCAGCATTCATGCTGGTTCGCCACAAGGTGTTCCACCTTAAGCAGCACATGATTCTGATGTCTGACTCGAAGTGGCCGACGGACGATCTCTTCTGGTTGGCCATCCGATGGGAAGTCCTACGTCCGCCGCGTAACCCGACCACCAAGGACGCGAGGGCACTGCCGACCGTCAAGATCTCGAAAGTCAAGACGACCGTCCCCACCGACACCATTCTCCTTGAGAAGCATCGAAGGGTGCGGCCTACCCGATGGCCTGTGCTTGGTCGGCCCATTCGTTGGTTCAAGGCAGCCGGTGCCCGAGCACGAGCGATTCTCGGCTTCGTCGGGATCGGCACGATCTTGACGATCGTGACCTTCGTCGAGCGAGCCACTTAGGAAGCAGCAACGAACCGCGATTGACGGAAGCGCCGCACGGACACCGACCGTGCGGCGCTTCCGATTCGTTGAACGCTCTACTCGATCCAGGGTTCTAGTCTCGGATCTGCCTGGCCTTGAGGGCAACGGCCTGTTAGAAGCCGCCCTATTCTGGTTGCCATGACGAAGATCGACTCGGTTCGAGTGCATGAACTTCTGGCGCCAGGCGATCAGCCAAGCGCAGATAGCCACGCTAAGGGACAGGCGCTTGAGGAAGCTATCCGCTACGTCTTCGAGCAGATCCCTGGCGTTTCGTGCCTCATGCAGGACCAACGAAATTCGTTTGAAACGGAAGAGATAGATCTGCTCTTCTCGAACCTCGCCCACGAAGATGGCCTCGTTAGGTTCGAATCGGAGCTGCTCGTCGAGGCCAAGAACTGGAAATCGAACGTCGGTGCAATCGAGGTCAACTGGCTGGCCAGCAAGATGAGGCGGCGCAATCGCAGCACGGGGGTACTCGTCGCCGCGAAGGGAATCACTGGCAACGCGGAACGCCTGACCGCAGCACGGTTCGAAGTCGCCACCGCGCTCAACGAGGGGCAACAAGTCATTCTCCTGACGCGGGAGGAGCTCGAATCCGTCTCGACAGGCGAGCGTCTTGCCGAGCTGCTGGTGAAGAAGAAGGACCACCTCATCGCCCGCGCCGACATCTACATTGCCGACGCTTCTGAGCTGAGACAGACCAGGCGAGGATTCCGAAGGGGTGTTGGGGCTTTCGATGACATTGTGAAAGGAGAGCGCAGCAAGAGAATCGAAGAGGCCGCGGCGCTCGGTGTCGATATTCCCGAGAATGACGCGGCAACCGCAGCGATGCTTCGCGACGAAATCGAGCAAGGCGAGCGATCGATGGAGCAAACCATGTCCGACCCCAACCATGACCCGATGGGCAGAGACACAAGAGAAGCCCTCATGCAGGCACTTGGGATCTGTGTCGCCTGGCTCGATGCTCTGGGCTATTCCGACATTGAAGCCATCCGTATCAACAGTTCGATATCCGGCGCAGGCCAGCTGAGCGCCAGCGTAGGATCGAGACTCTGGAAGGCTCTGATGGGCTACTACCTGGACGAACTCCAAGATCATCCCGATACTTCGAAAGAGCCGATTCTGAACGGAATCGCAGCCATGCTGATCGAAGAAATCTGGAAGATCGACGACTACGTACCCGAGCCAGACGACTTCTAAGGCGGACCACATTCACTCCATAACCACACGAGATGTCCATCGACAGCCGGTCAGGCGCGACCCGCTGGTTTCGACCCCAGGCCCCTCAGCTTGTGCGCCTTCTCGCGGTGAGCAAGCCAATAGACGAGCACTGAGCCAGCTAGCGCCGCCGCAACGATCACGACCCGCCACTCGAGGTGTCCCGGTTCATCCGACCTAGAGCCCAGAAAATTGCCGATCAAGGCGACCGTAACCGTCACGATCGTCAAGGCCGTCAGGCCACCGAGAATTCGACTCGTCCTCCGCAATCTCTGGGCTTCAGCCTGCTGTACCCGGCGTTCCGACACCTGCTGGAGACCTTTCATCTTGCGGTCGACTCCCTCTATTAGAGGGCCAAATTTGGCGACTTCCGAGATCGTCTCCCACAGGGCGAACTCGTCCCCACCGAGACTGGCTAGATCACTGTCAAGACGGGCGCGCACGTGCATCACTCTCATGTAGTTACCGAACACTCGATCGGCATCGGATTCCAAAGCAGCGAGAGACTCAAGCTCGTTCCACCGGTCGTCATCTAGTAAGCCGAGCAAACCGCGATCAATCTCCATGTAATGGGCGATGTATGCCCACTGAAGCTCAATAAGCCGGAGTGGGATCTGTTCGGCCGATGATCCCGCCTTGATTACTATCGCGCTCCACCCGATCCCAGGCGCAAAGACACCGTCCGAGATCCGAATCGTTTCCCTAAAAGGCGGGGCGAGGTCAAGTGCCTTCTGGAGGGGCTCCGTTTCAGCGTCGACTTCCAAAATGTGAACGGGATGTAGCCAAAGAAGCCGTCCACGATCGTCGTCCGACCCAGGTTGATCGTTATCGCCCCGACCGGAGAATCGAAGCGATGAAAGCCATCTCTCTTGGATTGCTTCGGGAACGCCCCTTCGGATCGCCTGAGCGAACTGACTTGATGTCTCCGTAGCCAATTCCCGGAATGCAGCCGTGATTGGGGAGCTGACTCCGCGGATGTTCGGTTTCAGCAAGACCAGACCCTTGAGTAATCTTGCGACGTCGGAAAGGGGCATAGCGTCCGGAGCCCGAACTTCAAAAGTCGCGTTTAGTACTGCTACCCCCACGTCATGAAAGTCCACGCGGACTGAGAGTGCCTCGAAGTTCCACCCGTCAGTTTGCTCTGCTATCCATTGGGATTCCTCCCCGACCCTGCCGCCGATCAGATCGAGAAGCTTCCCAAGCAGAGCGGGTCCCCCACGACGTGCGATCACCGACGGCAGCATCTGAGCGAAGCCGCCGCCCGAGTCATATGTACCACCTATGCGCCATGCCTCGGGTTCGACGGTCCATCCGATCTCCCCGAACTCCCGAAACTCTGCCTCTAGCTTCTTCTGGAGATCACGGTACGCACCGAACCTGACTTGCAGCGGGCAACCGGTCAGGAAGGCCCCTGTAACTGCAACCCTCAACGAGTAGGCGCCCGATTCTCCCCCGGAAATACCTGGCTGCGGAGACGTGAGCCGGTGCATCATTCGGGGGGGGGGGGGATTGCAATCGCTCTCGGAGAAACATCGCGTAAGCGATGAGAGCAGATTCATGGCGAGTGGGATCGACTCCCTCCTGCCGTAGCCGTTCAATTTCCTCCTCGATTGCTTCGATCAAGCGGAAAGCGACAATCTCGGCTTCGGTTTGACTTTGACAACTCGGGCAAATCAACTTGTCGTCCAACCTGGCCCAAGGAGTAGCCGTCCCAAACGGGCTTCCGCCCGCGTTCGATTCCTGAGGAAGTGTCTGCACGAGTTGACCGAGGTCGGTGAACTCCTCGGGACGCGGTTCACGACCGCATCGTGTGCAATGCACGGCTTCCATGCGCGGTACCGTATCCATTCTCTTCTCAAGTCCGTGTGAAACCGGATAGGTTTGCCACATTGCTTTTAGGATGTTCCAGCAAGGAACGATGACTACGGAATACGACGCTAGCAAGTACGGGAAGTCGGTCGGGGACGAGTACGACACGCTCTACCCAGGCGACGGCCTTGACACAGAGGCAACGATCTTGATGCTCGCCGACCTCACCAACGAACGTCACCCGCGATCACTTCTCGAATTCGGAATCGGTACCGGCCGCATAGCCCTCGGCCTAGTTGCCAAGGACATCCACGTATCTGGGCTCGATGGCTCCGAAAGCATGGTCGCCCAGCTGCACGATAAACCCGGGGCGGAGCGGATTGAAGTCGCCATCGGCGACTACCGATCCACCAGGACCGGTGACAAACATTCGGTCGTCTTGCTCGCATTCAACGGGATTCTTGATCCCCGGGGTCGCCAGGCTCAGCGGGATATCTTCAAGAATGCCGCCGCACATCTGGTTCCTGCCGGACTTTTTGTGGTCGAGTCATTCGTTCTCAGCGATGCCCAGCGGAGTGGCGATTGGTCGATTGCTCCTCGCTATGTCGGAGAAAATCACGTTGAGCTACAGCTAATGCGCTTCAACATCTCTGACAGCCGAGTCGAGCGCACCCTTGTGCATCTGCGGCCAGAAGGTCCGAAGTTCGTTTCAGTATTCGACACCTACGCATCTCCGGGAGAACTCGATCTGCTTGGTGAGACAGCCGGGTTCAGCTTGCGCTGTCGGTACGCCGATTGGACTGGATCCGAGTTCACCTCGACAAGTAGCCGCCACGTCTCGATCTATGCACTCGACCATCCAGGCTGAGCCACCGTTTCCAGACGCACCTCATGTTTGAGAACCCAAAGGCCAGCACCGACAAACCCGCTACACGGGGCACCTGGGCGAACACTCGACGAGCGCCCCACCTTGTGAGTTAGGAGCGCTCGCCTCGCGGGGACTGCCGTCGGCGTGCATCCCCTTGCGGGGATGTGGGTCACCTCCCTCGTTGACCTCCTGCCAGTTTGGCGGCTCTGACGCTGCCGTCAACCCCTTCGGGGTTCCCCTCGCTTTCGCTCGGTGACTGCAGCGGCAGAGCCACAACTTGGCATCCAATCAACGAGGGAACCGCGTGCCGCGAACAGATTGCGATCCATGTGGCCCTAAGAGGAAACACCAGCCCAAGGAGGCCATCATGCAGGACATCAACACCACAACCATCACCGGACGGGTCGCGACGGACGTCGAGTTGAAGCAGACGCCAAACGGCACCGCTTACACCGAGTTTCGGGTAGCCGTCAACGACCGAGTGAAAGGCGAGGACGGCAGCTACGCTGATCGGCCGAATTTCGTGCCGGTCAAGGTCTGGCAGGGCCAGGCCGAAGCCTGCACCAAGAGTCTTGTCAAGGGTCAGGCGGTCACGATCTCCGGGCGGCTCCGGCAGGAAAGCTGGGGCACCGACGACGAGCGCCGCTCACGCCTGTATGTGGTGGCCGAGCATGTGATCTTCGGGAGCAAGCCGAGGAACACGACCCACCCGGAACCGGTCGAAGCGACGGCCACGGCGAGCGCGTAGCCGTTGGGCGGAGCGGCCCGGCCCGTGTGGGCCGGGCTTGCTTCCGCCTTGGCGACGCGCACACACGCGCCGCCCGGCAACCCGCTCCGAGGTACGGAAGCGCGTCGCTCTCCACCGAACCTAGCACCACGTTTCGGTAGCAGCGCGACCTTCCCGGATCTCCACCTCCCCGCTTTGGTCTTGGCTCGGTTCGATTCCGGGCGCGGGACTTCAACTCCCATAGATCAGAAACCAACAAAGGGTGCACACACACCCGGAAACGAGGTACATGATGGAAGCAGCAACCACATCAACGACGGTCAAGCTCACGGAGCTTGTCATTGACCCGGCGGACAATCCGCGTGGGAAGATCGAGCCGGAGAGCATCGCGGGTCTGGCCGAAAGCATCAAGTCGCAGGGTGTCCTCACCCCGCTTCTGGTCGAGCCGACCGACGACGGCTACCGGCTCACCGCCGGCTACCGCCGCGCGGCAGCCGCCAAACAAGCCGGCCTCAAAGAAGTCCCAGTGCACGTTCGCTCGCTCGACAATCGCGAGAGCGCGGCCTACACCGAAAACGAGCAGCGCGAGGACATGACCCCGATGGCCAGGGCCAGGTCCTTGAAGAGGCAGCTTGCGCACTTCGGGACGCAGAAGGCGCTCGCGGCCGAGGTCGGTATCTCACCGCGGGTGGTTAGTCAACTGGTCGCGATGACCCGTCTGCCCGACGAGGTGCAGGAGGAAGTGCTCACCTGTCACCAGTTCGGCCCGGCAACAGCGGCGGCACTTTTGCCGGTCGCTGAGGTCGCCGGAGGCAAGGCGGTCGCGGTGAAGCTCGCCAAGCAGGCCGTGGCCTCTGACGATTGGGACCGAGCCTTGCGGCTCGACATGCCCAATGCTCTCAGTTCCCTCGCGGAGCTTGTCGCTTCGGGATCGACCGAGTTGCCGGAAGGGACGACAGTTACCGGCGTGCATCGCATCGCGCTCGAAACGCTCGACTACGACGAAGCCGCGAAGCAGGAGTTGACAGATCGCGTCGCGGTGTTGGTTGGCTCAGGCGTTCACGTCTCGGGGATCAGCGCCTATGAGGACGAGGTGCGGTTCACGCTCGGATCGGATTCGACTGATCGGTTGCGAGCAGCCGGTGCTCTGCTTGAAGTTGAGGCCGATCACGGCGGGTGGCAGCGCACCCACCAGTTCATCTTCGACGTGCCGTTGCTTCGCACCGAGATCGAAGTGCTGGTTGAGACGCAGGAGAAGCAGGTCAAGAAGGAGTTGGCCGAGCAGGAGAAGGCCAACGCCAAGCAGACCCACGCCGAAGGTGAAACGGGCAAGCCCGAGCAGTCGGAAGGTCAGCGGAAAGCCGCCGAACGGAAGGCCGCTAAGGCTGCCGCCCGGTCCCACAACGGCGCTGTCGGGCAGGCGCTTTCACGCCGGGCGAAACGTGCTCCGGGCAAGCGGCGGGTGCTTGACGTGGTGAAGCTGATGGCTCACGCGACGGTGCTTGCCGACGACAAGCTCGCCGCCGCAGGGCTCCGGCTCACCGACCCGGCTCTCTCCGAGGTCGAGGTCACGACAAGCAAGTCCGGCAATCAGCGAACGAAGGTGACGTTCGCCGACCCGGACGAGGCCACCGAGTATCTGCTGCGACGGATCGACTCGGCTACCTCGCCTGAGCAGATCGTGCAGGTGGTCTCTGATGCGCTGGTCGCGGCGCACCTCACCGACGAGCACGAGTTGCCGCAGGCCAAGCGCGTGAAGGGCCATCCGTCCTCGCCCCGGCTCCTGCCCGGCTGCCTTGACGCGACGGCTCGGGACATCCTCGCCAGCGAAGAGGCGCAGATCGTCAAGGCCATCGGTGACGGAAAGGAGGACTCAGGCGAGTAGATGCTGCGGCCCCCGGATGGTCCTTCCCGGTTCGACTCCGGGGCGGGGGCTTCCCGAAGGGGCGGGTGAGGTGGCTTGTTCCTCGGTTCCAACCTCCGGCCATTTTGGCCGATCAGAGATCGGCGGGTGGCCTCCGAGTCGGAACCGAGGAACAAGCCACAGGCCATCGCCCCGGTTCCGAGAGACAGCACCCCAGGTGCCGAGACAAGGAGACCACGATGGACCGCAGACAACACGACCGATACTCCAACCTCACCGACCGCATCCTCGACGAGATGCGCGACGCCGACCCCGCCGAGTGGCGGCCCGGATGGGTCAGCCGAACCAAAGGCGGCAGGCCGATCAACCCAACCACCTCGAAGCGCTACCGGGGCGGCAACGTCCTGCAACTCTGGGTTACTGCGGCCGAGCGCGAATACGCGACGAACGAGTGGGCCGGTTACGGGCAGTGGCGAGACCGCGACGCGCAGGTCCGAAAAGGCGAGAAGGGAACCGTGATCCGATACGTCACCCGCAAGGAGGTCGAGGACGACACCGCACCCGAAGGCAAGAGGATTCGCACCGTGGTTTGTTGGCCGACCGTCTTCAACGCCGCCCAGGTCGACGGATACGAACCTGCCGAGATCGAGCTACCGGACGTGGCCGAGATCGACCGGACCGCCGAGGACTTCTTGGACACCACAGAAGCCGAGATCAGGCACGGCGGCGACCGGGCCTTCTGGAACAAGAAAGGCGACTACATAACCCTCCCTCAGAGGGAGCAGTTCACCAGCACCGAGCACTACTACGCCACGGCGTTTCACGAACTGACCCACTGGACCGGCGCGGCCCACCGGCTCGACCGGAACATGACCGGCAGATTCGGTGACCGACGCTACGCGGCAGAAGAGCTCGTCGCGGAGCTTGGCGCTCACTTCCTCGCCGCCGAGTTCGACATGGAAGCTACCACCACCCAGGACACGGCCCGTTACCTGGCCGACTGGGTTCAGCTGCTCGAGAACGACAACAAGGCGATCTTCACCGCCGCAGCCCTCGCCGCCGACGCGGTGGATTACTCGATGAACCTCGCCCTCGCCTACTGACGGCGACGGGCAACCCACCAGAGCTATTGGCCCGCACGGGCCAATAGCTCTGAGGCCTTGACGTCGAGCGCCTCGGCGATCTTCAAGATCACGAGATGACTGGGGTTGTGGTTGCCGCGTTCGATGCTGCTGTAGTAGTTGCGATGAAGGCCAGCCTTAAGCGCCAGCGCCTCCTGGCTTATGCCCTGCTCTTCTCGCGTGGCCCTCATGGCACGACCCAGCGCGAGGTTCTCCGGTGATCCCGTTGTCGGCACCACCGCAGCATGGATCGTTTCAGCCTATATGTCTACCCTAGATATGCTGACAGTTGTTAGGCTGTATCTGAATATGCTGAATAGGTCGAGGTGGATCGGCCACGATGATCTCCCTCGATGCCACACATGCAGATGGACGGAGGGAAGCCATGCCCGTTGAAAATGACCACCGGCCCGATGACGACGGCAACGATCGAAGCACGCCGGGCGAGTCCCTGGAGTTCTCCGTGGTCGAGATCAAGGAGATGCTGTATTTCGCAGAAAGCGCCTGGAGCGGTATCGAGATCGCGGCGGCTGAGATCCTGGCCTACGAGCACGGCATCGACCCGGACCGGACGTTTTGGGCTGCTTCGCATGTCGCACTTACCGCCCAAGGGCTTGCCTGGATCGACGACGAAGACGAGATCAGCGACCTGGAACCCCCACCGGACCCTGCGCCCGGCTGGAAGCTCGATCCGAAGTACCGCAACCGGATTCGATACTGGTGGGGAACCAAGTGGGACCCGCTCGTGCTGGGCGACCCGCGAAACATCTATCTCTACAAGAAGATCGCGGCGGGACAAGACGCAGAGCCGCCGAATCCACCAAAGGTCAAGCCCGCGCTGGCTGACTAGCGTCAGCCGGATATAGCCCGCCCGCCGATGCGGGCGGCGCCGCAAACTCGCTGCGCTCGTGTGGGATGGGTGCTCAAGCCCCTCCCACTTCGCCTGCCTCATTCAGAGAAGGATCACTCGACCGCAGACCCACAGGCAAACCAGCAGCACCCAGCGAACCGCCCTCACCGAGCCCTAGACAAGGGTGATTCTCGGCTTCGAGCGATCCTTCGGCGACCCCCTGAAGCTCTCCCCGGCACCAGCCCCGCACCCATCCCACACAGTATCACCGAACATACGTTCGGGTGATGAAAAACGTAACAGACCGGCTCCCCCGGTCCCCTTTTGGGCGTGCTTTCGATCGGGAAACTCGCCGCAGGCCAGGAGGCCTATTACCTCGGCAAAGTAGCTGAAGGGATCGAGGACTATTACGTCGGTGGCGGGGAAGCAGAGGGACGTTGGACAGGATCTGGAGCCGCCGCCCTGGGTCTTGAAGGCAGCGTGAGCAGCGACCAACTCCAGGCGATGCTCGCTGCGAAGAACCCGGTCACCGGTCAGCCGCTACAAGACCGCGAGCAGACCATGAACGGACCCGGATTCGACTTAACTTTCAGCGCCCCGAAGTCGGTGTCGCTTCTTTGGGCGTTCGGTGACGACCAGGTTCGCTCAAGGGTGATCGCCGCCCACGAGGCCGCTGTCGACCAAGCGCTCGGCCATCTTGAAAGACACGCGGCTCTCGCCCGTCGCGGTGCCGGTGGCGGCACTTTCCTTCAAGCCCCGAACCTGATCGGGGCGGCCTACCGTCACCGGACCTCCCGGGCCGGGGACCCGCAGCTCCACACGCACGTCTTGGTGTCGAAGCTGGTGAAAGCAGGCGATGGTCGTTGGACCTGCCTCCACAGCCCAAGCCTCTACGCCAACGCCAAGACGGCCGGCTTTCTCTACCAGGCCGAACTACGCGACCAGCTCACCCGGACCCTCGGCGTCCGGTGGGGTGAGGTACTAAGAGGCACCGCGTCCATCGAAGGGATCGAGGAGCCCGCCGAGGCGATCTTTTCCCGCAGGCGTTCTGAGATCGAAGCCGCCCAGGCCGCCTCCGGTACCGGCACCCGTGCCTCATGGCAATCATCGACCTTGGAGACCCGCAAAGCGAAGAACACTGATCTCGAAGCGGGTGAACTCGAGGCCGACTGGATCGAGCGCGCCGCGACGGTCGGACTGACCCCGGAGACCATCCGGCAACTGGTCGGTCCCGGCCGGGAGACACCACCTGTCCCGGCCGACCCCGCCGTTCTCACCCGCAGGGTCACCGAGCAGGCATCGCACTTTGAGCGCCGCGACATAATCCAGACCCTCTGTGAACTGGCCCCCGAAGGAGCGCCCGTCCCCGAAATAGAACAGGCTGCCGACCGTTTCCTAGACACCGAGACGGTTGTGCGGATCGGGGACGTGCCGTGGGGATCCATCCACACCACCCGCGAGATCCTTGAACTCGAACGAGGATTCCTCGACGCGACCGCCGACGGACAAGACGCCGGCCGAGGCCTCGTCGCGCCCAGCCGAACTGACGCGATCCTTGCCGCCCGCGGCCTCGACCAACACACCGAAAACGAGCAAGCAGACCCTCAACTTCGGTCGGTGATCGCCCAGCAACGCAAGATGGTTCAGGCGGTGACGGGTGGCGGCGATGCGGTCGCCGCGATCGCTGGGGTTGCCGGGGCCGGCAAGACCCACGCTCTCGCCGCCGCCCACGAGGCCTGGCGGGCCGAGGGCTATCCGGTCTTGGGGGCGTGTGCGAGCTGGCAGGCCGCCGACGTCCTTGCCGCGAGCACCGGCATCCCCACCAAGAGCATCGCCTCCCGTCTCGCCGAATTCGACAACGCGACAAGCCGCGGGCACCTCGCCCTCCCGAAAGGGGCCGTCCTCGTCGTCGACGAAGCCGCCACCGTCGATACCCGCGACCTCGTTCGCCTCCACGAGCACGTCGAGCAGGCCGAAGGCAAGCTCGTACTGATCGGTGACTACGACCAACTCCAAGCAATCGGTGCCGGCGGCCTGTTCCGAGCCACCTACGAACGCCACGGGATCGCGACCATGCCCCACTCCTACCGCCAACAGCAGCAAGTCGATCGGCACATCCTCGAACTGATCTCCACCGGGCACGGCACCGAAGCACTCAACCTTCTCCGCACCACCAACGGGGTTATCGTCGCCAACAACGGCACGGAGCGAGACCAGGCCCTCGTCGCTGACTGGTGGCAGTCGTTTTCGACCGGCAACGACGCGGTGATGCTCGCACAAACCAACACGGCGGTAGCCGAACTGAATACATTGGCCCGGGCGTTGATGGCCGACCACAACCGGCTCGGCACCGAAACGGTCCAGGCAGGTGACGCCAACTTCGCGGCCGGGGATCTCGTCGTCACTCGAATCAACGACCACCGGGCCGGGATCAGGAACCTTCAACGCTGGCAGGTAGTCGAAACCAACGCCGAGGTAAGGGAGCTGCGGCTCCGGTCGATCGACGACACCCACGAGGTGACCGTCGGCGCCAGCTACCTCGACGCCACAACTCGTCACGATCGGCCCTCCCTACAGCACGGCTACGCGGTCACCGGCCACACCGCCCAGGGCACAACCCGGGCCGCGGTGTTCGCCCAGGCCGAAGCCGGCATATACCGGCAATGGGCGACCACCGCACTATCCAGGGCCAAAGAAGAGATGTGTCTCTACGCCGTGGTCGGCGAAGAACCGATCGACCTCGAAACAGGACCCGCCCACAACCGAACCGACTGGGACGATCTCACGGCCTCCGTGTCCCGCGACGCCGCCGAGACCTCAGCCGTCGACGAAGGTCTCAGAGCCGAGCTCTCCCAGCTCGGCGACACCAGCCTCACCCACCGCCTCCACAGCCTCGACCACGCCGACGAGCAAGCCGCGGCCGATAAGGCGGCCCGCGATCGGCTCACCCGTAGGCTCGCCGACGCGAAAGGCGAGCTGCGCGACATCGAGACCGAGACCGAACAAGCCCCAGCTGCGCTCTGGCGACAGCTCACCCAGCGGCAGACAGCGGCTTCCGATCGCGTCGCCCATGCACAAGCCGACCTGGACGAGTTCAAGCCTTTCGACTCACCGTCACGACGAGCAGAACAGAAAGCCGAACGGACCCTGATCGAACGCGAACTCCAAACCCGCCGGCAAGCCCAAGTCACAGCCGACCGCACCAAGCCACCCGAATACATAACCGCGACCCTAGGAACACCCCCAACCGACCCCCTGGCCAGGGCCATGTGGATCAAGTCCGTCGATCAAGTCGAGCGTTACCGACAGCTCCACTCGGTCGCCAGCAAGACAACGGCACTCGGCCACGAACCAACCGATCCCAAACAGAAGGCAGAGTGGCGCAAGCTAACCGGGAAACTGGCCGACCGACAGAAAGAGATCACCCAACTCGAGAACGCGACACCCACAACCAGAGAACGAACCCTCACAAAAACCGCCGGCCCGCAACGAGCCGAGTCATTCGATAAGGCAGCCTGTCAACCCGAGCCCAGCGTGCCCGCCATTAGCCAGCCTGGATGAAGCCTGCGTTTCAGACGTTGATTCACCCAGCTTCATATGCAAGGATCGGATCAGGACATCGACACCTCAATCGGCAGGGTGTCAGAGGACGAGAGGAGGTCCCATGAAAGGCAATCGCAGACACCGGCCAACGCCGGCCACCGCGATCGCCCTCCTGGCGCTTTTCATATCGCTCGGGGGCTCCGCCTACGCCATCAACAAGATCGGCACCAACCAGATCCGAAACGGTGCGGTCACGAAACCCAAGCTCGCAAACAACATCAAACGGCAGCTGAATCAGAAGACCCGCCCCGGAGCCAGAGGCGCGCAGGGCCCCACGGGACCTTCCGGACCGACCGGCACAACAGGACATCAGGGTGACCCAGGCACCGACGGAATCGTAGACCCGAATCGACTATACGAAATCACAGCCACCCGAACCGGATCAGGAGCCGTCACCGCAACCTGCAACACCGGCGACTGGGTACTCACAGGCTGGACTTGGGGATCAAACATAGTCGCAACCACCTCCATGGGACCCCAAAACGCAAGAAGAGAATGGCGAGCCGAAATCGTACTCGGAAACGAGGCATCCACCGGATCGGTCACCGCTACCTGCTACGACAGATAATGGGCTCCTGCGCCTGAAGTGCGGCCCGGAGTCGACCCGCCGACCAGCCCACGTGCTTTGGTCCTCTTCCTGTGTCGTGACCCGGCAACCGGTCAGAGCCAGCACGTAGATGAAAACCGGACCACGTAGCGTTCCTCACGACGAGATCTGATCCTGCGCGGCCATCCGTAGTCGCGAATATCAGCCTGACCTCGTGTCGCACAACCCGAAGTCACGTTCAACGGAGCGCCCTGGCAGAGGTGGAAGTCATGAGTCAGGCCCGGAATCAACCGCGTTTCGAGGCCGACCGTAGGCCCTCCATCAATATCGACCTGACTTGGTCTCACAACATGTTTGCGCCCCTAAGATGCTTTGGTGACGACCTGACACAAAACGCCGGGGGCATCGACTGGCCCCCGGCGCAAATGCTAACGAATGACGTCTCTAAGGATATCCGTCACATCCCTGCCAATAGTCAAGACCTCTATCGACCCAACAATTGTTGAATCCACCGCCACCGAAGACATTATCGCCCTGCCCGTCCTGGGCATGTAATGCATCATTGTGAGCCTGACCGTACAGCTCGTCTACTCCAGCATTACCCCACAAGGTATCAATACCGTCGCCACCGTAGATGGAATCGTTGCCGTCATTTCCGTAGAGGCCACCGTCTAGGGTATTGCGGTCATTACCTGGATTACCTTCGACGAAATCGGCCCCGGGGCCGCCGTAGATCAAGTCCGCATCTTCGTTGCCGTAAGCGAAATCAGGACCTCCGCCCGCGTTGACCGTGTCATCTCCCGACCCCGCGAAAATCACCTCACCCGAACTCGTGCCGTTGATTACGTCGTTGTTCGGCGTTCCATGGCAAGGATCAGATGAGCAGTTAATCGTAGCGGCATAAGCATACGATACGTAGAAGCCCACCGCGCACGTAACTCCCAGTACTGCGACCAAGATCCAGCGCGAGAGCGCTCTTTGATCGAACGCGACAAATCGTGTAGTCATTCCAGTCTCCTTCATGGAAGCGGAGTGTCGAAGTAGGCTTGAAATTCGTCTTTTGTATAAAGGCCTGGCTTGACGATCCCCTCGTTCTTCAACTTGACTATCTCAAGCATTTGAGCGCACTCCGAGTTACTGTCCCTCTTGACCGCCTCTTCGCACATCTGAATCTGAGCGTCTGAAAACTTCTCCGGGACCCCGGCGTAAATGCCATCCATATCGGTCGCCTGGGCTGCCGAATTCTCGACACCGTCCGGACTGTCACTCCCAACCGCGTAACCGACCGGACAAGCAACTGCCAACCCAACTAGAACCGTCGCTGCAACTTTAGAGCTTCGCCTCACTTGGTCTCCATTCCTCTGTAGCGTGATCGAAACAGTACTTCGACAACGTTGAGTACTTCGACAACGTTGCGCCGAGCCTAACCCACTAGAGCGTTGGAGTCAAGCTGTGTGATGCCCAACGCAAGCGTCACATCTGAGCCCCAGACGCGACCACCATTCGGCGAATCCTACGTAAGGCCACCTGCGATGGGTAGCGAAGCAAGATTCTTGGGGGAATCCGGCATTCCCCCGTTTTTTCGGACGTTTCTAGCCTTCGATCGAAAGCCTAGAAAGGAGGTATCTGGACAGGCCGAGAACACGTCCCACATGACCGGAGGCTTTCAGGCGCGAGGCCGTTCAGATCGTCCTGTAGCGCCGGCCCGGGCTTCCTAAGGCCGGGGCTTTCGGGAGCCCGGCAAGCGACCTCAGCAACCGTCGTGGACACGAAAGCCGGCCTAGCTCTGCTGGACGGGCTTGCCGCAATGTGCACCTCGACAAGCCTTACGGCCGTCGCTGAGGGCACTAACAGCCGCGGATTCTAAGAGGTTGGTTCCGTTCCGAAAACGACATGCCAGCACAACTCACGTTCGGCTTGCACCGAGTGTCACCTGACAAGACGACCGCGAGTTTCAAGGCGCAGCGGTCTTTGCGGGCCCTAATTCCGACCCACACCCAGCGTCTTCGACTATTCAGATCGCGGAGCCCCGTGCACCTGATACGGCCGCCTGTCTTGCTGCCCAATGAAACGCAATCACCGCCGCGGCCTGAGGCCGACCAAGCAAAGCTAGTCGGGATGGCCAGGTTCCCGGCGCCGCGGATCTCCATAGCCGATATCTGGAAGACGCAGTTCGACCTGATTACCACAGCTCGGTCATGAAGTCCTCCCAGCTTAGCGACGGACTTGCACCCCGGGAGAGCGTTTTGACCGCTGGCCGATCCCCCGGAAACCACCAACAACGGCACCAACAACACGATCAGAATCGGGCAGAAACGTCGCATTACGGATTCACCACCAGGGGGTGGATCGGAGAGCCAGATGGGAAGAGCTTACCCAACCACATGAAATGCGTTTCGGCAACCGTGTCCGAGCCATTCGAAATCATGCCCCAAATCACCTTCCCATTCTTGCTAACGGCCGGGCCTCCACTATCCCCCCCAATTGTGGAGATATTCGTTTCACCCATATCTTTCAGCCAGGTCTTGTTCCAGACGCCATTGGGCCATTGCACGTACGACCATCCACTCCACGACTTGTCGGTGAGTTTGCGACACACCATTTCGTCAAAATGCATGCCGGCAAGGCAAATCGGCATCCCTATGCTTGCGTTCGCACCGTACCCGACATGATCGTACTTAGTTACCGTGTGACGATCCGGAAGAAATCTTCTAGACACCCGCGTACGACCAACGTGAATAAAGGCCCAGTCGAATGCGTCACGGTAGGCAGTAGCCAACGCCTTGCCCACCTTCTTCCGTCCTTGTCGGTATCTATTGGGCCCAAATATCGGGCAATGACCTGCTGTCAACACTCCGCGTGCCGAAGGCCCACTTGATTGATCGATCGATACTGCCATCGAAACCGAACAGCCCGACGTCCGCACAAACTGTCCTGAGGCTGTAAATAGAGGTCCGTTCAGCCCTAAACCCCCGAACACAGGCGGACTACACGTGCCGTTCCTCCAAGTGCCAAACTTTGCCTTCTTGAATTTCTGGGCGTTACCACGGCCCTTGCAGGGATCGCTTCGTGAAATGGGCAGATCCTCAGATTCAACCTCGGTCACGTCAACTAGGTCGAAGTCACTCTCGATATTGCTAATTTCAGTCGGTGTCGCGTCAGTAACCTCAACATCAACCGTGCCAGTTGGTACATCAGTACTAACGCTCTGCAACTGAATATCAGAGGTCATCTGAGATACTTCGTCTGCTACTTCGTCAGAGGTGTTCTCAAGATCCTCGTAGGAATAGTCTGACGGGTGGACTTCGACACCAAACTCTGACGGCAGCTCAGAGACTTGATCTTCTACGTCAGCAACTTTATTGACCAGACCTGGATCACTAGTGTTTTCTGCAGCCACGTTGATTGTTGGCTCACCATTGGTATAGCTCATCCATACCCCGCCGATGAGGTCATCCTGCGATGGCTGACTCGCCCAACTCTCGACATTTCCTGCGATGTCAGCAAGCTTGTCAACGTCATCCATGTACTGGATTTCAGATTCATCTAGAGGTACACCCCACTTGGCTATACCGGCTTGCATGTCAGGATCATCGAACGAGTCCTCCACCGTCTCCTCGTCGTCCGAAAGTCCGAATGTTTGCCTGAATTCCCGCGCCGATGACTCGCGCTCGGACCTTGTTGGCGAGGAATCCACAGATGTTGTGTCATTCGGGATGGAGTCAAGATTGATAACGGACTCTGCCGAGAAGCCCGTATTGTTCGCCGGCAGGAAGAACGTCGAGCTCAGTGAAGCCGGGTCTATGGTGGTTGCCTGATACGAGTAGTACTGCTCGTTGTCTGTCTCACCATCAACGATCGACACGGACTTGATCGGAAGACCCGTAGCCGAGTCAACCCACGTTCGCTCCGATGAACCTCCATCGCTCGGATTCGCCGAATCGAAGCGGACGGCTGATGTGCTGCTCCCAGGCGGTGCAACTTGGCCGAGGCGTAGCACGGTATTCGCGGGCACGATTTCCGTAGGAACCGAAGGATCGGCGCCTTCCATGCTCAAAGTGTCCGCGACCGGGTCGAGGTCACTCGTGGACGTGCGGGCGTACTCGACCGAGTAGCCGTGAGCGCCTGGCCCGGTACTAGTGGCGCCGGGGATAACCGGATAGTCCGTGATCTCCCTGACTTGATCGCAGGAACCGTTCCCATCAGGACACGCTCCGTAGCCTCGGGCCGTCGTTAGGAATTGCTCCTCGCGCCGGGCGAGGTTGCTTCCCGGCTGCACCCACTCGGTGGCCACATAACTACCTGAGGCATCCGTGAGCGTAGCTTTATACACGGGACCAGTAGTCACCGGCGTACACGACACACCAAATCCCCGGTCGGCACATGGGCTGGCGTGATCCACTATCAGAGAAATCTCTTTCGGCTCCGTCCAACCTACGCCGTCTGTGGCAACCACTTTGATCGTGTGAGTTCCATTTGATAGCCCAGCGGGATCTAGCGCCCACGTCGCTGATGCGGAACAATTCTGCCCCGAAGAGCAAGCCTGCTGAAAGGGTGTCGCTACGGGCAATCCATCGACGAGCACCTGGATCTTGACCACGCCGGAACCTATTTGTGCAGTACTGCCGTCGCTTGCAAAAATATTTAATCCAAGTGGGATCGACGAGACCACTGTATTTCTCCGGTCATACGCATTTCCACCCAAGGTGACTACTGGCTTCGTGGTATCTACGCGGATATTCTTGCTAGCTATCGCGCTCGGCTTTGCCAGCGCGTCAGACCCCATAAAGTACACCGTCGACTGGCCATTCTTGAGTTGACTGGCCGGTACAAGATAAGAGTTACTCCCGGTCTTATCCCAAGGGTTTGTGCATGGATCTTCGCTCCCGCCGCTGCACCCCCTATCTAGAAGAGCGTACTGCTGAGCGCCGCTCGGACCATCGTAAAAGACCCAGAAAAACTTGGGTCCCAATCCGCCATCCCTCACTGTCGCGCCGAAGCTGGCGTTTCCGCTGGAGATCCAGCCGGTCGGTGCTGACACATTCTCCAGCGTGGGATCGTCTCCATCAGTCAATGTAAGTGTTGCCCCTCCGGCAGCAATTTCTCGCCAGCAGCTCAAATTGACTGCCGAACTTCCCGCCGAGATTCCAACAATTGCCAGCCGATCTCCACCGGTACCACTAGCAGTCATATTACTCCCCGACAGATTCATGGAAAAGTTACTGTATCCGTGCCAGGTTGAAGTATTGGAGTTATATAGACCGATGTAGCCATATGGATTATTGGACCCAGTGCAGCCGTTCCGATTCATGTACATACGAAACGAAGCGGACAAGATTGAGCTTGCGGCTCCTCCTGGTGCTGTATATACAAACTGACCGTAGGAGTTGGCTGCGTAACTTGTGCTAGGTCGCGAGTACATGTAGAGGCCCTTTCCGGACCCCCAGCATGTTAGACCTGAGGCACAATCTAGCCTTGGTGCATAGAGATTCATCGCGGCATTCGTGCCCCATTGCCACTTGTTCAGGCCGTTCAAGTCTTGGTTGGCATACCACGATTCCCAATTCTCGTAAACATAGTTTGGATCAACGAGGATCGGATACTCATAGTCACCTCGCCGATCGAGCTCGATCACTAGTCGCCCGTCAGCGGTGAGTCGCGTACTGGTCGGGACTTCGACCCCGTTCGCGTCGTGGCTTTCGGCGGGCGTGATCGTCGCAGTCGGCGCGGACGGGTCGCCGATCAGAATGCTACCGTCCCCAGCCTGACTAAGAGGCTCATCGGTGTTCAGATCAAACTCATAGGTTCCGGGCGAGTCCTCACTTCTGACCTGGACGAAAAACTCCGCACCTTGTGCCATCGGCGATATGAGGAGGTCCGCATCGTCATATGCATTCGCATAAATGGCGTTCATCTCACCAAAGCGGGCTGCCCTGGCAGAGGTATCAGCCCCAAGAGGACTTAAGTCAAGACCTGGAAACTTAACTCCATCTCCGATCTCGTGTCCGATAGTCAGGTCCACAAGCGGGTCCTCCGGCGAGAACCCCTGAGAATGACTTTCGAGGTGCAGGCTGGGAATATGTTGACCAGTTTGGAAGATCGGCATGGAGCTCGAAAGCAGCGCGGGCTGGTCGTGACCCGTATTCACAACAGCCGTGTAGTCGTTACGAACTTTTTCGACATCCACGCCCGAAACGAGACGAAGCGGATCGCCATTTAGTGCGGCAAGATCCGACTGAAAGTTATCGAACAGAACCTGCCGAGCCTCTTCGTTAGATATGCCGGTCAGTTCCGAAGGGCGGTTATGAACCTTGGGCTCGTGGCGTTCCAGCAGACCAACGAGTCGCGCCACGTCGGCATCCGACGGGACATCCGCCCGGTTGCCGTTCAGCATCTTCACGTCGTCCGGCAACGGAGGCAACCCAACACTCTCAGCTTGAGAATACCCCACAAAGAAAACGGACACTGCCGCCGTGACAGCAACCGCCAGAGCAACCACTCTTTCGCGCATCTAACTCCCTAACCCTGATTGCGGGCCACATGGACGAGACCCGATTGATGGGGCGGATTGTAGCGGTTCGGTTCTTGACCGGTCTACGGCGCCAAACCTGAGGAATCTCCTCGGCCCATCCCCGGTGCTCGACTATGGCTGCCTCAGGGGCGGATCACTACCACCCGGCGTCCCGAGGTTCCCTGCTGGTAGGGGTAGCCCGACTGGAGCGGCACGATGGTTCTCACGACGAACTTGGTCGGTCGAGTCAGACCGCCGGCACGGGGCCTGTATCGGAGGTGGTAGCGGCCTTGCCGACCGGTCCTGTAGTACCGAAATGCCTGCCAGCCCTTGCCGACTTTGGCCTGTAGCACGACGGTTACCCGGTCGGCGTGAGGCCCAGGGATCTTTCCGGTGAAGTGGAGCATCTGTCCGGCGCTGATCCGCTTCTGCTTGATCTTGAGCCGGGGCTTCACCCTGACTCTCGTCAAAGCCTGGTCGGACCAGGACTCGCGGTGTCCCTGGCGCACCACCGCAACTAGGTTTCGGCTTGGCCCTGCCGGAAGGGGAATTCGGTACTCACCGTCTTCGTCGGTGTCAACCCTGGCCAATGTCTCCAGCTGAGGATCGGTGACAGGCTTTGCGTCCACGCAGGTTGTGGCATCGTCGACTGGCATTCCTCCCGGTCCACGGACCCGACCGAGCAGTGCTGCTTTGTCTCCTTGGACTAACGCTAACCTCGCGGTCGCGGCTGTCTCATCCTGCCCTTGACGTAGGAGCCCGAGGGCGACGTTCGTTTCGGGGAGCGCCCCGCCGGCGTTCTCGCAGGAGTAGTGAAGCGGGACGGTCGATACGCCAGAGACGTGTCCGACCGCGTCGACAAGACGGGTTCGCAGCGTGAAGTCCCCTCCTTGTTCCGGTGTCTTCAGCGTGGGTATGGCCTCGACGTTTTCCGCGTGTACGCTGTCGGCGGAAACGGATGCCGGGCCTTCGACTTTCACGGTCTGCGCTGGCACCACTACCTTCCCGTCCGGGTTGACGATCTCGTAGATCGACTCTCTGATTGGGGCGCCAGGATCACCGTTGCCGGGATTCTTCCAGTCGATGTCGTCTGGCACGACCGATCGCGGGACGCGGGTTGATACCGCGTCCAGTCCTTCCGGTGCGGCTGGTGCTGTGTTGTCGATGCGAACGGTCGTGTTGACGCAGGAGGGGGTGTCTTGACCCCAGTAGGTTGTTGCGCTGGCGAAGTCACGGGCGCAGATCTTGAGCTGGTGCTCACCGTCACCGTAGCCTCGCGTATCGACGGTGACCGTGCCACCTTCGAGCTGCGTTGAGCACGGTGTCATTTTTGCTGCCATGGATTCGTTTGTTTCTCCGGCCCCGATGCCGCTCACTGTCGAGCACGGAAAGTCTTTCGTGTCGATCAGGTTGTTATCGAGGAAGACCTGCGCTTGGCGTATGCCGGATTCGCCGTCGTGGACGAGATACCTGACGCTCTGTTTGCCAGACACCCATTCACCGCGACTGACTGGACTATCGAGGAGATGAACGTTCGGTTTAGCGGTGTCGAGGAGAGTCACTACGAGGTCCTGGATAAGCAGTGACTGACCGGGGCCGAAACAGATCGACGCACCGTTCGGTGCCTCACAAACCTGACCGATCCGGTAGGCGGAAACACTTTGCACCGCACCTGCGCCGCCATAGCTGCCAAAGCTCGCGTTGGACGGCACTGCTTGCCCGCTTGTACCGGCGCCGTTTGCGGCGCCGACGAACTCCCACACCATCTTCGTGCCACCACCAGCCAGACCGCCTTGGGCACCGTAGCTTGGTGGCAGCAAGGCCCGGGCCTTGAAGCCGACCTGACCGATCGTTGTGCCGGCCGGCGCGACGATCTCCAGGCCGCCGCCCTGCCCGCGCTTCCAGCCGACCTCGTAGTCGGTGAACAGATGCATTCCGAAATTGAATTGCCCCGGATTGGTGTTGTTCATGGCGGCGCATTGCAACGCCGGATTCCAGATGCTCCAACTACCTACGTTGCCATAGGAGATGGCACCTTGATCGCTTGTGTAAGTCCGAAGCGAACCGATGCTCGTGTTACCGGTCCCGAACGTACCGCCGGTGCCGTCAGATCGGAATGTCTCCGGTGAACACAACCTGACCGGATAAGCCCCTGATCCCATGCTCGCCGCCGGCATAGCCAGTCCCGCTCCCCCTAAGACCAGCAGCAAAACCAAAGCCAACGAAACGCCGTGCCTTGAAAACCTGCCTGCGTGTCTCACGTCCCCTCCTTGTTCTAAGAAACAACCTAACCGGATCGACCACGAAAATGTGATCCATTTCTCGTTCATGCCCGTGAGGGAATTGAGGGCATGGCTCCGTAATGTTTTTCAGGGTCCGGGACCGAAAGCATCGGCCGCCTGCCCCGCCGTTGCCGGTGCTGGTTCTTGCGACGGTGCCGGTGTTGGGTCTGGGACCGGTGCCGGTGCTGGCGAAGGAGTCGCTGACGGCGGTGGCGACGCTGAGGGTGCGCTTGTCGAATTGGCTACCGCCGGAGAACTCTCAGTTGACGGTTCTAGCTGCTGCGCCCGCCGAGACGCGATTTCGGCCCTGCGTGCCCGCTGTCTTGCCCGTCTTGCGGCCATCCGCTTGCGCTTCTGTCGCACTTCAGCTCGCCTGCGCAACACGGCTCTCCTATCTGCCCGTCTTTCCTCTACGAGCCTCATCGACGCGGCCTGGCTGTTGACCTCGACCTGTGGGGTGTCATCGGTTGAGGAGCCACCGCCGGCAAGCGTTACGACCATGAAAACCAGCGCGGCCACCCCGGCAAGGACCGCCAGGGCAATCGTCGCCTTGACCGGCCGGTCTCCTCTACCGGCTAGCTGGGCGATCTGCTCGTCTTCTGAGGCGGATGCCCATGCTTCCAGCAGCTCGGCTTCTTCTTCGTCGCGTTGACCGGGCTCGAACAACGGGACCAGCTCATCGGTTTCCTCCGCCGCCTCGTCCGGTTCGATCGGAATTTCTTCCTCGCCGTGGTCAGACATTGCTCGCCTCCTCGCTCTGCGCTTGGGCCAAGGCCCGCAGCCTCTTTTGTTTGTACCACGGACGAAGCCGGATTCGGGCAGGTCTCCTCGACCCGTAGATCAACAGTGCTTCGCCCGGTTTCTGCTCACGCACCACGTTCGCCGGGGCGAGATCCCGGTACAGGACTCCCTCGGTCCTAGATCCGCTTTTCTCGCCCACCGTTTCGGAGTGCTGCGCGAACTGGCCGGCACCGGTCACCCGTTGGATGTAGTCCAGGGTTTCCGGGTCACCGAGCCCGGAAGCGAACATGCGGGCGCGGTGGTTGTTGACGATCGTCTGGGCACGTTCTGCTCCGAAGCGTTCCTTGAGCTGAGAGACGTCCTGGATCGCTGAGAGAAGCTGGATGCCATGGGCGGCTCCGGTTGAGGCGATCTTGTCCAAGTCCGGTAGTGGCGCGATGTTGGTCAGCTCGTCCAACGCCAACAGAAGCGGCGGGTCGAGCGGGGCGCGTCCGTCGCAGCTTGCCGATGCTGTGGCGATCTCGATAGCGACCCTGACCGCCTCTTGAACCATCGTCGCGAACAGCGGTGCTAGGCGTTCTTGCTCGTGAAGTGGCGCGACGAGGAAGAGAGTGTTCGCACCGCCGTCGAGGAGCGCGGCAGGGCTGTATTCGTCTCGCTCCGAGTTCCTGGCGACTTTCGGGTCGGCGAAGCAGCTGAGGATCAGCTCCGCGGTCGCGTAGATCGAGGAGAGCTGTTTTTCCTCCCGGCCCTGACAGGCCCGCCACGCTTCCGCCGCCCGTGGCTCGTCGACCAACCCGGTTTCTACCTCAGCCTGGATGGCTGGGCCGCCGTCGAGCCATCGAACAACTTGGTCGATCGACGCGCCCTGACTGCGAGCTGAGAACAGCATCGGTGCGATCAGCTTCTCTGCCTGTCCGTACCAAAAATTCGCATCCTGAAATCCAGCGCCACCACCGGACCTCGAGGCTTGGGTAAGCCAATGCGCGACCTGTCTTGCCTGCTGCCATGAGCCGCAGCTACGAAGCGGCGATGCGCTGACTCTCCTATGTGTTGTCGCTTCGGTTGGGTCGAACACGAACACCGATCCGACCTTGCGACGTCGAGCGATTGTGGTGTCCACGAGATCGCTTTTCACGCTGGTCGCGATCACCGGGCCCTGCCATTCAAGAATCGCGGGGATGACCAGTCCGGCCGTCTTGCCCGATTGTGTCGGACCGGCGACGAGAACCGAGTGACGCTCCTCCGCCGCGACCAGGGACCGTCCGAAACTGCCGAGCGTCAGACGCCCTCGCTCGGGTCTGTTGACCACGAGGCCTTTGAGGCTTCGGCGGCCCGCCCACCGTGCTGCCTCCGGGTCACCACCACCGCCTCGTCTGAGACGGTCGGCGGCCAATCCCCAGAGCCGGACCATCAACGCAACAAATAGCAGCGCTGCCACGGTTGCTGCCAGTGCCCCGAGATACATCACGATCGGTGACGGCATCCGTGACTTCCAGGGCTCAGGCCACGCCGAGGCCGGGTCGCTCAGGTTCAACAACGTTCCGGCCGAGATCCGAGTGACATCGCCCAGCTCGACCGAGGGCCAGTTGCCGGTGCTGACGAGTGCCGCGAGCGATCCCCCAACCCAGCTCACCCAGACCAACGCGGCGATCAGGATCGCGACCGCCCAGCCTCCTGTTGTTGACCGTGGTGTCATCAGGCGGCTTTCTTTTCACCGGCCCGCATCCGGGCGTCGGTGTCGATCAGCGGCCACTCGAACCGCGAGAGGGTATGTCGGACATAGAAGGTGCGCTGGCCGATCTGCCAAAGAGCCTCCCCACGCGCGAGATCCGGCACAAGCTCGAGTTCGGGTTTCGTCAAGGCAAGGCTTTGACCGATCTGCTCAAGCTCATCCGGGGTCTGAGCAAGAACGACTTTCGTTTCCGCGTCGGCCAACAGCCCTTCGGCGATCGTTCGTTCCCTCGACCCGGCTGCTCCCGCGGCAGCGAGATCGGAGAGGCGGTGCAGCACGATCACGTTCTGCACGCCAAGGTCGCGGGAGAGCTTGAAGCTCTGTTGCAGGTAGTCGGTGATGCCGACGTGAGAGGTTGCGCGCCAGGCCTCGTCGAGGAGAAGGATTTGTTTGGCACCTATTTCGCCGCGCTGCTCGGATCGTCGTTTGCGGTCCAGCACGATTCCGCGCTGCCAGGCCGTCGCGCAGGTCATAAGGATTCCCATTGCCTGGGAGTCACTGACCGCGCTCAGGTCGATGACCACACAGGGGGCGTCGAGGTCGATCCCGGAGCTCGTCTGACCGTCGAACATCCCTCGAAGATCACCCTCACAGAGTCGTTGGAGGGCGAGTGCTGCTTCCCGGCACCCGGCGGCCAACTCGGCCTCACTTGTGACGAGGGTCCTTGCCATCTCCGCGTCCGGTCTCAGCAGCGCTTCAACGACATCTGGCAGGGTTGGCTCCGCCGGCAAGGCGTCACGATCAGCCCGGGCCAAGGCGACACGAAGGCCGGCGTCTTCTTCCGGTTTCAGGGGACGCGCGAGCGCCGCCTGGGCGACCGAGCGAAGAAGGCTCTGCTGACCGTGGCTTCCGCCACGGCGGGTAAGCGGGTTCAGCCGCATCTCACCGCCAGGCCGAAGAGAGATCGGCTCGCAACCGAAGGCCTCTGCCAGGGCGCGAAACTCACCCTTCGGGTCGACCACCCACGCCTCCCTGCCGAAGACCCGCTGCCGATACAAATACGACTTCAACAAAGCTGACTTGCCGCGACCGATGATCCCAACCACGACCATGTTGGGGCCGGTCACATGCCCCGCCTCGTAAAGCGTCCAGGGGTCGTAGACAAAGCTCGCTCCGTAGGCGTCATGGCCAATCAGGACACCGGCTGAGGTGAGTGGTGATTCGGCCATGAACGGGTAGGCAGCCTGAAGATGCGCCGTGGTCGCCGAGTGGCCGGCTCGCTCGCCCGGTCTGCCAGTCAGCCGGGGAAGCTGCCGCGACTTGACCGCACCCTGGGGATGCGGATGAGACACGACAGGGACCAGCAGTTTCTTTTTCGCCTTTCGGGTCATTTCACAAGTCCCCGACAAAGCGGCAGGCCGAAAGCGACCGCGATGTCGTGCTCACCATCGAGGCGCTGAAGCTCCAGGCCGATCCGCATTGCGGAGCGCTCCATCGTCAAGGCTGCTTCCTCGGCCCGATCGACTGTTGGCCCAGAGGCGACCAGATACCCGCTGAATCTCATCTCACCGTGCCCGACCGCCAGCTCCTCGTCTTTCCGGGTCGCCGCTCGCTTTCGATTGCGAACCCTGGCGGTCGAGGAGAAGCCCTGCTTGCTTCGCTGGATTTCGTCGGCGTCTTCGGCGGTCTGGCGATGCTCCGCCCGCCTCATGGCAACCGAAAAAGGGATCGGTGCCATCACCACCGACACGGCCCGGACCGCCTGGCTTTGCATCAGCAGCGGCATCAAGAAGCTGGCATGCACCTGCACTCTCGGCCACGAGGCGATCCAGTAAGCGATATGAACCGCACCGTCGGAGCGATAGTGGTTCCACGCTCCCTGGTCCGCGAGCGGTCCCATCCGCCCCGGAGCCACATCGGCCCTGCCTGCGTCTATGACCCCGAGCCGCTGACGAGCCTCCCTGCCCCAAGGGTCGAACCCGTCACGGATCGACCGGGCGTACTGCCGCGGCGTCAAGATTCCGACCGGCACGACCCCTGCCCGGCTGATTCCCTCGGCGAAGTTCTCGACCTCCGAGAGCAGCACTGCCACGAAACCGTCTTCGCCTTTGCCGTGACGCTTCGCTTCGCGTCCGGCCGACTTCGCATCGACTTGGACGGCAAGAAGTATCTCGTGCTCCTGCGCGGTCGGGGCGGCCTGCTCGATCAGCTCTATATATGAGCGAACCGCATCGGACTCCAGCGGCACATGCTCATCTCGCTCGCGCTGAAGGTAGGCGGCCAGCTCGTCACCGCCTTGCGGGAGAGTGCGTTCGATCCATTGGATGCGACGGATCGCGGAACCGTCCTGGGCGGCTGCGGCCAACGCGAGTCCGTAAGCCTCAAGCTGTCGCTCTTGTTCGCCGTGGTCTCGGAAGCCGAACGACCCGACTCTTACCTTGATGAGCGCGGTGTAGGTGCCTTGGCTGCTGTCGCGGATCACGCCGACTTGACCGCGCCCGTATTCCACCTGGAGCATGTCGAGATCCCTAAGCTGGATCGGGAGACAGGCCGCCGGATCTTTCGCTTCACTCCCGACGACGCGGATGCCGGCGGTCGGTACCCGCGAGCGATAGCCCGCCTCCACCCTCCGGCGGCGCAACCTCCAGTTCACCCATACCGGCGCCCACTCGTCCAGCTTCCTGCCCCGTACCGGCACCGTTATCACCGCACCGACCGCGATCAACTGGGCACCCGCCAGAACCAGCCCGGTCACGCTCTGAGTCAGATAGAGCGTCCCCAGCACAACCGCCGCCGCGAGGCCAAGGATCGCGGCCTGCGCAGGCCGAAAGGTTCCGAGCGTGCCGATCTCCTCTCGCTGGTCGAACTGGTACCGGCGTCTTGCCTCGATCTCAGGCACCTTCGGTCCTCCTTGGCTTCGGCTCGTCCGGGATCGGCGGTCCCGGCGAGCTTGCGTCGCTGGCTTGGCTGGCACCGCTGGCTGGCAACTCCGGTGCCGGTGTTGGGTCAGCACCGGAGCTCGGCCGCCACGCAACATCCGACTTTCCCGGTTGGCCGGACTGCTCCCGGCCCGGGGCGCCACCGGCCGTTTGAGATCGTGCCGGTGACGGTCTGGCCGGGTCCGTGGCTGGTGAGGCCACGCTCTCCGCAGACCGCGCTGGTGTCTGCTGTTGGTCGCCTGTCGAGGCCGGACGAGGAGCTGATCCTGCCGATGCCGCGGCGTCGATCGGTGCCGCGGCGTGAGCCTGCCCAGCCCTGCTGGCAGCTCCGGCTGCCTGCCCGGCCGCGGCGACCGCGACCGACGCCCCCGCGGTCGCCGGGGCTGCTGCCGCACCGGCCCCAGCCGAGGCGCCAGCCCCGACACCCGCTCCGGCACCTGTCGCGGCTGCGGTCTGTGCCTGGGATGCGCCCGAAGGTCCGAACGGCCCGTAGCTTCCAGCGCCCGACCCACCGCCGCCGCCCCCGCTTCCTAGGTGTCCCATGTGGTAGCGCATGAGGGAGACCTGGCTGCCGGTCGAAGCGGCCGAGCGGGCCATGCCGGTCGCTCCCGAAGTGAGCATCACACCCTCCATAAAGGGAATGACCTTCAAGAGCATGAAGGGGCAAAGCAAAGCGACGATCATCATCGCCGAGCCGGCAAGCAGGGACTCCACCCCATCCGGCTTTCCCAGAAAGCTCGCGGCGAGGCTTATGACCATCACGATCATGAACTTCGAGACGATCAGACAGACCAGAATCTCGAACGTCTTACGCAGCACCCCCGACCAGCGCGGCCACACGCTCGCCGCCAACCCGAGCGGCAGAAAAAGAGCGCACACATATATAGCGGCGTCTCGCATGAGTAGTTCGATCCAGAGTCCAAACGCGCCGATCACAGCCAGAAGCTCCGAGATGAACAACACAAATCCAGGGGTTGCGCTAGCGGCAGCGTTGGTTGCGACTTCCTGAGCGTTGCCGCCGCCCGTCCCGGCCGCAGTCGAGTGCGTAAGTCCTTTGACCATCCATTTCGCTCCGGCCTCAAACCATTTTTGGATGTCGGACTTCGTTGCCTCAGCTACCCCGGCCGACAAAGTGTCGACGAGGTTGAGGCTCAGTTGAATGATCGCGATGCCGGCGACCATGCCGAGCACCGCGGTCGGCAGGCCACCGACAAGCATTGAGGTGAGCTGACCCACGTCGCCGCGTCTTCCCCCTTCGATCACGGCCATCGCGACCACACCGGCGGTCAAGATCGCGGCAAGGGCGAGGATCTGCCGGTACTTCACGAGAAACGCCTGATGAAAGAGATCAGGTGAGGTTGTGTTCGAGATCAGCGCTACGACCTTGAGGAACAGCCAGCCTGCGGCGGTTCCGACCCACTCGGTGAGCTGGTCAAAGACCCCCTTGGTTCCGTTCTTGATCGCTTTGCTTACGGCCTTGCCTACTTGGCCTCCGATCACACCGGCCAGACCTTTGACGCCACCGGTCAGTGCCTCGGTAGGGTTGGTGATGAGATCAGCGGCGCCGCCTCCTACCTTGTTGCCGACCCAGCTTCCGACTTCGCATCCGGTTCCGATGAGCGGTGCGTCGCACACGTTCGCCTGGGCATGCTCCGGTGCCGGAACCAAGACAACCGCCGGTGTCACCAGGACCAGGCAGAGCGCCGCGACCAGCAGCCGTCGGCCGGCGATTGTCAGGTGTCTACGGGAGAGAGTCAAAGGACTTCATCCCCCTGGCGACCCGCATCACCAACACCTGATTCTCGGACCGACTGGGAAGCGGCCTCTGAGTCCAGTAAGGGACCGGGCCGTCACGGTTCCATCCCTTGACGATCCGCCACCCTCCGTCCTGCCAGGCAAGCTCGGTCTGGACCGTGCGCCAAAACTGCATCGGCGACACCGACCCCCCGTTGCCACGCACGGTGACGGTCCAGATCCGCACCGTCACCCGATCAGGTGTGCAGGTCAGGATCTTGTAGCCGAGCGGCACCCCGAGCTGGATCGTCGGTACACCAGCCCGGTACTCCTGCCCGATCGTGCCTGCCGCATACGGCGCGACCAGATAAGGCACGGCCGCGTTCAGCTCACCGGCCATGCGACCGGAAGCGATCTGGTCGATCGTCTCACGGCTCGCCTTGCTGTCGAGGGCGACCGTCGGAGAGTTCATCACGGTGAAGTACCTGCCCGCCGCGGAAGCAGCCCCCGTACAGGAGCGGTCGAACCCGGACACGCCGGTTGGGCCGACCGGCGCCCCGGCCGGCAACGTGGTTCCAGGTGCCGTCGACCGGCCGACCAAGACCCCGACGATCAATGCGGCGACGATGGCCGCAGCCATCGCAAGCCGTCCTCCTCCCGCGGCCTGTCCGTTGCTGGCGGACAGTTTTCCGTAGGCGGGGCGCATCTAGTGGACCCCGCCGCCCGCCTTGAACGCGAATGTGATGACAGCCCCTGCAGCACCGATCGCAAAAGCGCCAACTGCACCCCAGAGCATTTGCTGCTTGCCGTCAGCGGTCTGCTGATAGTTGTTGGTGCGACCCGCCATCCCGGCCCGGATCGCGCCGATCGCAAACCACGCCACGCAGGCGATCAACCCCAGTGCCATGACGCCACCGACGCCTTTTTGGACGGCATCCAGGCCCGGAAGTCCGTTCTGGTTGGGTGACACGTTCGGGGTGAATGCCATCGACCCGGCCAGAACACTCAACTTCAGACGGGTCTCCGAAAGCCAGTCGCGCAACACCCGGAGCCTTCGACGGCCACGTCTGATGTGGAAGACCGGGCCTTGACCGGGGCGGTCGGGGACGATGCGAATGTTTGCTTTGCCGCTCAAGGTTGCCTCCTTCGAGTGCGATTCATCGGTCGCAACGAAGGGGTATGAGCAGCCCAATCCGTAATGCTCCCGCGAGACGTCGCCGAAATACCAAGGCAAACGGTCCGAGCCATTTGGAACTAACCCGTTTCCAAGGCGCTACTCGGCGGTATAGAAAAGTAAGGGTGCTGCGATGATCCTTAAACGAGAAAGAACCCGCAAAATTGCGGGTTCTTTCTAGGTTCGAGCGACGATTTACTGGCGCACTGTTACGAGAACTTTGCCGTTCTCCCAGTTGACTTCGATTGATTGAAGGTCGAAGAATTCATCCTGACTGACGTCCCACACGGCGGTGTGCTTTCCGGTCTCATGGTCGGGCTTTCCCATCCAAGTGAGTGCTTCCGTGCGCGTCATTTCTTCCAGGATTCCGCAGCGCTCTATCGCCTCTGCGTAATCGAGGGCTTTCTCTCCACTCTCGTCCGAGCTCGAGCGATTGAACTGCGAGTGGGCTTCTTGCCATCCGCTCGAACTCAACGAGTCGCAGTCGAGCTTGGATCCTGAACAACCAGAGAACACGAGCAGAGCCACGAGGAGGCCCGTGAGGGTCCCCCCGATGGCTCCGCTCACACACCTGCTTATCCGCCGCTTTTCTAGCACTGGTTAGAGCCTCTTCGGAGAACGTTCTTACCATGGCCTCCGATGCCCCTGACCCATATGTACTTCAGCACGGTCTTCTTACCGAAGCGGCGGGCATTGTGGTACCCGATGTGCTGCGCGTACGCTGACTGGTTGTAGAGGATGCTGCACACACCGTGTTCGTTGTTGTCGGTGCCCCACCTCAGATAGTAATTTGCACCCTTCCGGTTGTTCCAGATATCCATGACGGTCCTTAGGCGGATCATGCGATCCGACGAGCCCTTGTAAGGCGCCTCGTGTGCCATTCCGAAATCGAGCGCGTCCTTGGTACTCGCGGACTTGGACATGAGCGCTACCCACAACGAGTGTTGGAACGCGTTACCCCAAGTTGCGTCTGGACGGTTCGAGCTCGTGTAGTTGGTGAAGTTGTCGCCGGCCCAGTCCGAAGCCTGCTTTGAATCGCCGTAGAACAGTTTGCATGTCCACTGCTTGAACGGCTTGGAGCAGAACGATATCTCGGACCACTCGGGTTCATAGCCGAATAGCGGGTTAGCGATCACGGAAGCCGTGGCATCGGCCCGATATTCGTTCCGCAGTGCCTGAAGCGCCGACCTGACTTCGGGTTCGTCGTCGGCGTCATCTTCAAGCATGGCATCGATCGTGTCCACCATCTCCGTCGCATCGACAGGATCCTGAATGGTCGGCTCAGCAACGGGATCGTGGCATTCGGACCAGTACTTGCCGGGATCGTCACGGTTGACTTCCAGGCAGAAGAGCTGGCCGGGTCCGGGGCGGTAAAGCCCGACATGATCACGGTGACCGGGTAGGCCGCGTTCGACGGTACTGCGATTGAGACATTGCTGGTTCCGTTGATCGACAGGTCGACCGGGATCTCATTGCCGTTAGCGTCGATCGCACGGGGCTCGCCGAGTACCGCAGCAAGCTTGCCATCTACCGAGGCAGATGCCTTGGTGATCTCGTACGAGGCCGGTTCCTGCTGATCGGCGACTTCATTCACGCCAGCCAGGACTTCGTTCATGGTCGGTCGAGACACATCGGTCGCGATCGGAGGCATCGGATCACCATCGGTCACGAGCGCGACTCCACCGGTAGGAGTCTCCTGGAGGGTTTGATCCTCCGCGACGCCGATGTCCCAGCTAAGGGCGCTGGCGCCGTTAGGGTTACGCAGCTGAGTGACGACCGTTAGGCCGAGTTCATTCGGTCGGACGAACGTGTCGGCGTTCGGCGTCGAGTCGGCCACGACGACGCTGTGGTCACCGACCACCGCAACTTCGCTGTTGTTGTCGCTCACCGCTGACTGCGAGAAGCACATGCCGTGGTTGAGGATCATGTCGCCGGCGGGCTCGGTCGAGACCGATCCGCCAAGCGGGGTCTCCGCAATCTTGAGGGTGTCGTCGTTGACGTCACCTTCGAGGTGAGGTTCGACCTCACCCACACCATCAACCGAGTACGGAACCGTCGGATCTACGACCGTCGGAACCGTCGGCGAAAGCGTGGAGATCGCTCCAGCTACGGAGCCTCCATCGGTATTGGTGATTGGATCGGGTGATCCTGTCGGGCACTCGGGTTCCACGCTCGGAACCGTCGACTGATCCGGATTGATCTGGATTTCGGTCGAGTCCACGTTCCCCACGGCATCACTGGCCTCGACCAGGATGGTGTGAGGGCCGGAGCCGTACTCGGACGCGTCGTACTGGAACGGTGTAGTTGTCGACCAGGTCGCCGGGCAGGCGTTCGAGCAGTCGGGTCCAGTACTCCCGAGTGTGACGGGATCGCCGTCAACGGACACCGAGACGGTCTCGACGCCGGCCTCGTCGTTGGACGAACCGTCATTTGCGTCGATGGTCAAACCAAGGGTCTCGTTTTGATCAACGGTCTGGCCGTGACGAGATGCGAGATCTCCTCCGAGGGTGATCGAAGGTGCGGTGGCGTCGAGGAGCACCTCGTTGTCGAATGCGCTGCGGTTGCCCGCACCGTCCACTACGGCCACCTCGACATCTCGAACTACTGTTACTGCTTCTAGCGGAAGAGAGACCGGGACATCGAACTCGAATTCGCACTCGCCGGCGGCGCAGATCTGTTCGCCCGCTTCGCTGTCGAGATCACTGATCAGTTCGGTGGCCGCTAGTTCCCCTCCGACACTCACTTCTATCCGGTGGAGGCCGGAACCGCTGTCAGTTCCTTCGACGTGAACGACGCTGCTCTGCCCAACGGGAGAGCCAGTCGTGCCGTCGAGCAGGGCACCGTTGATCTGGTCCACGTCTGGCGTCGACCGATCGATGTTCAGATTGATGACCTTGGTGGAGTCGGGGCCAGCAGGTGCCGACACCTTCAGGTCAACGGAGTGAGCTCCAGTCGCGAGCGCGGACACGTCGGCGCTGATTGCTTCGTCCACATAGGCGGGGCAACCGTTTGAACAATTCATCGTCTTCGAACCGAGGACGGCGTGGGTGTCATTCCGTTCGAGGCGAAGCTGGTCGATGCCGGCACCGAGGTTCGCGGCTTCGACATCGAGGTCGAGCGAGTCATTCGCCCACCCGGTCGTCTCCAGGTCGTAGATCTCAGGTTCATCTCGATCGATCGAGACCGTTCCCGCATCAGTGGTCCGGCTGTTGTCGGCCTCATCGGAAACGGTGACACTGATTGGTGGGTTGCCCTCGGGCAGGCTCGATACGTCGAACGAGAAGACGTGACTGCCGTTCGCCGAGCAACCGCTGGTGCAGTCGAAATCGAACGTCTGGGTCAGCGGACCGACCTTCGCGACGATTTTCCTGACTCCGTAGCCGGCGTCGGTGGTAGACACCGTCAGGCCGAGCTGGTCGTTTGTGACCGGTCCCGTAGAAGGGTTCCTTGTGACAGTCGGAACGGTCGGAGCGGTCCGGTCGACAAGCTTGTTCCACGTTGACGTCGTGGTGTTGCCGACCATGTCGGTGGCTTCGACCTTGACGACGTGGTTGCCTTCGGAGTAGTTGGCGGCCGGCATCGTGTAGCTGATCGCGCCGATCTTGCAGCTACCCAAACTACCCTGGCAGTTGTGGGACTGTTCGGCGTCGAGCACATCGTCCACGTAGACCCGGACGCGCTTGGCGCCGGACTGGAGGTTGCCGTAGCTCGACTGCGGAACGGAACTGGTGATCTCGCCGTTCGCATCATAGGTCGGGCCCGCCAGGGTGTTGTCGGTGACCTGAAGGGTCATCTGGTAGCCGGCCTGGTTGGGCTTGGTCAGTCCACCAACCTTGCTGATCACCGGGTTCGTCCGGTCGATCCGCGCGGCGAATGTCTTCTCGGTCTCATGACCGGAACCAGCAACGATGTCGATAGCCGTCACGGGGACAGAGTTGATTCCACTCGCGAAGCTGTTCGAGTTAAACGTCATCGTCTGATTGACCGTGCTGTTTGGGCACGTGTAGGGATATGTGCCGGTGCACCAGCCAACCCATTGGTTGACTGCGGTATTGCCGACGGTCGCATTGATCCAACCTAGGCCGAGACCTGCGTCCGATGCTGACGCATTCGCCGTGAACGAAGTGTTCGGGCCGATCCACGTCGTCGGAGCGCCGCTGACGGTCAAGCTCGGTGCTTCACCATCGGTCATGTTGAGGCTGTAGGCGGCGATACGGTTATAGCGCCAGTTGGCGGCACCGGTGGGGATCGTGTTTGCCGTGTTTGTAGCGAGGCCAGCCTGAAGGTACTTGAACCCGCTGGTCCCGCCAGTGAGATTCAGGGCGGAGCCGCCCCCGCCTTCGGTAGCGGTTGAACCGTTCGAGACGCCGGTTGTGGTGTTGTAGAGATTCCAGAAAGCCCAGCCAGCATTGTTGTTGCCCTTGCGGTAGCGCCATGAAGAGATCGTGGCGCCGGTGATCGAGCTGGAGGCTCCACCCGGAGCAACCCATCGCCAGTACGCCTTGGAGCCAGCGGGATACGTACGAGTCGGAACGGCACTCACGTAGACGCCGCCACCGGTGCCGCCACACGGATCCACGGTAGCGAGGGACGGCGGACAGGTGAGACTGTTGTTGTACTCGGTCGTGCCGTCCTGGTAGAACCCCCAGCCTTCGAAACCGGTCGAACCATTGGTCCACCAGTCCCGCACGTGTTGGACGGGGTCAACCATGATCGGATAGGCAAATCCCTTGCCCTTGTGGGGAACGTGAAGATGGACAGCGTCACCATCGACCGAAAGGGTCATGGGGACCGTCGTTCCCTGCGCGTCGACAGCGTAAGGAGGAAATACCGTGACCAAACTGTCTCCATTTTCGCCGACCACGATCGCGCCGCCGTCTCCTGTCGCGGTGAGGGTCGCGCCTTCGGGGAGGTCGTACTTCAGCGAAAGCTCCTCCGGGCTCTCCTCGGACCGCAGGTAGTTGAACGTTTCAATCCCGTTCAGCGTGTAGGTCACCGCGGTATCAGTGTCCGTCTGCGTGTTCGGGTAGAGCACCATCTCCTTGCCCGCACCTTCAGCAGCGTCAACCAGGCGACCGTCCGTCGAATCCGCGTTCGCGAATCCGAACTTAACGTCGACGTCTGGCAAGGCGACCGGTTCGTCAGCCTTGTCGGGCAACTGGAGGTTCGCGAGCGGTGCCTTCGGGCCGAAGCCGTCGTTGTTGACCTGAAGTTGACCGCTTACGATCTGACCGTCCTCGTTCTTGAGCGGAGTATCGGACACGACCAACTGAGAATCTTCCGCTCCTGGAGGATCAATTCTCGCGGAAGTATCAGATCCGGCGTTGAAGACCGGAGCGCTTTCCGAGGTCAGAAGCGGGTCCGTCGGCAACGTGGTCAAAGCCTCAAGAGGATCCGAGAACACATCCGTAACCAACTCAGTTGCCGCGCTAGCACCCAGATCGGTGAACGCATCAACAGAGTTTTCACGCTCGGCCTTCGCCGCCGCGGTGGAGATCTCCTGTGCATGTTCGGCCCGGGCAGTCCGGATTCGGGCTTCAAGCTTCTCGACATCGAGAGGATCTTTCGAGGTACCGCCACTCAGGGCTTCGTACGAGAAAGTGCCTTCGCCGATCCAAGCCGGCTCCGCGATCCCATCGGCCGCTGCGATTGAGCTGGTCAGTGCGATGGAAACACCAAATACTGCGAATGTGGACAGCAAGAAAGCAGTCACACGTGACATTTGAACCCCCTTAGGTTCTTCCGTGAACCCCCTGCCAGGTGGTTCTCTTTGATTGGCCTTCCCTCTGGAAGGTCGATAAGTACGCCGATCACCCCCTGATGACCGAGCGCGGCAAGCTAGCACATTCAGCATGCTGTTTGCGTTGCTCCCTTCGAGAGGCGCTAGTTTCGGCTCTGGATCAGCAATTGCGTCAAGTACCGCCGCAACCGTCTAGCTCTTCAACTGCGAGGACTGCGAACCGAACCCGGCTCCGTCGTGTTACACCTCCACGATGCCCGTAGCTTCTCGACATCAGTTGATTTGGAAGATCGCCGTCTTCGCAACGGTGCTTTTCTCGATTCAAGCTATCGCCCCGTCGATGGCCCACGCCAGTTCGCCCGCAGGCTCTGCGAAGCTCGTCTTCTCGAACTTTGGACGGATCGTGACCATGGACGCCAACGGTCATGATCGGCGTGTCCTTACGCGACCACGAGCGTCGATAAACAGCCGTTCTGGCCTGGACTATCTGTTGACCCCGGGTGACAGCATGGCGGCGCCTTCCCCAGACGGACTTCACATCGCGTTCGTTCGCCAACTCCCGGCGAGCTCGCAAGAGAAGGTGTTGGTTGCCCGCATCGACGGGACTGGTTCGAGGGTTGTCGAGACTGTGAGCGACAGCCTGATCCAGACGTTGGACTGGACCGCAGACGATCGAATTGTTGTCACCAAGATTTCTCCAAGGACGACGGGGGACCGATCCTTCGTCGACTTCGAGTTTCTGTCGATGGACGCCGCAGGCCAAGACCGCGACGTCATCATGTCGTGGAGTTTTCCGTCTGAGGACGGATCGTGGCTTAGCGATGAGAGTGTCTCATTCCAAGACATCTCCCCCCACGGGGACATCCTCTACAGCTACGCCAAGGGCCCACGACTCATGCTGAGGATTCGGAAACCCTCGACCGGAACCGATCGGGTGGTGGCCATCGGTTCATCCGACGCGTCATTTTCCGACGACGGAAGGAACGTTGCCTTCGCTGCCGCCGAGTGCGTAGGGGAAGTGCAATGCCGGATCAAGGGATGGCCGAGCAACGGGCTTTGGACGATCGGAACTGACGGGGCAAACCGCAGGAAGATAGTGCGGGGACCTGGAGAGTTCACGGCACCGGACTACTCACCAGATGGAGCGACAATCGCGTTCAGTAGTTCACGGAACTTTCCGGCCGCCGGATCCACGGCTCATGAGATCTATTCAGTCAGACCGGATGGGGCTTGTCTGACATGGTTGACCAACGGGACCCCTGCGAGTACCGACCCTGAATGGGTGCCATCTGATCTCCCGACTGCGCCCGAGAAGTGCGGGATGCGGAACCGCCGGCCGCTCGTAGAAGTCGAACCGGCCCGAAACAAGAACCGGTTCGTCATGCCACGGCTCTGGGCAGGCCCACGCGTAGGCGAGAGGCTCCTGAGCTCGGTCGAGTATGTGATCCCCGGTTCTCGTTGGGATGCCTACACGTACGGTGACTGCTCTTCGTTTCACCGAGTGTCTTGTGGAGCGCCGATCTCTATCGAGGTCGGACCAGTTTGCGGCGCACCGTTCGGTCCGTCACTCGACGTAGGACCGAACTGGAGGGCGAGGTCGCTTAGAGGAGGTATCCTCATCACGTCAACTACCGGTAAGCGTCGACTTCGCGCGTCACGGCTTCTGACTCCGGCCGCACAAGTGGTTGTCGGTTCCAACAACGTCTTTCAGCAGGGCATCGGCCCCAAGGTCTCGATGAAAGACCACCTCCAGTTGCTCCGTCAGCTCAGGCGAGTGGACGGTCGACCGATCAAGCGCTTTGGGCCCCCAAAGATCCGAGATGGATGGGTTCGGTTTGCGAGAAGAAGCAGTCGAATACTCGACCGTCTCGGATCGGTGTCCGAGACCGCGAAAACTCTTGAGGTGCATCCACAAGACGTTCGGTTCGGTGCGAGCCTCCACCGGAGTCTTGATCGAACGAAGTTCAAAGCGGTTTCCTGCCAAGGTCGGAGTTAGCTCCGGTTCGCGATGCTCCGGGCCCTTCGATCCAGATCTCGCGTGGCAACCGCAGCCCGGCGTGGTTGACTGAGCTTCAAGAAGCTCGGTGCGAGATGTTCGCCATCACTCGTCCGACGCAATCGATTGCTAGCCGGAGGTCACCTGCCCCCACCAAACAGCGGCCGGTGGCTACGGGAGCGGTCCGAACGCGCTCGCGGCCTGAGCCGCCGACGCTTCACTGCTCGACCCTTGGCTGCTGGCCGTCGATGAAGACGATCCGCCAGAGGAACCGCTGCTTGTTTGGCCGCCACCTACCGGTGGGCTGAACGCATCGGCCGCCTGCGACGGGCTCGCACTCACCGCCGCGCCGGCCGACGACGAAGAACTGGCTTCGGGGGTTGAAGTCTCAGACGTAGACTGGTCGGCTTGTGACCTGTGGGACGGTCGGCTTCGATTGCCTGATTCGCCTCCTGCCTTGCCGGTGGCGGTCGGTGCGCTATCGAGCTGCGAAGACTCCGAAACTGGAACCGCAGCCGTTTCACTAGGAGCCGCTGGCTTCGATGCGTGGTCGTGGTGTATCCGAAGGCCCGGCCCGGCACCAGTAATCAGGGCTCCGGCCACACAGACCGAGCCAACCCCGGCGCAGACCGCGACGAGCAGCTTGCCGCCACCAACTGCCGCTGCGGTACCGGCGGCACCGCCAACCCCTCCGGCCGTGCTGGCCGTCGGCTCGCCCGTGTGGCCGCCACCGATCCCCATGAGGCGAGCGATGGTTTGCTTCGCGCTCGCCACAGCCCCTTGAAGCGCATCGGATATCTGTGAGGATGTGGAAGAAACCCATCCGGCTGGGCCGTGTCGTTGAAGTAGAGCGAGCGTGGCCGCCACCCCGATCTCTACGCCCATCAAGGCTTCGTCGAAGCCGTGATCGTGATGGGCAACACGGAGCTTTTCGATCGCTCGCATCTTGCAACCACGCACGCTTTCCGCCGACATTCCAAGCACCTCACCGATCTCGCTGCTCGTCATACCTTGCATGTACGAGAGAGCGAGCACTTGCTTTTGCTTGCGACTGCGAAGCGAACGCATAGCCTCATCGAGCTCCGTGATCGCCTCATGGCCCTGGGCAACCTCGACCGGCTCCAGGTCTCCCCGGCTTCGTTCGGCCCCCAGCGCATATTTCTCGTGAACTCTCTGGCGTAGCTGCTCACGGCGACGCTCCGCATATAGCCGCGACCTGACCGCGGATCCGACCCAGCCTCGCCAGTTTCGGATCTCAAGATCCTCCCTGACCGAGGCAGCCATCCATTCGAGCAGAACCTCGCTCGCGATGTCGTCTGCCCATCGCTCGGCCGTTCCAGGATCGGTCATAGACCACACCTTCTTCCGTGCAAACTCGCGGACTGTGAGGTGATCGGGCTCGATCCCAGATGTCTTATTGCCGGCCTCCATCGACCTTTCCAAACTAACGCCGCGGAACGTCTCAAGCAATAGGTGCACCAACCCGCGAAACCGTTACGAAAGCGGCCGCTCGACTCCCCCCGGAGCATGAGCACGACCAACAAGTCGCTTGGAGCGCTCCTCGCAATCCCGGTCGCGATCTTCGTCGCCCTCGTCATCGGGCTGCTGGGGGTAGCCAGCATGGGAGCCAACGCCTGCACCACCACCGCCGCGACCGGAGGCAAAGCCCACGGGGTTCCGACCAGGCTCATCCCGATCTACCAACAGGCAGCCACGAAATACAAGCTCGGCTCCCGGGGACCCTCGATCCTTGCGGCGATCAACAAGATCGAAACCGGATTCGGCATCGCCGCCCACGAAACCTCCTCAGCTGGCGCTCTCGGATGGATGCAATTCATGCCCGCGACGTGGGACGAGTGGGGCACCGACGGCAACGGCGACGGCACCAAAGACCCCTACAACCCCTGGGACGCGATCTTCGCGGCAGCCCGCTACCTCAAAGCGTCAGGAGCCCCCGGCAACTGGCACGACGCCATCTTCGCCTACAACCACGCCGAATGGTACGTCCAAGACGTCCTCCGCGACGCAAAGAAGTTCAACGTCCCACCGGGACCGGCGGAAGGCTCAGGACAAACCTGCGACCAGACGATCGCTCCCAACGAAGCGGTCGGCCGGATGTACCAAGAAGCAGGCCGCCTCGACGCGCTCCACCTCCCCTACGTCTGGGGCGGCTCCCACGGAGTCAGTCCGATCCCCGACTCAGCCCGAGAATTCGACTGCAGCTCCGCCGTCAGCCGCCTACTCCAAGTCGGCGGCACCCACGCCCCAACGATGGCTACCTACGGTCTCCTTGGCTGGGGCCAGGCCGGAGCCGGCAAGTGGGTGACCATCTACGTCAACGCCGGCCACACCTTCCTCGAGTTCCGCTTCGCCCCGCCCGAACACCGCTTCTGGGGCACCTCCGGCATGCGACCAGGCGGATGGACCGGACCCGGCTGGATCACCAAAGACAACTTCAGCTCCAGCTACCTCTCCACCTTCGAAAAACGACACCCACCAGGGCTATGAGCCAGCGGGAGCAGATAAACGACCAAGCCCCGACGATCGGGCCCGACAGCGACCCCCGAGGCGACGTCCTTACCGCCGAGCAAGTTGCTGTGATCCTCCAGGTGCGCCCCTGCACTGTCGCCGACTGGGCGAGGCGAGGCATCATCCCCAGCTACAAACTCGGCAAATTCCGCCGCTACTCAAAGAAAGACATTTCTGCCTGGGTGAGCACCCGCCGGAGCAGTTCAGCGGAAAGACGTCCGCTGAACTAGTCCGCTCGGTTCAGCCTGATCCTTGTTTGCCGCCTAGTTCACCAGCCACTCATCAAATCGGCTACAAGAACTCAATCAAAGCAGCCGCCTCGCACGTATCTAATTCCGAATCAGAGCAGCCGGTAGGCTGCCGCGAGACAAGACTAAGCAGCTTTGACCTTGGCGCTGTCAACTGCGTACGGCATAAGGCACGTGGAGCATGCGCCGCGTGCTGAGTGCTGAGTAGGCCGAGCGAATCGAGGCTTCTTCAAGACACTGCCCTGCGCGAGAACATCTCGTGCCCGGCGCGTCACGGTTCGACGAGTCAAGCCCATCAACCCCCGCGCGCCAGGTGCTGTGCAGCTGAGAGCGGCCAAAGCCTGTCCAAATCGCAGACCGCTGTCGATGGCTTCCGAATCCAGTCGACCGGAGCGGACTGCAATCGTGATCAGTCCAGCTGTGGTCCAGTCGCCCGCCCCGCCGCTGTCGACCTGAGGGGCGGCAAGCGCCGGAAATCGCTTTGGTGCCTCTCCGCCCGAGCGCACTTCTAGTCCTCCAACTCCATGAGTAACGATGCGGATCTGCCCTTCTTGCGGCTCTACGCCCAAGTCATCGAGCCCGCCAATCGAACGATCATCACTGTGTTTGACGACGTGGGCAACCACGACGGCGCGCCGCAGGAGTTCGGCGTTTGCGGGCACCGAAGGCTCGAAGACGATCACGCTTCCAGCGTCGGCGTAGCACTCGGCAAGAAAAAGGGTCGCAGCGTTCGCTCGATCGAAGAAATAGACGTCAGGTGCCGGTATCGATTCGAAGCAGAGACTTGCTTGACCCAAGGTAAGTGGCCGGCTTCGCGGCAGTCGACGCTCACACTTGGGACACGAGTAGGCATAAGAGTGTTCTCCAGAATGAATCTGGTGAATGAGGCGCGGCGTTGCCATGCCGACAGGTTGGTAAATCTGACTGGTATTGACGCCCGCCGCTTGGAGATCATCGATAAAGATCTGCCCGGCGCGATCATCCCCAGTCTGACCAGCCAGCGCCGCATCCCATCCGAGAAAGGCAAGGATCGCAGCAACGTTTGCTGCGGTTCCTCCTGCCTGGTAGGCGATCGCACCCTGGTAGCCGATGACGTCCAACGGCATGTAGCCAGCCGATACGACCGATCGAATTCTCATCGGTACGGCTCTCCAGTCAACCAGAGGTCGAAGATCTCATCGTGATCGCGCAAGCCGTCACCGCCATCTCGCAGCCCATAGGTGCCCGGGCTCACATGCTGGACTTCGAGGTCGTGTTCGTAGGCGGTCAGAAGAACGCCAACGGAGAGCAATTTGGAGGAATGCGAAGAAAGAACCATGGCAACTGGACCGAGCGGACTCAGAGCCTGACAATATCGTGTGTGAAGACGACCGAGAGTGCGGTACAGATCGAACGGATTGCGTTCTGCGCCGTGGATCACGTTCCGAGGTTCCATGCGGATCTCGTCGAATAGCAGCTGGCGATATTCCGAGACTATCCGGTCCCCCCGACGGGGATCGCGGGCCGGGAAGGGAAGCACGGGACAGACCTCGTCTGGATCAAGCTCTTCGTAGAGACGGCTGGCCCGGGCGACCGCACCCTCGCCCAGAACCGGGACCCAAATGGTCGTGGCTGGCGTCTCTCCTCCGGTGCGTGCGAAGCCGCCGATTGGCGCCATCGCGGTCGTGCCCTCTTCGAGGATGCTCTCGTCTGCCTCAGGGTTCTCACAAACCGCTACGTGGAGATCCCCAGCCCAAGGCTGTCCGTCCCCATCAGCTGCGTGTGCGCGCTCCAGGATCCCGCGAATCAGCGGAAAAAACACCGAACGTGGCATCGCGGAGATCTCCACTACTATTTCTTTGTACTGCTCAAGCAGACCACTTCGTTGAAACCCGCGACTGACTAGCCGACCAAGGGCGCCGGGATCATGAAACTCCGGGCGGGATTGGTGACGTAACTCGCCGCCCGCCTCCGTGATCAGTTCTTGAATGCGCGTGCGGTTCGCGATCGCCATTGGGCGAACATCAAGATCTGTAGCGTCCTCTGGAAGATCGATCATCACGCTATCGATTCGACGACCAGTCGAGCCGACCAACCGGCTGAGTACGACCGCGGCACGCGGGTCGAATCCTGAGCCCACGACAAAAAGGATCGGCTCATCGTTGGGACGCGACCAGACATCGTCGAAGGTCTTCTCAGATACGAGAAGGGGATGTTCCCAGTGAGTCATGCGATATCCAGAGATTCCTGCACGCCCGACTCCGTCACGTCCTCGATGTCGTCGAGCATCCACCTGCACATCTCTTCGAGCGACCGCTCTCTGAATCCACCGTATCCCAGTGGCAATCCGTAGCGCACGCATGTCAGTCGATTGAGGTACAGCACCATCCATCTGTTGTTCTTCACCGACCGATTCGTATGCGCGCGCAGCAGGTTGTGTCCGATAGCGCCACCAAGTGCGTCAAACAGCTCTGCCGCACCCGGAATTCGATCTCGGACCGCTGGGTCAAGAAGCCGGGCTCGATCGTCCATGCTTAGTGCCGTCCCCGTTACTCCCGGTGCATATGGAGCTTTCCGCCGATAGGTCTCCGTTCGACAGAGCTTGGCAATGTGCCGCAACAGCTGTTGGATGCCGCGTCCTCCGACTCGACGGGCAGGAATGTCACGCCAGAATTGCTCGCTCGCCGCCGTTAGTGCTGCGTCCTGACGGATGGGATGCAGTTCGGCACCACGACGCAACGTAATACCGACCAACATCTCGTCGAACATGTCAGCACACAGATTGAGATATTGCTCGATATTTTCAGCTGACATCTTGCTGAGACGCTCCGACCCGAAGTAAAACGGCAATCCAAACTCCCGGCGCAGGAACAAGTCGGCAGACTCACGAATAGCTGAGCCGCTGCGAGCTTTCCGCTCTTCTTCGCTTAGCTCGACTTCAAAAAGTCCAAGCTCCGGTCGTTCCAGGTCCCGGGTGATGATGATTTCAAGTTCGCGCCAGCGTATGGCGGCCTGCGTCCCACTCAATCCATCCGCGTCCGTGAACCATGTGCTGTAGCGGGTATCGACACTATCGACGACGCTAAGAAGGCGCTCTCGGATGGATCTGATTGCAAGATCCGCACGGTCTTCGATTTCATCACCGAGTTCACCATCCAAGAGTTCGACAAAAGTTCGATCCTCGTCGTCGTACTGCAGTAAAGGACGGGAGGCCCGACGGCCCGAGATATCGGCCAGGAGCTTTTCAAACTGACGAGTCTTGCCACCACGTCGGGTAACTGTTCCCATGCGTCGAGCTTCAAGTTCCAGATCGACAAGCACGTTGTTACGCCACGGCTCACCGTCTCCGACGAGTTCCTCTGGCTCCATCGCGGAATATCTCTCCGTGTACCAACGAGCCAGATGTAGCTCGCGATCATGGAGCGCGTCTAGAAGAAGTGTGCGCTGGCTCGCTGCCAGCTCGTGGCCATCGTCCAGTAAGAGGAGAGGTCGAAGCTGGGACAGCTGACCATCAATTCGCAGCTTGGCATCACTCAACGCGCGCAAGCTGTATAGGGCGGCATGTCCGTCGGCTGGTTCATCGCGGGGCAACACGGCGTCGAGTCGATCGAGGATCTCATCCTCGGTCCTCCGAGCCCACGCCTGAAGATCTTCCCCGCTCTCACCGCCAACTCGTTCGAGGGCCGCCCCTCCGCTCGAGTCCGGCTCAACCCTGACAGCAGCGAGAACTGAGCCTTCATCAACTGCCGCCAAATGCTCTATGGCATCGCAGAACGCTCCAATGATCCGAGCGTCAAGCAGCCGCAGGAAAGTGCGTCGGCCAGCACTTGAGTCAGATTCGAGATCCTCAATTGCTCTAAAGTCACGGCCGAGCGGAACGCGAAATCCCAAAACGCACGGCCTATCATCCGCGTCGAGCACCGACATACTTCGCAGTCGTTCACGTAGATCATCATGCGAATTTCTGCGACTACCTAACACCTTCAGAGTTTCCGCGCTCACCGCACGAAGGAGCGAAGTTTTCCCGGCCCCCGGGGCGCTGCGAATCAAAACGAGACGGTCCCATAGTTCGTCCGGCAACAGGTCAAGCGCGTCAGCTCCGAACGACCGCAGGTATCGGTCCAAGCCCTGGTGAGCTATCTGCTCCGACGTTCGTGCTCGAAATGGGTTGACGTACGACCTCACGGACGATCCCGATGATGGCGTTCGTAACGAGGGAAGAGCGCCAGACGATTCAAACTTTGCGGTTCGACTGTGGTGTCAGCCCAGAGCAGCGAGATTGAATTGTTTGGCGTGTTGTGGGACAGAACCAATGGGAGAGCACAATCGGCGTATCCCAACGGAGCACGACCTTTGTGTTCATCAGTCAGCACATCGTCGTAGAAACGCCTGGAGAGGTCAGCCATCGCGGGGTCGCTTTGGTCTACTTTCACGGTGCTCGGCAGGCTCTGCACAAGACGAACTTCCCAAGCCGGGAGCGAGGTGGACTCCAATGCCTCTACAACATGTTGGTGCGCTTGCTCGCTGGCAATGTAGAGAATCACAGTGACATCAATATCTTCTGTCACAAGGTCGGCCTCTCGCAACTCATTGATGGCCTCGTTCAGCTTATGGAGTTTGCCCTTGCGCTCACCATCCTTAATACGCAGAAGAGTCTCGCCGCTCCCAGCGAAATCGTCGACAAGAAAAATATGTCCAAAGGTCGCTGGCGCGTCAATCCCCTGATCTTTGAGAGCCTCAGAGAGTTTGTTTGCCATCGGCCTAATTAGTTCGACGGGAGGTTCGCTGCTTTGCAGGAACTGTTCGTGCGATAGAAACGGCGCTGAACGACGTAAACGGTCCAAACGTGCCCCGTCTGAGGCTCCAAGAACAAGCGAGCGACGCCTAAGCGCAACAAAATCGGGGTGTTCGACCAACGCAGAGACGCAGAATGGAGAGATTCCGGTGGCTGAAGCGACGCGTTGAAGAAGCACCGTCTCCATGTGGTCGGGGTACACCAATTCGATCAAGTGAGTCATCTCGGCATCCGATAGAAAGACCATCCGATCGAGAACGAAGTTCAGCGCAGTGGCACGGTCAGCGCTGTCAGAGAACTGATTCAGCCAGGCAGCCAGACTTTCGAAGAACTTGACACCGGGACGAAAATTGCCGTACTCATCCCACTTGTGACTAGCCATAGCTTCAAGACGACGTACCTGCTCAGCGAAGGCCTCGCGATCCCAGCCCATCAGAGAACCAAGTAGCTCTTCCGCGAGTTCGGACTTCATTTCTTCTCCCTGATCCTGAAGGCTAGCCCCCCCTTGAGGGGGCGCAGGTCGCGCAGGTGACGCGCCAAGAGGGCTGGACCAGTCCGCGTACCATCACCGACATACCAGCACCTGGTCGGGTCCGCTGAACACTTGTCAACGGTCAGCGAGAATGGTCCTCGACCTAACAAGGCATGATCGTTGCCCCCGATTTGCCCCTGGTCGCCTATGGCAAGGATGGCTTTGCCCCACAGCTCGCCCGCGGCATCCAATACCGAGGTCTTCCCAGTCTCAGGCGAGATGACATCGACGCTGTGCCCGGATGCGACCACTTGAGCGCCAACCTCGGCGCTCACCAGTCTCTCGCGCACAAGTTCCGCCAGTCGGCCGTGCTGTAGTGCGCCTCGCGCCGAGACTGTGACTTGAGCGCCGCGCTCTTCGATCTCAAGTCGGTCACCGAGAGGTAGATCGCTTAACGCATCGACTACTTTGCGACTCCAGTCGCTTGGGTCGCGAAGCTCTGGAAGCGGATCATCGAGCGAGAGCTCGACTGCCCCGTTGTAGAGCCCCAAGAGCACCTGGCCCCAAAATTGATCTGGCACCCACCGTCGGAGGTCGCGGTAGAGCGATTTTCCTCGCCCGCTGGCAAAACCAACGTGCGCGCCACTTTCGAGCAGTCGCCGAACACCTTGCTGCACCGGCTCATCTGGCAGGTCTCGACGTTGCGATGTAAAACAGACGGTCCCGTCGTAGTCCAGGACAACTGCGGCAAAGCGCTGGGCCTGAAGTAGATCGCTCCACTCATCTTGTGACCGCAGATAAAATTCGCGAAACTCATCGCTGTCGCCAGCCCCCAGCGCCAAGAGTTTGCGCTCGACGCCGTCTGCCAGGTGCTCCGGGAGACGCCGCTTCAACGGCAGCCGATAGAGACGACGACCAAATTCAGGTACGGACGGTCTGGCCACGTCTACCCCGACGCGCAGTCCTTCTTCTCCAGCTAGGTGCATCGAGCGGAGCAGCAAGACGATCAGTGCTTGGGTCCAAGGACCTTCGTGATGCCACGTTCGCACATCGGCTTCGCCCGGAAGCGCTGCGACGGTCCCCGAAGCTAGCTTCTCTGACGCCGGATCGCTCAACGAGATAACCGTCGTATCGGGGATTCTGCGCGCGAAACCCGTATGTCGTCCATGAGCGAAGTTACGGTAGTCGGCCACTTGCACAGATGCTAGACCTGACTCGACCAGCCGAACCTCAATATCGCGAGCTACAGCCGCCAACGCCGGAGAAGTCAAAACCAATACCTCAGGTCTGAGTTCAGGCTCTGTGTCAAGGATACGCGGCAATGACTCGGGCAACTTTGGACTGTCGATATACGCCCGGAGAAGCGCGACCGTCATCTGCATCACGCTTCCAGTGGCCAAAAAACCGTCGGGCTGCGCGGGCGCTGGCAACTGGACGATTCGGGTATCCGGCCCCGCTTTCGCTTGAAGGTCTTTGACGGCTCGGTGGGTTAGCACGACGGCGGGCCGGAAACGCGACCGCTCAAATTCCGAGAAGACCCGTTCGGCGTCCGGATGCTTTCCGCTCGACGAGAACAACAATCCGCCACGCTCCGAAAGCTGCGGCAAGTCGATCAACTCAAGCGCTGTGCAGGCACAACCTGGTTGCCGAAAAACCCATTCGTGCAGTCGGGCGGCGAGAGTAGCGAGCACCATCGTCCCACCCGACCCAGCAAAAGCAGCTGGACCATGGCCGAGAGCCTCCACGGCGCTGCGTAATGAGCCAACATCCGCGTCTAGGATGGCGGAGTAGGTGTCCGGGAGCGCTTCAAGTTCGTTGCGATAAGGGGACTTCTTCACTAGCGCAGGATGTCATGCGGGCAGGACGGATTTGGTGGGCTAAGAGAGCCAAATACGGATCTTGCGAGCAGTTTCGGCGACCAACGGATGCGTCGCATGGATAGATCCGGAAATCCTTCATGCCCGCAGACCGAGAATTGATCACGATGGAGTTGTCGAGAGGGCTACCGACGGGGATCGAACCTGCTGCTGCCCGGACGACGATTGCCAGTTCCCGAGAGCCGGTGGTACATTTTGCGGTACATCGTTGGCGTCTCGTGAGGCGGCTTCCGCGGCACTAAGGCTGCGGGTTCGGCTTCACAGATGGAGTTCGAGAGAGGTGACGAGAAGCCCGGCTCCGGGGTCGAACCGGAAACCTCCTGTTTACAAGACAGGTGCTCTAGCCAATTGAGCTAGCCGGGCAGGAGGCGTGATTGTGACAGTCAGACAGCTACGTCGCGTGACTCGAGGTGTTTGCTGACCTTGCGCTTTACACGCTGGAGGGCGTTGTCGACGGTCTTGGTCTCGCAGCCAAGCAGCGCCGCCACATCCTCATAGGACCGATCCTCGAGGTAGTAGCCCAGAACGCTGCTTTCCATCTCCGAAAGCGAGCCCTGCAGGCAGGAAACGAGGGAGGCGAGCTCCTCCGATGAAATCGCCTGATTGACCGGATCGAGGGCGGTCGGTCCGGGCAGGATCTCTTCCATGGTGGTTTCCGACTCGGTATTGGCCGCCGGCGACTGACCGAAGGAGACGTACTGATTGAGCGGTGCGTGCTTGTTCCTGGTCGCGGTTTTCACCGCAGTGATGATCTGACGGGTGATACAGAGCTCGGCGAAGTTGCGGAAGCTCGACTCGCGGTCGGTCCGGTAGTCGCGAATCGCCTTGTGGAGACCCAGCAGGCCCTCCTGCACGAGGTCATCGGAGTCTCCGCCGACCAGGAAATAGGACGAAGCCTTGAGCCGTACGAAGCTGTGGTACCGCCGGATCAGACGATCGGCAGCATCGGTCTTGCCACGCTTCGCGAAGGCGACCAGAGTCTCATCATCAGGCTCAAGTCGAGGTTTAGACCCAGTCGAGCCAGATCTGGCAGGGACGTCGGAAACAGCTTGATTATGGGAAATAGAGGTTGGGGTAGCCACCGCACATTCTCCTTTAGAAGAAGGCCTGTGGCGCCACTTACCTCCCCTGGACGCCCTTGCTGACAGATGACCCTCACACTCAAGTCGAGGTTCACCCTTTATCTTCCGATTAGTTTACACACGCGCAGAGTTCTGTCAACTCGCGGGTGAAAGGTCTGCAATCCGGATTGCAGACGGAGGGACGCCGGATAGGCCGGCGGATGGCTCAGGATCGCTGGCGGATAGCTTCGAAAATCAGGATCGAAGCGGCCACCGAGACGTTCAGCGAGTCCACCTTCCCCTGCTGGGGAATGGCGATCAGACCGTCGCAGGAATCCGCGACACGGGGCCTCAGGCCCTTTTCCTCGGTCCCGAGAACCAGGGCCGTCTTTCCGGTCAGGTCGACCTGCCAGGGTGCCTGGTCGGAACGGCCGTCGGCGCCCCAGATCCAGAATCCGGCGTCCTTGGCTTCTGTTATCCAGTCGCTGATGTTGCGGACCCGGGCGATCTTCAGGTGCTCGACCGCGCCGGCCGAGGCCTTTGCGGCCGCGGCCGTGACCGATGCGGCGCGACGGTCGGGGATCACCACCCCGGTCGCGCCCGCTGCCTCTGCGGAGCGGCAGACCGCTCCCAGGTTGCGGGGATCCTGAATCTGGTCGAGAACGACGACCAGGGACTCGTCGCCCTCAAGCAGTTCCTCGCCATCCACGTAGGGAAATGGCTCAACCTCGGCGACGATCCCCTGATGGTCAGCCGAGCCACAGAGCTCGGCCAGCTTCGATTCCGGGGTTTCAGGGGACCTCCAGACCCGCAGCACGCGCCGCCGGCCCTTCTCCGCCTCTTCGACGGGGTTGCGGCCGTAGATGATCTCGTTCGATGCCATCTCAGCTTCGGGGTACGAGCCGGGCGCCCTCGGCCCCGTCCCGCACTTCCCAGCCGAGATCGGCCAATTGGTCACGGATCTCGTCGGCGCGGTCCCAGTCCTTTTCGGCACGGGCCGTGTTTCGCGCCTCGAGCAGATCGAGTGCCGCCTGGTCGGGACCCTCTCCCCCGCCGGCCGCGAGCGACTCGAGCCCGACCAGCTCGAGCATTCCGGCGAGCGCCGTTCCGGCCCCGGCGAGTTCCGGCGCATCCGGCCGCTGGTTGGCGTTCCGGACCAGGTCGAACGCCTCGCGCATCGCCCGGGGAGTGTTGAAGTCATCGGCCAGCGCGTCACGGAAGCGTTCCGCAGCGGCGGCAGCATCGGCTCCGGGTTCCTGGCCGGGAGGGTTCTCACGGAGAAAATTGCGCAGCCGCTCGTTGCCGGCCGCGGCCTGCTCCAGCGGGCCTTCGCCGAAGGCGAGGGGCTGGCGGTAGTGACCCGAGATCAGGTAGGCGACCACCGTCTCGGGGCCGTAGGCGTCGAGGGCCTCGGATAGCTGGAAGATGTTGCCGATCGACTTCGACATCTTCTCCGAGCCGGTCTCGATCATGCCGTTGTGCATCCAGACCCGGGCGAGCTGCCTGCCGCGAGCGGCCTCGGACTGGGCGATCTCATTCTCGTGGTGGGGGAAGACCAGGTCGGAACCACCCCCGTGAATGGTGAACGGCTGGCCAAGCTCCGCCTCGGCCATGGCCGAGCATTCGA